>JBMNVL010000001.1:0-69410 GCA_050946775.1 Acutalibacteraceae bacterium
CGCGCTGCCGCTTGCCCTCTCGGGGCGTCACTTATCGAACCTCCGGTTCTCGTCCGGGCGGCACAAACAAGATCAACCCCTCCGCCCCGAAAGGGGCAAAGGGGTTGATGGTGCCGGTGGCCGGTACGACTCGCTTGCGCTCGCATGCATAAGTTCCGCCGACCGATCGGGCCGCGCTGCCGCTTGCCCTCTCGGGGCGTCACTTATCGAACCTCCGGTTCTCGTCCGGGCGGCACAAACAAGATCAACCCCTCCGCCCCGAAAGGGGCAAAGGGGTTGATGGTGCCGGTGGCCGGACTCGAACCGGCACGGTGTCGCCACCGGTGGATTTTGAGTCCACTACGTCTGCCAATTCCATCACACCGGCAGGTGCTTTTGTATTATACTCACTCCGCCTTGAAAAGTCAACCCTTTGGCCGAAACTTCTCTCCTTTTTTGTGGACAATACTGGCAAAAAACCGCCGAAAAAAACCGGCGTTTTGGGCAGGGTAGGGCTTTTCTTTTTCGGGGGAATGTGCTATAATACTGCTAATTTGGAGAAGTAGGAGGTTTTGCGGATGAAACGGGCGATCGTAACCGTCGTCGGCAAGGATATGGTGGGCATTTTGGCGCGGGTCTCCACCGCCTGCGCGGCGCACGGCGTCAACGTGGTGGAGGTGACCCAGTCCATCCTGCAGGATCTGTTTGCCATGATCATGATGGTGGACGTGACCGGCTGCGATATTCCCTTTGCCGGACTGGTGGACGAGCTGGCGGCGCTGGGCGACGAGATGGGGCTGTCCATCCACACCATGCACGAGGATATTTTCAACACCATGCATCATATTTAAGGGGAAACGGCTATGGCAATGGTAAACACCAACGATATACTTGAGACCATCCGGATGTTCGACGACGAGCATCTGGACGTGCGCACCATCACGATGGGCATTTCCCTGCTGGACTGCTGCGACGGCGATATTGACCGAGTCTGCGAGCGGGTGTACGACAAGATCACCCGCCGCGCCGCAAATCTGGTGGCGGTCGGCGAGCAGATTGAAAAGGAATTCGGGGTGCCGATTATCAACAAGCGGATCTCGGTGACCCCGATCGCCATGATTCTGGCCGCTTGTGCCAACAAGGACGCCGTCAAGCTGGCGCTCACGCTGGAAAGGGCGGCGAACGCCTGCGGGGTCAACTTCATCGGCGGGTTTTCGGCGCTGGTGCACAAGGGATTTTCGGCCGGCGACCGGGAATTGATCGCCGCCATTCCCGAAGCGCTGGCGGTGACCGATCACGTCTGCTCGTCGGTCAACGTCGGCTCGACCAAGGCGGGCATCAACATGGACGCGGTGGCGCTGATGGGGCGCACCGTCCGGGCGACCGCCGAGCGGACGGCCGGGCGGGACTGCATCGGCTGCGCCAAGCTGGTGGTGTTTTGCAACGCGCCGGAGGACAATCCCTTTATGGCCGGCGCCTTCCACGGGGTGGGCGAACCCGATTGCGTCGTCCACGTCGGGGTTTCCGGGCCGGGGGTGGTCCGCGCGGCGCTGGCCAAGGCCGGCGACTGCGATCTGACCGGGGTGGCGGATATCGTCAAGAAGACCGCCTTCAAGATCACCCGGATGGGACAGCTGGTCGCTTACGAAGCGTCCCGGCGGCTGGGGGTGCCGTTCGGCATCGTCGATCTGTCGCTGGCGCCTACCCCGGCGGTGGGCGATTCGGTGGCGCATATACTGGAAGAAATGGGGCTGGAGCGCTGCGGCGGCTGGGGCACCACGGCGGCGCTGGCGCTGCTCAACGACGCGGTGAAAAAAGGCGGCGTGATGGCGTCGTCCCACGTCGGCGGATTGTCGGGGGCGTTTATCCCGGTGACCGAGGACCGGGGGATGATCGACGCCGCCCGCAGCGGCTGCCTGAAGCTCGAAAAGCTGGAGGCGATGACCGCCGTTTGCTCGGTGGGGCTGGATATGATCAACATCCCCGGGGATACCCCGGCCGAGGTGATCGCCGCCATCATCGCCGACGAGGCGGCCATCGGGATGGTCAACTCCAAGACCACCGCCGTGCGGGTGATCCCGGCGATCGGCAAGAGCGTCGGAGACGAGCTGTCCTTCGGCGGCCTGCTGGGCGGCGGCCCGGTGATGCCGGTCAACATGAGCTCGCCCGCCCGGTTCATCGACCGGGGCGGCCGGATCCCGGCGCCGATGCAAAGCTTGAAAAACTGACGCGCACCGGTTCAGGAGGCAGTTATGGAAGATATCATCAAACGCATCATCGAGGTGGACCGGCAGGCGCGCCGGACCACCGAGGCGGCCCAGCGGGAAAAGCTGGACAGTGAGCGGGAGATCAACGAAAAGGTGCAGGCGCTGCGGGAGCGGTATCTGCAGCAAGCCCGCCGCCGCATCGAGATAAACGGTGAAATGGACCGCACCATCATCGACCAGAAATGGGAGAAGATCCGCGCTCATTACGACGCGCAGGAACAGGCGATGGAGCAGGCCTTCGCGGCCCACCGGGACGAGTGGGTGCGCGCATTGGTGGAACGCACGCTGGCACGATAGGCCACGCGTAAGCGACGAAGAATCTCAGCGGTCAAGTCTTTTTAAGATCCTTCGCTTCGCTCAGGATGACATACCGCAAGTTTTTGCCATTTGATCAGCGGATCGATCAACCAAACCCGGAGGTGAGCATCATGGCGCTGCCCAGCGCGTCCCAAGCCGTCGCGGCCAAGGCCCGCGCCATGGTGGGACGCTGTCTGACCGCCGCCGATTACCGGCAGCTGACCCAATGCCGCAGCGTCAGCGAGGTGGCGGAATACTTAAAGACCCGTACCCATTACGCCGAGGCGTTGGCCGACGTCAACGAGGCGGCCGTCCACCGCGGGTATCTGGAATCGGCGCTGCGGCGAAAGCTGTTTGAGGATTACCAGACGCTCACCTATTACGACCGGTCGATGAACCGGCGGATGAGCGACTATTATCTGCGCAAAAGTGAGATCGAGCTGATCGTGCGGTGTCTGCTGATGATGCGGGCCGGCCGGATGGAGGATTTTCTGTTTTCGGTGCCCTCCTTTCTGTCGGGACGCACCCGGCTGCAATTGCGGCGGATGGCCGCCGCCGCGGATTTCGACGAGGTGGTCGACGCCGCGGCGGCAACGCCTTACGGCGCCATTTTGCGGCGGTTTTTGCCCGCCTCCATCGCGGCCGTTTCGCTCACGGCGGTGGAAAACGCGCTGTACGCCTATCTGTACAAACGCCTTTACGCCAACATGGAGGCTTCGCCCAAGGGCGAGCGGGAAGAGCTGCGCCGGCTGTACGGCGCTCAGGTCGACAGCATGCAGGTCACCCGCATCCGGCGGATGAAGACCTATTTCCACCTGCCGGCGGAGCAGATCGCCGCCAATTTGCTGCCGGTGACCGGCAGCCTGTCCCGGCAAACGCTCAAGGATATGATCGAGGCCGAGACCGACGAGCAGGTGCTCGAGCGGTTTTTCGCCACCGCCGGGCGATACGTCGACGAGGAGCAGCGGCGGCATCCCGACGATCTGCCCATGCGGCTGCCCTATAAAGCGGCGCGTCACGCGCTGCACTTTTCCCGCTATCCGCAGGTCGTCTTTTCGGCCTATATCATGCTGACGGAAATGGAACTGGACGACCTGGTCAACATCATCGAGGGCGTCCGTTACGGCCTGCCGCCGTCCGAGATCGCCGCCATGCTGGTGATGGACGCCGCGCAGGCGGGATAACGCCCGGCTTTTCGGGCAGGAAGGGAGAGACACCGTTGATCACCAAAATGAAACGCCTGACCGTCGTCGGGCCGCTGGACCGGCTGGACGACGCGATGGAAATATGCGGCGAAAGCGGCGTGTTTCATCCGGAGGACGCCCTGTCGTTTTATTCCGACACCAAGGACTTTTCCCCCATTCGGGAGGAAAACCCTTACGGCGAGGCGCTCGGCCGGTTGAAGACCGCCATTCGCCGGATCGGCGGTACGCCCCGGCTGACCCGGCCGTCGCCCTTGCCGGCGGACCGCGTCGAGGAATACGTCGCCGGGTTTGAGGCGGACGCCGACCGGGCGGCGGGAGAGACCGACCGGTGGGAAGAGAGGGCGCGTACCCTCGCGCAGGAGATCGAGCAGTTCGAGCACCTCAAGGGGCTCAACGTCGAGCTGAGCAGTCTGCTGGAATGCCAGACCATCAAGGTGCGGTTCGGCCGACTGCCGGCCGAGGGATACGACAAGCTGGCGCTTTACGACGACGATCCCTACGTGATGTTTTTCACCGCCGGGCGGGAAAAGCATTATTACTGGGGGATGTATTTTGCGCCGCTGGACTTCGTCGACGCGGTCGACCGGATCTTTTCGGGGCTGTATTTCGAGCGGGTGCGGCTGCCGGCCGAGACCGGCACGGTGGAGGAGATCCTCGCCCATCTGCGAAAGGAGCACGCCGACGCCGAGCAGGCGCTCAAAACGGCCCGCGCGGACGCCGCGGCGCTGTGGGAGAAGGAAAAGGACGCCTGCCTGGAGGCCTACACCGCCATGCACCGGCGGGAGTACCTCTTCGGTCTGCGGCGGTACGCGGCGAAATACCACGACGAGTTTATCGTCACCGGATGGGTGCCGGCCGCCGAGCAAAAAGCGCTGGCCGACCGGTTTGCCCCCATCGACGGGGTCAAGGCGACTTTTGAGGCGGCTACCGTCGACGAGCGACATACCCCGCCGGTTAAGCTGCGCAACTGGCGGCTTTTCCGGCCGTTTGAGTTTTTGGTCGATATGTACGGGATGCCCCGTTACGGCGAGATCGACCCCACGCCCTTCGTGGCGATCACCTACGTGCTGCTGTTCGGCATCATGTTCGGCGACGTGGGGCAGGGGCTGCTGGTGTCGCTGGTCGGCTGGCTGATGTGGCGGCTCAAAAAGCTGGACATCGGCCGGGTGCTGATCCCCTGCGGGATCTCGTCGGCGGTCTTCGGGCTGGTCTACGGGTCGGTGTTCGGATTCGAGCATTGGCTGGATCCGCTCTACAAGGCGGTGCTGGGACTGGACGAAAAGCCGGTCGAGGTGATGCGCTCGTCGATGACCACCACCATTTTGCTGGCGTCGGTGGGGATCGGCATCGTGCTGATCGTGGTGTCGATGGCGCTGGGGATCTATTCCGGCATCCGGCAGAAAAACTGGGAAGCGGCCTTTTTCAGCCCCAGCGGACTGGCCGGAATGGTCTTCTACCTGGCGGTGATCGTCGGGTGCGTCCTCCAGTTCGTGCTGGGGGTGCCGGTGATGACAACGTGGTACGTCCTCGGGCTGATCGTGCTGCCGCTGATTGTGATGTTTTTGCGCCAGCCGCTGGGCAAGCTGGCGGCGCGGGATCCCGACTGGAAGCCGGACGGGTGGGGCGATTTCATCCTGCAAAACTTCTTTGAGCTGTTCGAGACGATGCTGTCCTATCTGTCCAACACCATGTCGTTTTTGCGGGTGGGCGCCTTCGTGCTGGTCCACGCCGGGATGATGATGGCCGTCTTCGCGCTGGCCGATCTGTTCGGGCCATTCGGGGCGACGGTGACGGTGGTGATCGGCAACGCGCTGGTGATGGTGATGGAGGCGACGCTGGTCGCCATTCAGGTGATGCGTCTGGAATTTTACGAGATGTTCAGCCGGTACTACAACGGCGACGGACAGATCTTCACGCCCTTGTCGGCTCAGGCCGATTCGTGATAACGTCAATTCAAAAACGGAGGTAAACGGATATGAACGCGTGGTTTTTGCTGATCCCGGCGGTGCTGCTGGTCGCGGCGGTGGCCGGATCGATCGTGATGGTGAAAAAGGGGATGGCGCCCAAAAAGGCGCTGTGCCTGCATCTGCTCAGCGTGCTGCTGATCGCGGCGCTGTGTCTGGCGCTGCCCATCGGCGCCGCCGCCGAGGGTGAGGACGCCGATACGGCGACGGTGGAAACCGTCGGGGCGACCGCCCCGGCGGCCGACAGCGGGCTGAAATACATCGGCGCGGCGCTGGCGGTGGGTCTGGCAGGCATCGGCGGCGGTATCGCCGTCGCCTCGGGCGCGTCGGCGGCCATCGGCGCCACGGCGGAAAACCCGAAATCCTTCGGTAAATCCATCATCTTCGTGGCGCTGGGCGAAGGCTTCGGCCTGTACGGCCTGCTGATCGCCATTCTGATCATCGTGATGTGACCTCCGGAGGCGAGACGGATGCGCTTTTTTCTGATCAGCGACAACGTGGATACCCAGGTGGGGATGCGTTTGGCGGGGATCGAGGGCGTGGTGGTGCACGAGGAAAGCGAGGTGCGCCGGGCGCTGACCGACGCCATGGAACAGCCCGACGTGGCGGTCATTTTAATGACCGCGCCGCTGACGGCGCTTTGCCGGGAGCTGGTGGACGATCTCAAGCTCCATCGCGCCCGGCCGCTGATCGTCGAGATCCCCGACCGGCACGGCAACGGCCGCGCCGCCGATTCCATCACCCGCTACGTGCGGGACGCGATCGGGATCAAGATGTAAGGAGATACCGGTATGATCGACAACGATAAAAAGACCGCCAAATTCATCGAGGCGATCACCGCCTACGCGCAGCAGCAGAGTCAGCATATCCACCGGGAGGTGGAGGCGTACAAGGCCGAGCGGCTGGCGAAGGCGGAGCGGCAGGTGATGGCGGAATCCGCCCGGCTGATCCGGGGGGAACGGGAGAACGCCGGCAACCGGCTGCGGCAGGAGCTGGCCGGACGGGAAGCCGACCGCCGGGCCGGGCTGATCCGCGAGCGGCAAAAGCGGATGGACGAGGTGTTCGCCGACGCCCGCCGGGAGCTGCTGGCCTACACCGCCACCCCGGCGTACGCCGACTGGCTGGCGGCGTCGCTGAGGGAAATGGCGGCGGCGCTGCCGGGCGAGGGTACGGTCTTTTACCTGTGCGAGCGGGACAAAGAGCGGATCCCGGCGCTGCAGGCGCTTTGTCCGGCCGGCTGCCGCTTTGAGGTGGCCGGGGATATCGCCATCGGCGGTATCCGGGGGATCCAGCCCGCGGCCGGCCTGCTGGCGGACGATACGCTGGATACCCGGCTGGAGGAGCAGCGGGACTGGCTGATGGAGAGCATGGGACTGACCATCCAGCCGGTGTAAGAAAGGAACGCGTATGAACACGACGATATACGGGATCAACGGGCCGGTGGTCACCATTCAGGGGGCGACGGGTCTGGCGATGATGGATATGGTGCTGGTCGGCCACGAGCGGCTGGTGGGCGAGGTGATCGGCGTCACCGCCGACAAGACCACCATCCAGGTCTACGAAAACACCACCGGTCTGCGGCCGGGCGAGCCGGTGGAGTCTACCGGCGGCCCGCTGTGCGCCACCCTGGGTCCGGGGATCCTCGACAATATTTACGACGGCATCGAGCGGCCGCTGCGGGCGCTGGCCGGGCAGTCGGGGGATTTTCTCTCCCGGGGCGCGTCGGTGGCGGCGCTGGACGGGGAAAAGGTCTGGCAGGTGACGCTCACCGTTCAGCCGGGCGACCGGCTGGAGCCGGGCGACGTTTACGCCACCTGTCCCGAGACCGCCGTCATCACCCACCGCTGCATGGTGCCGCCGGGAGTGGCCGGCACCGTGACGGCCGTCGTGCCAAACGGCGGCTACCGGGTGAACGACACGGTGGTTACCCTGACCGACGACAAGGGGAAGGAGCGCCCGCTGACGCTGTGCCAGCGCTGGCCCATCCGCACCCCACGGCCGGTCCAAAAACGGCTCTACGCCAACACCCCGCTGATCACCGGTCAGCGGGTGATCGACACCCTGTTCCCGGTGGCCAAGGGCGGCGCCGCCGCCATTCCCGGCGGATTCGGCACCGGCAAGACCATGACCCAGCACCAGCTGGCCAAGTGGTGCGACGCCGATATCATCGTCTACGTCGGCTGCGGCGAGCGGGGCAACGAAATGTCCCAGGTGCTGGAGGAGTTTTCGAGTCTGATCGACCCCAAATCCGGCCGGCCGATGACCGACCGGACGGTGCTGATCGCCAACACCTCCAATATGCCGGTGGCGGCGCGGGAAGCGTCGATCTATACCGGTATCACCTTGGCGGAGTATTACCGCGATATGGGGTATCACGTCGCCATTATGGCCGATTCCACCTCCCGGTGGGCGGAAGCCCTGCGGGAAATCAGCGGCCGGCTGGAGGAAATGCCGGCCGAGGAAGGATTTCCGGCCTATCTGCCCTCCCGGCTGTCGGCCTTTTACGAACGGGCCGGGATGATGCAGACGCTGGGCGGTCAATCCGGCAGCGTGACCATCATCGGCGCGGTGTCGCCCCAGGGCAGCGATTTTTCCGAGCCGGTCACCCAGAACACCAAGCGGTTCACCCGCTGCTTCTGGGCGCTGGACAAGGCGCTGGCCTACGCGCGGCATTATCCCGCCATCAACTGGATGGATTCTTACAGCGAGTACGTGGGGGATCTGTCCGCCTGGTACGCCGAAAACGTCGGCGAGGATTTTACCGCCTGCCGGGGAAAGATCGCCGCGCTGCTGCAGGAAGAAAGCAAGCTGATGGAGATCGTCAAGCTGATCGGCTCCGACGTGCTGCCCGACGACCAGAAGCTGGTCATCGAGACGGCGCGGGTGATCCGGGTGGGCTTTTTGCAGCAAAACGCCTATCACAAAGACGATACCTTCGTTCCGCTTCAAAAGCAGCTCAAAATGATGCGGGTGATCCTGCGGCTGCACCGGGCGGCGTCGACGGCGGTGGCCGCCGGAGTGCCGCTCAGCCGGATCGTGGGATTGGGACTGTTCGACAAGGCGGCGCGGATGAAATTCGACGTGCCCAACGATCAGCTCGACCGGCTCGACGGGATGATCGACGAGATCGACGACAAGATCCGCGGCCTGGTGCAGGCCGACTGACGAAACAGGGATGTGAGCGTGTGGTTATTGAATATGTGGGCGTGAAGGATATCGCCGGGTCGCTGATCGAGGTGGACGGGGTGAAAAACGCCTCGTTCGACGAGACGGTGACCATCCGGCTGGACGACGGATCCACCCGTGCCGGGCGGATCGTCGAGCTGGCGGGTGAGCGGGCGATCATCCAGGTGTTCGAGGGTACCGCCGGCATATCGCTGGACAATACCCGTACCCGGCTGGAGGGACATCCGGTGGAAATGCCGCTGTCGCCCGAGCTGCTGGGGCGGATCTTCGACGGCGCCGGACGCCCGATCGACGGACTCGGCCCGATCTATGCCAAGACCCGCCGGGACATCAACGGCTCGTCCATCAACCCGGTTTCCCGGATTTATCCCCGCAACTATATCGCCACCGGCATTTCCTCCATCGACTGCCTGATGACCCTGATCCGGGGGCAAAAGCTGCCCATTTTCTCGGGTTCGGGTATGCACCACAACGAGCTGGCGGCGCAGATCGTCCGCCAGGCCAAGATCGCCGACAGCCGGGACCAGGAATTCGCCGTGGTGTTCGCCGCAATGGGGGTCACCAGCGACGTGGCGGATTATTTCCGCCGCAATTTCGAGGCCGGCGGCGTGCTGGGCAAGGTGGCGATGTTCCTCAATCTGTCCAGCGATCCGGTGATCGAGCGGATCCTGACTCCTCGCTGTGCGCTGACGGCGGCGGAATACCTCGCCTTTGACTGCAATATGCACATTTTGGTGATCATGACCGATATGACCTCCTACGCCGAGGCCTGCCGGGAATTTTCCTCCTCCAAAGGGGAGATCCCCGGGCGAAAAGGGTATCCCGGTTATATGTACTCCGATCTGGCGTCGCTGTATGAACGGGCGGGTATGATCCGCTCGAGCAGCGGCTCGGTGACCCAGATCCCGATCTTGACCATGCCCAATGACGACATCACCAACCCGGTGCCCGATCTGACCGGCTACATCACCGAAGGGCAGATCGTGCTGGACCGCGGGCTGGACAACCGGGGGATCTATCCGCCGGTGTCGGCGCTGCCGTCGCTGTCCCGGCTGATGAAGGACGGCATCGGCGAGGGCTTTACCCGTGCCGATCACGCGGCGGTGGCCAACCAGTTGTTCGCCTGCTATGCCCGGGTGCAGGACGCCCGGTCGCTGGCGTCGGTGATCGGGGAGGAGGAATTATCGGCCACCGACAAAAAGCTGATGGCCTTCGGGCGCCGGTTTGACGAGGAATTCATCCGCCAGGGGGAAAACGTCAACCGCACCATCGACCAGACGCTGGATCTGGGATGGCGGCTGTTGTCCACCCTGCCGCGGGAGGAGCTGGACCGGATCGACGACAAGCTGCTCGACGAGCATTACCGGCCGGAGCCGGACGTGGCGGATCCCGAGGCGGTCAAGGCCGCCGAGGACGCCGAAAACGAGGAAGAATAGGCGCCGCGGGCAAACGCTATCCCTACGGGTTGCCGTCGGCTGTCGCCATCGCGCCTGCCGATCCAGCCCCTTTACACAAGGGGGCCACACATCGCCCGAAGAATCGTTTATCGTCATCCCGCGGGCAGATGATATCCGTGTCTGCGGCACGCGGACGGCTATCTAACGTCTAACGTCTAATATCTAACGTCTAAAAGGAGGTGACGGTCGATGGCCGATCAGGTGTTCGCCACCAAGGGCAACTTGATCCAGACCCGCAAATCGCTGCAGCTGGCGACGCTGGGGTTTGAACTGCTGGATCGCAAACGCAACGTGATCGTGCGGGAGATGATGGCGCTCATCGACCGCGCCGCCGTGCTGCAGACCAGAGTCGACACCGCTTACGCCGACGCCTATCTGGCGCTGCAGCGCGCCAACGTGATGCACGGCCTGTGCGCCGACGTGGCGGCCGCCGTGCCGGTGGAAACCGGTCTGCGGCTGAGCGGGCGAAGCGTGATGGGGGTGGAGATCCCGCTTTTGGAGCTGCAGGAAACGCCGCCGTCGCTCAGCTACGGCTTTATGTTCACCGGCCCAAGGGTGGACGAGGCGTACATCCGCTTTGACGAGGTCAAAAAACTGACGGTGGAGCTGGCCGAGGTGGAAAACAGCGTTTACCGGCTGGCCACGGCGGTCAACAAGACCCAAAAACGCGCCAACGCGCTGAAAAACATCATCATTCCCCGGCTGACGGCGACGGTGAAATTCATCTCCGATTCGCTGGAGGAAAAGGAACGGGAGGAATTCTCCCGTCTGAAGGTGATCAAGGAACAAAAGAAACGCCGCAGATAAACCGTCCGGGCGAGGACACACTGGACTATGGGAGGCGAGACGATGAACAACAACCGCAAAATCGTGCTGGTGGGTACCGGCATGGTGGGGATGAGCTTTGCCTACGCCGCGCTCAACCAACGGGTGGGCGACGAGCTGGTGCTCATCGACCTCGACCGCAAACGGGCCGAGGGCGAGGCGATGGATCTCAACCACGGTCTGGCCTTTTCGGGCGCGTCGATGAAGATCTCCGCCGGAGACTACGCCGACTGCGCCAACGCCGACATCGTGGTGATCTGCGCCGGCGTGGGGCAAAAGCCGGGTGAAAGCCGGCTGGAGCTGCTTCAGCGCAATACCCAGGTGTTTCGCTCCATTGTGGAGCCGGTGGTGGCGTCGGGGTTTGCCGGGATCTTTTTGGTGGCCACCAACCCGGTGGACATCATGACCCGGGTCACCTACGAGCTGTCGGGCTTCAACGCCAACCGGGTGCTGGGCACCGGCACCTCGCTGGATACCGCCCGGCTGCGATATCTGCTGGGCGAGTATTTCGGGGTGGATACCCGCAATATGCACGCCTACGTGATGGGCGAGCACGGCGACAGCGAATTCGTTCCCTGGTCGCAGGCGATGCTGGCCACCCGGTCGGTGGTGGATCTGTGCCGCGACGAGGAACGCTATCGCCGGGAGGATCTGGAGACCATCAGCTGTGAGGTGCGCGAAGCGGCGCAAAAGATCATTCTGGCCAAAAAAGCGACCTATTACGGGGTCGGGATGGCGATCACCCGCATCGTAAAGGCGATCCTTTACAACGAGAACAGCGTGCTGACGGTGTCGGCGCGTCTGCGGGGCGAATACGGGCAAAAGGACGTTTTCGTCGGCGTGCCCTGCATCGTCAACCGGATGGGGGTCGACCGGATCCTCGAGGTGGGGCTGACCGACGAGGAGCTGGAAAAAATGGCGCATTCCTGCGCCGTTTTGCAGGAAAACTTCGACGGGCTGAAGCTGTAAGTCAAAAGGCAACCGCGCCGGCGGTTGCCTTTTTTTAACCGAAATCGTGGCGGACACCGCCGTTGCTGCCAATGGATTCCAGCACACAAACGATCTCTTCGATCTGTTCAAAGCATTCGGCATCCTCCGGATTTTCATCCTCCAAAATGGCTTTGATCCGCTCCAACGCGCGGTAACAAACGCCTTCGACCCGTCCGGTGAGCGCCATTTCATCCCGCAGCCATTCCGGCAGATTTTCCTGCCGCAGCAGTTGAGCGGTTATGTCGTCAAATAGAGACATACTGCATCACCTCACATACAGTATACACAGTTTCTGTGTAAAAGCGATACACAAGTATTGTGTATACTATACTGGTGGCGGTGATGTTTATGCAGCTGCGCATACGGGATTTGCGGGAAGACCGCGATTTGACCCAAGCGGATATGGCGGCGTTTTTGGGGTGCCGGCAACAAACCTATTCCCGCTATGAAAACGAACAGGCACAGCCCTCGTTGGAAACGCTGGCGCGCCTGGCGGCGTATTTCGGCACCAGCGTCGACTATCTGCTGGGGATCACCGATGAGCCGCGCCCCTATCCTCCCGCGAAAAGACGCAGATAAACCCATCCCGCCGGTGTGAAAACACCGGCGGGATTTTTGCTTTTTACGCCCATTGGCGGCGTGCCGTAGGGACGGATATTATCCGCCCGCCGACTATTGAACAAACCGGTGGCGGCACCGTAGGGGAGGGGTTTCCCCTCCCGCCAAACCGCACAAACCCGTGGCAGGTCATTGTTCCAGCCAGTCGGCCAGCTTCAGCGGGCCAAAGGCGGGGAGAGGCCGGCCGGCGGCGTCGGTGATATTGGCGTAACGGCCGTTGCCGAAATAATAGGACAGATACATCTCGCCCAGCTGATCCCGGGGAACCTCGTGATAGATCAGCGCCCGGCCGCCCATCAGTTCGATCCGGAAGATGCTCATGGTGTCGATCTGATCGGGCACGCGGGACAGGGCAAAGCCCGCCGGTACGCCGGGGGATCGCAGATCGCCGTGGACGTGATCGAAGGTGACCGCCAGCGTTTCCCCGAAGGTGTCGGGATCGTCGATCGCCCGGATGGAGGCCAGCGCCGGCGCCGGCAGGGACCGCAGTCCCCGCGGGTCAAAGCAGAGCCGGTACATACTTTCGGCGGCGTTTTCGCCCAGCCGCTCGTGGTACCCGGCCTGCAGATGGATGCCGTCGGCGTAATCGGCGTCGGTCACCGCCACCGTATCCAGCCGGTCGATTTTTTCACTCAGCCGCCGCTGATGCTCCCGAATGGCGCTCCAGACCGCGTCTTCGGTCAGCGGCGTGTTGGTAAAGCGCCCGATCTGCACCTGCACGAAGGGCAATGCCGGGTCGCCGCAATCCCGCCGGAAGGCGTCCACCAGGGCGATCATCCGCTCGGTGAAACGGGCGGCGGCGTCGGGGTTGGCGTCGGAACAGCCCTGATACCAGAAGATCCCGGCCACGTGGCTGCCGCTCAGCCGAAACCGCTCGATGGTCATGGCGTAGAGCTTATCCGGCGCCTCGGGATCCCAGTCGCCCATGTTGGAGCCGCCCAGCGCACAGGGGATCACCCCTTGCGGCACGCCGGTGCGCCGGTACATCGCCCGGGCAAAATAGTAGCCCGGGCCGACGCCCCGCTCCTGTACCCCGCCGTGACCGGCAAAGTGGCGGGTCATAAAGGGATGGGGGTTGAGCCAGCCACGGTGCATCCGGGGCTCGGCCGGTTCCCAATGGGCGTTGTCAAAGGAAAACTGCCGCCAAAAGGGAAAAACCCGTACCCCGGCGGCGATATCCCGGTAATAGCCGACCCCTTCCATATTGGACTGGCCGCCCAACAGCCAGACGTCCCCGACGTAGAGGTTATCGACGGTGACGGCGCCCTGATCGTCGGTCAGGGTGACGGTGTAAGGGCCGCCGATGGGGATGCCGGTCAACCAGAATACCCGGTGACCGTCCTCTACGCCGTCCTCCTCGATCCGGGCGTGAAAGCCCTCGACGGCGACGTCGCCGTCGGCGTCGGCCACAAACCGGCCGCGGCACAGTTCGCCGGTTCGGCCGATCACCATTCCCGGCAGCAATCCGTATACGATGTTCATGTTCGATCCTCCCGTATTCCGATCTTTTCACCCATTTTCACGACGGTTTCCAGCCCGTCGCGGGTGTTTTGCAGCAATTCCTCGTCGATGCGGGCGACGCCCTTTTTCAGCAGCAGCACCACGGTAGAGCCGCCGTATTCAAAGCGGCCTTTTTCCTCGCCCCGCTTGAAGGCGTCCACCGGGCGGTTGACGATCCGCCCCACCAGCAAAGCGCCGACCTCCACCTGCGCCGCGTCGGCGAAATGGGCGGTGCGCAGCACCGTGACGGCGCGGCAATTGCGTTTGTAGATATTGGCGTGGGACAGGGCGATGGGCTGCACCGTGTGGAGTACCCCGGGGATGAACCGGGTTTTGCCGGCGGCGCCGTCGTCGAAAAAGGCGTAGCGGTGGTAATCGTCCACCGTCAGCCGGAAGATCAGGCACCAACCGCCCCCAAAAGCGTCCGCCAGCGCCGGATCGTCCAGCAGCTCGGCGGCGGTGTAGGGACTGCCCTTGATGGTAAACGCCGCACCGTCGTTCAGCGGATAGACCGACAGCTTGCTGTCGCAGGGCGCGCACAAATGGGTCGGATCGGGATCAAAGGGACGGCGCCCGGGGCGGATGCGGCGGGTAAAAAAGGCGTTGAAGCACCGCCAGTCCTCGACGACATACTCCCCGAGATCCACCCCGTTTTGGCGGATAAAGCGGCCGATCAGCGGCCGGGAGAGGCGGCTGTCGAGAAACCGTCCCGCCAAACGCGACACCGCCGGGCGCACCATCCCCTTGAGGAGACAGCGCCCGACGGCGGTTTTATACAGAAAACGAAGGGCACCCGTTTCGGTCGCCCGTACGGTGGGACGCATCTTACATCCCCCAGATCAGCAGTGCCACGAATTCCAGCAGACCGATCGAGAGCATGATCAGGATCTCTTTGGCGCCGGGCTTGGGCACGTGCAGCCATTTGCAGACGAAGGCGGCGGCGATCACCAGCAAGGCGCCGCCGTATACGAAGGGAAACGCCACCGCCGGCATCAGCCGGTGGAGCAGATAGACGAAGGGCAATATCAGCGATACCATCGTCACCGGCAGACCGAGATAGCCCACCGTGCGGTTGTTCTGGTCGGTCACCCGCTCTTCGGCGCCGATGTTGAAAAAGGCCAGCCGGATCATCGCCGCCAGGACGTAGAGGATGAAAACGGGGAAGAAGTACCACGCTCTGAGCCCGGCGGCGTAGCCGATGGTGGTGGGAAGCACGCCGAAGCAGACCAGATCGCACAGGGAATCCAGCTGGATGCCGAACCGCTTTTCCTCCACCGTGCTTTTGGTGCGGGTACGGGCGATCCGCCCGTCGAAGGTATCGCACAGTCCGCAGATCACCAAGCAGATGATCCCGCCCAGCGGATGTCCGGCGCAGGTCAGACCGATCCCCAGCACGCCGGTGGCGAGGCTGGCGAAGGTCAGCCAGACGGTGTAGTTATAAAATCCCAGCATTTTGTCCGTTCCTCCTCGATTGCGCGGGTCTACGCCCGCGGCTGACCGTGCAGGGTGCGTCCCGACAGCATCTGCCGGGTGATCAGGAATACCACGCTGCACAGCAGCAAACAGCCGTAATAATTGAGTCCGCGGGTCAACAGCAGCGCCGGCTCCAGCAGATGGGGCGGGTAGACGGTGCCGTAAAGAGCCAAAAACATGGTCTCGGCGGCGCCGACCGCGCCGGGCAGGGGCAGCGAATCCACCGCGATGGAGATCACCACCTGCACCGCGATCAGATAAGGCAGGCTGAGCGCCCCGCCACCCAAGCTGAGATAGACCCAGTAGGAAACCGAGAACATCGCCAGCCGCTGCGCCAGCGTCCACAAAAAGGTACGCAGGGTGACCGACGGGTTTTGCCGGATGAAGCGGGCGCCGTCGTGGTACTCCTTCAAGTGCCGTTCCAGTGATTCCAGCGCCGCTTTCGGGCGCTTGATCAGCCGCAGCTTTCCGCCCCAGCGGATCAGCCGCCGTCCCAACCGGGGCATCAGGGTGCGGGAAAACATCGCCAGCAAAAACAGCGCCATCACCACGACGTTGATGACCACGCCCAGCGCGAACAGCACCTTGAAATACCATTTGCCGTCGAAGATCAGCCCGGGAAAGACGCACACCGCGACCAGTCCCAGCGCCATCAGCACCGCCTTGTACACCACCGTGTACAGCAGCAGCACCAGCCCGCTGCGCGCCACCGGAACGCCCCGCTTGGCCATGTAATACGCCACGGCGGGCTGGCCGCCGGTGGCCGACGGGGTGATGGCGGCGAAATAAAAGTCGATGCAGGCGTAGGAAAAGCCGTGGTACAGCGGGACGCGGTTGCCCAGCGGCTTCAGGATGACCTGATAGCAGCGCCCTTCGCCCCACAGAAAGGCCAGCACCATCGCCAGCCCCACCAGCAGATATTTCTTGTCGGCCCGCAGCATGACCGCCCACATGGCCCCGGGATCCAGCCGCCGCAGCAGCAGATAAAATGTCAACACGATCAGCGCGGCCAGCACCAACAGGTTGCGGACCTGCGATCTTGAATTTTTGAACATACACACAGCCCTCTTTATAAGGGTAACCAGATAACGCTATCGCTATTATACACGATTGCGGCGCAAATGTCCAGCCGAAAAGAAAAATGTCACGAAAACGCAAGGAAAACGCCCGTGTCAAAGAAAACGCGGGCGTTTTGCGTTAAAACAGGGTGATCAGCCAGGGGATCAGATAGGTGGCCGTACACATGATGGCGGTGGCGAGCAGCAGTCCCACCAGAATGGCGGGAAAGGCTTTTTTGAAGGGGATCCCGAGCAGCGAGGCGATCAGCGCGCCGGTCCAGCCGCCGGTGCCCGGCAGGGGAATGCCGACGAACAGCACCAGTCCCCAGAACTCGTACTTCTGGATCTTGTCGCTTTTGCCCAGCGATTTTTTCTCCAGCTTTTCCACCAGCGGACGGAACAGCCGGGTGCGCTTGAGCCAATCGAAAAGAGGGGTGATGAACCACAGAATAAAGGGGATGGGCAGA
This sequence comes from Acutalibacteraceae bacterium, assembly GCA_050946775.1. Lineage (GTDB taxonomy): Bacteria > Bacillota > Clostridia > Oscillospirales > Acutalibacteraceae > UMGS1474. The sequence continues at coordinate 17,287 of JBMNVL010000001.1, forward strand.
ATGTTGCCCAGAAGACAGATGGCGATGGCCGGCGCCACGTCCAGTCCCAGCAGCGCCGCGGCGATCAAGCCGCCGCGCAGCTCCAGTATCGGGATCATCGAGATGATCAACGGGATCAGCCAGGGCGGTATCCCGCTGAGCGCCTCGGTGAACCATTGCGCTAACGATTCCGTCATGGCTTAAAAGCGGAGCTTGTCCGCCAGATAGGCCGACAGGCCGTCGATGGCCACCCGCTCCTGCGCCATGGTGTCGCGGTCGCGCACGGTGACGCAGCCGTCGGCGGCCGATTCGAAATCGTAGGTGACGCAGTAGGGGGTGCCGATCTCATCCTCCCGGCGATACCGCTTGCCGATCGAGCCGGTCTCGTCGTAGTCCACCATGAAGTCTTTGGAAAGCATTTCGTGGATTTTCAGCGCTTCCTCGCCCAGCTTCTTGGACAGGGGCAGCACCGCCGCCTTGAAGGGCGCCAGCGCCGGATGCAGCCGCAGCACCACCCGGACGTCGTTTTTCTCGGCGTCGACGAGCTCCTCGTCGTAGGCGTCACACAGGAAGGCCAGCACCACCCGGTCGGCGCCCAGCGACGGCTCGATGACGTAGGGGATGTAATGCTCGTTCGATTCCTGATCGAAATACTCCAGCTTCTGCCCGGAATGGTTGGAATGCTGGGTCAGATCGTAGTCGGTGCGGTCGGCGATGCCCCACAGCTCGCCCCATCCGAAGGGGAAGAGGAACTCGAAGTCGGTGGTGGCGTTGGAGTAGTGGGACAGCTCCTTTTGCTCGTGATCCCGCAGCTTGAGGTTTTCCGCCTTCATGCCCAGCCCCAGCAGCCAGTTTTTGCAGAACTCCTTCCAGTAGCCGAACCACTCGAGATCGGTGCCGGGCTTGCAGAAGAATTCCAGCTCCATCTGCTCGAATTCCCGGGTGCGGAAGGTGAAGTTGCCGGGGGTGATCTCGTTGCGGAAGCTCTTGCCGATCTGCGCCACGCCGAAGGGGATCTTTTTGCGGGAGGAGCGCTGGATGTTGCCGAAGTTGACGAAGATGCCCTGCGCCGTTTCGGGGCGCAGATAGATCTCGTTTTTGGCGTCCTCGGTGACCCCCTGGAAGGTCTTGAACATCAGATTGAAGGTGCGGATATCGGTGAAATTGTGTTCGCCGCATTCGGGGCAGCGGATGTCGTGCTCGTCGATGTAGGCCTTCATCTCGTCGAAGCTCCAGCCGCCGGGATTGACGCCGGTGTCCTCGATCAGCTTGTCGGCGCGATGGCGGGTCTTGCAGCTTTTGCAGTCCATCAGCGGGTCGGAAAAATTGCCCACGTGACCCGACGCCACCCACACCTGCGGGTTCATCAAAATGGCGCTGTCCAGCCCGACGTTGAGGGGATTTTCCTGGACGAATTTCTTCCACCAGGCGCGCTTGACGTTGTTTTTCAGCTCCACGCCCAGAGGGCCGTAATCCCAGGTGTTGGCCAGTCCGCCGTATATATCCGAACCGGGGTAGACGAAACCCCGCCCTTTGCAAAGGGAGACGATCTTGTCCATGGTTTTGTCCGCGTTGTTCATTGGCGTTTCCTCCTTGGTCATAAAAACGTTCGTTGTTTTAGTGTAATCCAAAACGCAAATCTTGTCAACCTTTCCAATTGTTTTTGGCAGGAAAATGTGGTAAAATTAAAGGTAGGCGAAAGGGAACATACCGACGCAAAGCCAAAAAAGAAAGAAGAGGGATTACGATGAAAAAAACAGCCATCCGCGCCCTGCTGGGGCTGGTGCTGGCCGCGGCGCTGCTGATCGGCGCCCCGCCGGCCGGCGCGCAGGCGGAGCCTGCCGTGAGCAAGCCCGGGTCGATCCTGATCCTGGGCGATTCCATCGCCGCCGGCTATCTGGACGAAAACCCCGGCCAGTACGGCGATAACGCCACCTACCGCTACAGCACCCTGATCCAAAACGACACCGGCATCCCGGTGACCAACCGCGCCGTCAGCGGCTGGACCACCGGCACGCTGCTGAACGGTCTGAACGAAAAGACCGCCGGCATCGCAAGCGTCGATCTGATCGGTATCTCCATCGGCGGCAACGACATCATGGGCGGCGATACCGGCGCCATCAACACCGCGACCAATAATCTGCGCGGCATTTTCGACGGCCTGCTGACCAAATATCCCGCCGCGACGATCGTCATCCATTCGGTCTACAACCCGATAGGAGCCCAGGCGGAGTCGATCATCACCGCCATGAACGGCGCCATCGCCGGCCTGGCGGAGGAGTACGACGGCCAGGTGGTGGTACTGGACACCTACACCGCCTTCCTCGGGAAAGAGGATACCCACGTTTGCGACGACCACATCCATCCCAACATCGCCGGCCACCGGCTGATCGCCGATCTGTACGAGGCGCTGTGGGCGGCCCCCGAAACCCCGGACGAGCCGCCAAAGCCCGCCGTGGTTTACGGCGATATCGACGGCAACCCCGGCGTGACCGCTGCCGACGCGCTGATGGCGCTGCAGGCCGCCACCGGCAAGATCCTGCTGGATGAGAGCCAGGCGGCTGCCGCCGACGTGGACGGCAATCCCGGCGTGACCGCCGCCGACGCGCTGCTGATCCTGCAGCGTGCCACCGGCAAGATCAACGCCTTCCCGGTGCAGGACGAGCCGCTGCCGGTCCGCACCGCCGGCAACCCCATCTTCACCGACATCTTCACCGCCGACCCGTCGGCCCACGTCTGGAGTGAGGCCGGGGACGAGCGGCTGTACGTGTATCCCTCCCACGACCAGTTCCCGGCGCAGGGCTGCGATTTCATGGACAAATACCACGTCTATTCCACCACCAATATGGTCGACTGGTACGACCACGGGCAGATCCTCTCCTCCGACGACGTGGAGTGGGGCCGTCCCGAGGGCGGCTTCATGTGGGCGCCCGACGCGGCGTATAAGGATGGCACCTACTACTATTTCTTCCCCCATCCCAGCGAGACCGATTGGGACCGCTCCTGGAAGATCGGCGTCGCCACCAGCGACAAGCCGGCCGAGGACTTCTCCGTTGTGACCCAAAAGCCCGACGGCAGCCCCTATCAGGGCTATATCGAGGGGATCCCCTACGCGTCCACCCGCGGTTTGATCGATCCCTGCGTCTTCAAGGACGACGACGGCAAGTACTATATGTCGGTGGGCGGCGGCGGCAAATGCTATCTCGCCGAGATGACCGACGATCTGCTGGGCATTAAAGAGGACACCTGGACCGATATCACCGCCCAGCTGTACTATCCCGGCGCCGACCGCCATCCCGGCGGCGACGCCCGCGATTTCCACGAGGGCTCGTGGATCTTCAAGCGGGGCGATATCTACTATCTGATGTTCCCCGACGGGGTGAGCGACGCTGATGGCGGCAACCGGATGCGGTATGCCATGGCCGACAGCGTCATGGGCCCGTACGTTACCCAGCCCGAGCCTTTCCTCGATTCGGTGCTGGACTGCGATACCACCCACGGCTCGATCGTCGAGTATAAGGGGCATTGGTATATTTTCTACCATAATTCCGCTTTGTCGGGCGCCGGCAATCTGCGTTCGGTCTGCGTGGACGAGGTCTTCTTCAACGACGACGGCACCATCCAAAAGGTGACCCAGACCGCCGAGGGCGTTTCGGCGATCGGCCCGGACGAGACCGGCGCGTACGCCCCCAACCAGACCGGCGCGCTGATCATCAGCGACGAGACCATCGAAGGCTACAAGCAGACTTACACCCATGGGTATGATTACGATCTCAACTTCGCCACGGTGGACGTGGATCTGACCAAGCTGTCCGACAGCCAGAAAAACCCCGACGGCACCGCCAAGGAGTATCCCCAGATCGTGGGTGCCGGCGCGAGCCGCCACACCGTGACCCTGACCGCGCCGGGCGCTTATCTGCAGTTCGACGGCGTGGTGGGCGGCAAGCAGGACGGCAAGGCGCTGCTGGAGGTGCATTACGGCGCCGGCGACAAACCCAACTTCCAGGTGAAGACCACCGGGATGGAGGGCGGTCTGAACGCCACCACCAGCTACTACATGAAGATGGACACCACCGGCAGTTGGGAGGAATTCACCGGCGTGGCCTACTGCATCATTGATCTCAAGGCCGGGGCGGACAACTCCGTCTGGCTGGCCAGCGGATCGGGCGGCGCCAACTTCACCGGCATTACGGTGTATCTGCCCGAGGACAACGTCGATCCCACCCTGCAGCCCAAGGATCCCACCGTGGTGGATTACAGCGTTTACACCGGCCCGGCGACCACCTACACCCTGAAGGACGCCACGGTCGGCTCCACCACCGGCAACCCGGATAACTACCCGGTGATCGAAGGCGATCTGACCCTGCACAACATGGAGCGCGGCGGCGCCTACGTCGACATTCCGAACATCGACGGCGGCAAGGGCGGTAAGGCGATGGTCACGCTGGAATACTGCTCCTTCAACGACGGCTCGCTGACCCTGTCGGCCAACGGCGTGGCGCTGGAGCTTGGCTCCAAGCTGGGCTTCGAGTCCAACGAGAGCTGGGACAGCTATGCCGGCAAGCTGGTCGGACAGGTCGAGCTCAACGCCGGCACCGGCAACGTCATCCGGATCGCCGGCGGTGGCGGCGGCGTCAATCTGCGCAACATCACCGTCACCCTGCTCCCGCAGGATTAAGCGCAAACGGCAACCGCCCGGTCGGGAAACCCGACCGGGCGGTTTGTGTTGCGGAAAAATTATTTGCTTGTTTGAGGGTTGTTTGTCCTGTCTAAAAGATAATCTATGCTGCAATTATAGAAGTTTGCCAACGTGATTAATGTCTCTGCCGTTAAAGCGATTACGCCGGTTTCATACTGCGAATACGTGTTTTGTGAAACATGAAGAATCTTGGCAATGTCCTTTTGTTTGAGGTCATTATCTTCCCGAATATTCCTTATATTTCTATAAACCATTTTAATCACCGAGTGTATTATGGCTTATCTGGAAAAAAGATGTTGACTTTTATCTGTAATACAGATATAATCAAACATAAAGGAGGTATAAATATGAGAGCACCCGACAAATGCCCGATGTGTGACAATGCACTCCGGTGGGAAAAGTGGATTAAACGAAAAAAGGATTCAGCATGGGCAAAGATGCTGTGGGCGGCTTACTGCTGAGACCAGTTGGACTTTTAGGAGGAGCGCTCGGCAAGAAAAATCCTATCATTGTTGCGGAGCGTGTGGATTTGAACATGAGTACGATGGATAAGGAGCACTTATGAAAAAAATTATATGTATCCTTGCGGTTTTGATTATAACTGTCAGTATGGGAGCGTGTGATCCAACCAAGAAAGAGGCGACATCCTCTTCTGTCAACGTTACTCGGTATTACCCGCAGAGGAATAGTTCGGGAAACAATGATTCCGGTTCCATTAGCTTTACAAATAAATATGGCACACCAACAACAATTTGCGCCCACGCCGGATGCAGTAATTACATAGCGTCATCCGGCGACACCAACTGTTGTACGCTCCATTCACAACGGTGCCTCAACTGCAACAAATTCATTGATGAAGATGCGTTGTATTGTGTCGACTGCCTAGCAAGTGCATTTGCACAATAATCAAACAAACAACCGCCCGGTCGGAAACCCGACCGGGCGGTTGTTTTCTGTTTTTTTACGACAGCGCGACCCGTTCCACCATGTCGGCCAGACTGCCGACCGCCTGGACGTTGTTGATGATCACCGCGTCGGTGATGGCGTACTGTTTGATCAGTTTGGCGGTGCTGCCGTCAAAATGGCGGATGTCGGCCACCACCACCCGCTGGTAGTAATCCAGCATATACGGCACGAAAGCGTTGCCGTAGGATTCCTTGAAGACCAGCAGGGAGCGGCCGTTATGGTTTTCGGTCTCGAAAACGGTCAGCGGCAAATCGCCGCCGATGTACATCCCGGCGTAGCTGTTGGACGACGAATCGATGGCGGTGCCGGGATACCAGTTGCCGCCCGACTGATAGCTCATGGTGTAGCCGACGTGGGGATAATGGCCCACGGTATAGTCGGGATTTTTCTCCAGACACGCCGGGTAATCGGCGTAATAATGCAGGGTGCCGATAAACCCGGTGTTGGTCACCGTGTCGTAACTGCTCAGCTCGTAGGGCGTGATCCCGTTGGCCCGGCAGTAGGCGACGCTGGCGTAATACGCGCCCAGTCCCGTCCAGTGGTGGTCGGTGCGGTAAAACATATACTCGCCCGCGTGCTGGGCCATGATCCCCATTGCGTCGGCGGTTTTCACCCGCTTGTCCATCTTTTTGTAGGTGTTGGCGATGAAAGCGGCGGTGTCCTTGCGGGGATCGGGATAGCCCTTGGGGCTTTCAAAGGCGGCGCATTTGGGAACGATCAGACTGGTGACGTTGAGCTTTTGGTATTTGGCGGCAAAGGCGTTGACCACCCCGGCGTAGTATCCGCTGCCGGAGGGATCGGGGTCGAAATACTCCATTGCGTAATCCCCGCAGACCAGTACAGCGTTCGCGTAATAGGCGTTGAGGTTGTTGTGGTAGTGGCCGGTGTTCTGGGTTTCGGGGATCAGGGAAGCCGGCTTTTGGGCATCGTTCGAGGCCGGACCGCCGGGCGGGGTATAGCGGGCCTCGTTTTGCTTGGCGACCACCTGCGCGCCGCAGACGGTGCATTTGCCGTTTGCGCCCACCTTGTGGCCGGTGGCCTTGACCAGCTCCTTGCCGCAGACCTGACAGGTCTGGGGCGTGGTACAGGTGGCGGCCGGGCCGGGGGTGTGCTCTTTGGGCGGGGTCAGCTCCTCGCCGCAGACGGTGCACACCTGCGCCGACGAACAGGTGGCCTCGGGTCCCGGAGTATGCCCCAGCGGCTGAGCCAGTACCTCGCCGCAAACGGCGCAGGTCTGGGGGAAGGTACAGGTGGCGTCGGCGCCGGGGGTATGCCCCAGCGGCTGAGCCAGCACCTCGCCGCAATCGACGCAGATCTGGGGTGCGGTACAGGTGGCGGCCGGGCCGGGAGTATGCTCGTGCCGGCAGCCGGCCAGCGGCAAAACGCTTATCGCCGCCGCCAGCGCGATCAAACGTATGGACCGATTCATAGCATCGCTCTTTTCCGAAAAAATGCGGTATTCCGCGAACGGGCTCTATTGTAGGCGCTTCGCCGTGAAAAGTCAAGAGGTGAAAAAACCCCTTGTCAAGCACTGCCGCGGGTGATAGAATGAGAAAAAAGGCGCTTTCGCGCCCAAACGGGGGAGACGCGTATGGCCAAAAAAGCACAGGAATCCCGCGCCGATGGAGCCCTTCGTTCAAAAGATGCGTGGGATCCGTGCCAACGCTCCGCAGAATGACCCTCCACAAGTGGGATCGGTTTATTTGACAGGCAAAGGAATACAAAGCAAGCGCTTGCGCATATGCCGCGCAAGCGCTTGCGTTTTGGTATTGAGCAAAAAGGGCGGCAAATACCCGATCCGGCAGGGGGCGTTACAGCTTGGAAAAGCCGTAACTGTTGACCAGCGCGTCCAGCGGCTTTCCCGCCTTGCACATGGGGCATTCGTGCGAGTTATAGCTGGCGTAATCGGCCAGATCCTTCGGGTTGAAGGCCGATTTTACCGGGAAACCCTCGCAATCGTCGGTCGTGGCAAAGATGGCGGCCACTCCCGCGACGATTCCGCCGTAATACTGGATCGCCTCGATGGCGCCTCTGGCCGTAAAGCCGGTGGTCACCGAAGCCGCCACCACCAAAACGTGCTTGCCCTCGATCATCGGCAGGGTGTTGTCCCGGAAAATCAACTGACTGCCGGAGGTGTGTTCCGGCGTCACGATATAAATGGTCTTGTGGGCGTTCAGATTGATGAAGGACCCTTCCGTCAGCGCCTCGGCCAGACAGGTGCCGATCACCTGCGTCCCGTCCAGACAAAGGATGGTGTCGACGATGGTGTTGGCGTTATAGTAGGAAACCAGCTCTTCGGCTATGGCTTTCGCCTCGGAAAGGCGGGATTTTTGGGACGTCACGTCGATATAATAATTGATATGGCTGTGGCTGGTGGCAAAATGCCCCTTGGCGACGCGCAAAAAGAGGTTGCTGCGCTTGGTCTGGATTTTATAGGATTGAACGGAAGGCATAACCATTCTCCTTTTCCGGCAGGGCTTTTCCCTGTTTTTTCTTCATTATACAGGCGATCGCCGGCAAAGTCAACACAAAACGGCGGCCAAAAGCCCAATGCCGCGCGGCGCAGGACGAATAGAGCTGAAAACACAAAAAGTGATATATCTCGCTTGCGCTCGATGTGATATTTTTCGCTGGCGCGAAAAGTGATATTGCTCCCTTCGGTCGCAGTGATATTCTATTCGCCTTTTTAGCTGCGCGCAGCGCAATATCACTCGGCGCAAGCCGAATATAACGCAACGCAATATCACTCGCCGCAAGGCGAATAGAGTTGAAAAAAGCACGCTTTCGCGTGCTTTTTTCTGTGCTTACCGAACGAATATGCAAAACGGATATAATTAGTAAAAACTGTGTTTTTCGCCTGATTTCGGTTCTCTATGTAATACCCATCCTTAAACGAATGAAACCACAAAAGTGAAATATCGAGCTTTGCTCGATGTGATATGTTTGCCTTGCGGCAAACGTGATATTTTTCGCTTGCGCGAAAAGTGATATTATATTCGTTCCTTCACTCGTCCGCAGGACGAATATCACTGCGAAGCAATATCACTCGACCGAAGGTCGAATATAACTCGTTCCGAAGGAACGAATATAGTTGAAAAAAACCTCGTCTTTCGACGAGGTTTTTTCTGTGATTATCGAACAAATATGCAAAATGGGAGAAATGGGTAAAAAAGTGTGTTTTGAACCCTGTTTCAGTTCTATGTATATTACCCAGACTTAAACGAACGAAATCACAAAACCAAACCAGTATCCTAAAAAGAAAGACTGCAGAAGTGTACTGGTCTTGCAAAAAGAAAATCACCCTTCATCGAACACGAATGGTTTAGACTTGAAGAGGAACTCATTCACTAATTCTTGTACAAGCTCATTGAATATCGGCTGCATTTTTTTGGTATATGGCAGCACAAAAGGAACTGTATCAATTGTCTTGGATGATTATTTTATAAACTTCACGGGCAATTCTTTCAAGGCAACCAAGATAATTACATTCTATTAATCCCTGAATATGTGGTTTAATTCCTGAAATAATTTCTTCACTGTACTCTTTAGAAAGACATGCTTCCGTTTGCACCTTCTCTACACCACCAAATGGCGTTTCACAAACCTCTTCAGAACGAGCATAAATGTGACTAGTATCGTTAGGAGAATTGAACATGTACTTAATTATCAAAATGTTTTCCTCCATCTAATAACATGACTCTTTTAGAAATCAGCTTTATCAATTCATATCTACGCTCCGGGTATAGCCATGTAATGAAATCAATCGCAATCGGTTCGACGGCAAGGGTTCCGCCACCGGAACCCTGCTTCGATTCAATACCCCGAGCGTTTGTTTCGGTGATCCAAGCCTTCGCAGTCAAAGTGAAGGACGGCTCGTGTGTTTTCTCAATCAATGTCTTCGCCGCCTCATCGTTAAAATAATGAGGGTTATGCTCCTTTTCCCAAAGTCGCAGGAATTCCAAAGTATTCCGATCCCGCAGCCACGATTGAATCATATATCCGGGGTTTGTTTCATTTTTGCGTTTGGCGAATTGAGTGAGCGAAACCATACGGCGCTCGTTGTTCTTTCGATATATTTGCAAATCAAACAAAAGCTTGGCGTATTCTTTATTCGTCGCTATGAGTTTTTCAATCTTTTCTTTTTCATCTTGAATCTGCAATTCTATTTCTGCTTGCGGTATTTTTATCTTTTTTAGAACGCGACGAATGTTTTCTGAATATTCAGTCAAATACTCTTGAACAGCGTCACCGTAAAAATCAAAATCCATATCTACTTCCCCCTGTTATTTTAAATAATATCACATTTTTTCAAAAAATAACAGGGGGTATTTGTTAACACGCCTTTTTGGATCTACGATCCTTTTCGATGCACATCTTGTAAAACATATCAAACGAAACGATGTCAATATAGTTTTTACTGGATAACACATTATCAATATACTGCGCCGACCACCGATCTTTACCGGAAGGAGACTTAATCCCTCTGCTGAAAAGTTCATCGGCTATTTTTCTCAAACTGCAACCGCCAAGATACATATCGTAAATCAATTTGATTGCCTTTGCCTCATCTTCTTTAATGCAAATTCTGTCACCGACAACTTGATAACCATAAATAATTCTCATCGTAAAACCATCCTTTCTATTCCACTTATTTTTATGTTTAGGTTTTGTAAAAAAGCAAACCTACAGTTTTTTAGGTTTGCAAGCGGTAAATATGTGTTTTTGAGCCTGTTTTGAGGCCAAAACGCGTCTTTTTGGTCAAAAATCGCCCGGAAAAAGCAACAAACCCACTCCATTTTATGTATGGAATGGGCTTGTCAATCATGGAGGCGCCACCCAGATTTGAACTGGGGAATCAGGGTTTTGCAGACCCATGCCTTACCACTTGGCTATGGCGCCATATTGCAAAAGGCGCCAAACCCTTTGACGCCTTTTGTGTTTGGAGCGGCTTACGAGGCTCGAACTCGCTACCTCCACCTTGGCAAGGTGGCGCTCTACCAGATGAGCTAAAGCCGCATGCGTGGTGCCTCCGGACGGAATCGAACCATCGACACGGGGATTTTCAGTCCCCTGCTCTACCGACTGAGCTACAGAGGCATACGGCACCGTTTGAAAACGGTGCGTCGATTATTATAGCATCCCGGTTTTTCCTTGTCAAGACAAAATTGTGAAAACCCGGAAACTTTTTTGCGGGATCAATTTCGCCGCAGCCGTCGCTGCAGCCGGAGGATCCGCTGGCGGCGGGCTTCGGTGGCGGCGGAATCGACGGTATAGACCCCGTCGGTTTCGATCACCACGTCGCCCGGGCGGATTTGCGGCGGCAATTGTGCCAGCGGCAGATCGTGCAGCCCTTCGGCGTCGTCCTGCAGCACGGCGAAGCCCTCTTCCAGGCGATCCACAACGTATCTCATGCGGCGGCCTTCCTTTCTTTTTGGGCTTGGACGTCGACGGTTTGCCCGTCGCTGATCATTACGATGGTGCCGCACCGATCGGTGCGCCAGACGGTGACGGCGTGCTTTTGAAGAATTTGCAGGGTTTCGGGATGGGGATGGCCGTACCGGTTATCCACGCCGCAGGACAGCACCGCGTGGGTGGGCGCCACCGCGGAAAGAAATTTTTCGGACGTGGACGAGCGGCTGCCGTGGTGGCCGGCTTTCAGAACGTCGGCCCGCAGATCGGCGCCGCTTTTGAGCAGGGCGGTTTCGGCCTTGCGCTCGGCGTCGCCCATCATCAAAAACCGGGTTTTGCCGAAGGTGATCTTGCAGACCACCGACATGTTGTTGGTGTCCTCGTATTCTCCGACCGGGCCGAGGACGTCGACGACGGCTTCTCCCAGTTCCCAGTGCTGCCCGGGTTTGGCCTCGGTCACGGGAATGTCCCGCTCTTCCAGAGCGGTGAGCAGCCGCTCGTAGGACGCGGAGGTGGGGGTGTGTTCGTCGTCCATGAAACTCATCAAAAACCGGTCGACCTCCAGTTGGGTCAACACCGTCGGCAACCCGCCGATATGGTCGGCGTCGGGATGGGTGGCCACCACCAGATCCAGCCGTTTTACCCCCTGCTTGCGCAGATAATCGACCACCGCGCCGCCGTCGTCCGGTTCGCCGCCGTCGATCAGCATCTGCTTGTCGCCGCAGCGGATCAGGGCGGCGTCGGCGTTGCCCACGTCGATGAAATGCACCTGCATCGTCCCATCGGGAAGCGGCAGGTCGGTTTTCTCAAGCCCCAGCAGCGCCTTCCAGGTGAAGGCGGGCGCCGGCGGCGAGGGCAGCAGGCTGTTGACGGAGATGGCGATCACCGCGATCAGGGCGATCACCGCCAGGGTTTTGAGTGAAGACGATCGGGACGCGGTTTTCCGGCTCATAATACGGCTCCTTACCGATTCAGAATTTGCGCTTGCTTTCCATCACCCGGCCGACGATCCGCACCTTGGCGGCGTCGTCGCCGCGAAAGCGGCGGGGCGGGTAATAGGGATTGACGCTGTGCAGCTCGATGCCGTCGGGCAGATAGCGGATCTGCTTGACGGTGCCCTCTTCGTTGTCGATCACCGCCACGGCGTAATCGCCCGAGTCCACCCGGTCCTGCCGGCGGATCAGCACCAGATCCCCTTCGTTGATCAGGGGCGTCATGCTGTCGCCCGACACGGTGAACCAGCAGTACGGCTCGTTTCCCCGCACCGAGGAAGCAGCCGCCGGCTCGTAGCCGACGATCTCCTCGAACACCGCGCCGCCGAAGCCGCCCTTGACCACCCCGAGAATGGGCAGGCGCACCGTGCCGTCGACCGCCGGGCGTACCGGCCGCACCGTGTTGTCGCCCTGCAGCCAGCCGACGGTGACCCCGTAATGCTCGGCCAGCAGACTGAGAGTGGCGCGGCTGATGTTGGCGGTGGAGCCGCTTTCCCACCGCATGACGGTGGTCTTGTTGACCCCCAGCACCGCCGCCACCTGCTCCAGCGTTTCGCGGCGCTCTTCCCGGCATTGGCGTAGCCGCCGCGCCGTGATCGACAGGGCTTCCCGCTCCATCGCATCCGCCTCCTTTTTTTCTTTAGTATAACACATTTTGCAACGAGGTCAAGCATATTTTCAAAAAAAGTTGCAAAATGCTATTGACAAGTGGAAAAAATGGGGCTATCATAGACATAGAACATTTGTTCTATGTTCTCCGCCGTTGGGGGACGGCGGGAAAAAGAAAACGCCGCAGGGGGAAAGACAAACCGGGAGCGCCGCGGGAGAAGCGAAAACGGTTCCGGCGGAAAAGCGACGCTGGGGAAGCCGGATCCGCTTTACAGGCAGACGCTTCCGGGGGAAGGAATCCGTCCAGGTGAGAAAGGAGGCCGTATGACCGCAAAGCATCCGCGGCAAACGCGAAACCGGCAGGGGATCGGGGATGGTTGATCTTCACCGTCCCGCCCGGATCCGGGCGGCGATCCGACGGGCCGAGGCCTACGCCGAGGAGCGCAAGGTACCGCTGACCGCCGAACGGCTGGCGGCGGAATTGGGACTGGACGGCGAGGGATACCGCCGGCTGATCGATCCCGCGTTTACCCCGCCCGACGGGGAATGCGCCGCCGCCCTGGAGGCGATCCGCGCCGCCAACACCCGGGCGCTGGCAAGCGTGCTGGAGCACGCCCTGACCAAAGGCTCAGGGGTGCATATGCACCTGATGTATCTCAAGCAATACGCCGGTTACACCGACGCCGCCGCGCCGGCGCCGACCGACGGACCGGTCCGGTTTTTCGGGGAATCCGAGCTGCCGGAATAACGGCGAAAGCCGCATTTTTTTAAGCGGAAAGTTGCAAAATGCAATTTTCGGAAAGGAACAACGCATTGAAGGATATGATACGGGCATACCGGCAAACGCGGCAGATCCTGGCGCGCCGGCGGGAGGATCTGATCGGCCAGCGGGGCAACTGTGAGCGGCGGATCCTGGTGCTGGAGGCCGAGATCGACGAGGTGGACGAGGTGCTGCGGATGCTGGCCAAATACGATGACGAATCAACCGCGACCGGCCGACGCGCCGGATGAAAAAGGGGTGTATCTGCCCGCCGTGGTCGGCGGGGGATACCGGGCGTTCTGGAACTGCCGCAAGCGCTACCGGGTGGTCAAGGGAGGCAAGGCCTCCAAAAAATCCTCCACGGCGGCGCTGTGGTACGTCTGGCAGATGATGAAATACCCCGACGCCAACGTGATGGTGATCCGGGCGGTGCAGCGCACCCACGAAAACAGCACCTTTGCCCAGCTTCGGTGGGCGATCCGCCGGCTGGGGGTGGAGCATTTGTGGGACGCGACCCGCCATCCGCTGGAGCTGACCTATCGCCCGACCGGGCAAAAGATCTTTTTCCGGGGGATGGACAAGGTGGAAAAGCTGGCTTCCACCACGGTGGAGCGGGGCGTGATCTGCTGGGTGTGGATCGAGGAAGCGTACGAGATCGCCGACGAGGAGGATTTTCTAAAGCTGGATCTGTCGATGCCCCGCGGGGTGGTGACGCCGCCCCTGTTCAAGCAGACCACCCTGACCTTCAACCCCTGGAGCGACCGGCATTGGCTCAAGCGGCGGTTTTTCGATCAGCCCCATCCCGACGTGCTGGCCATGACCACCACCTATCGCTGCAACGAGTTTCTCGACGACGCCGACCGGGCGGTCTACGAGAATCTCAAGCGGCGCTCGCCCCGGCGGTACGCCGTGGCGGGACTGGGGGAATGGGGCGTGGCGCAGGGGCTGGTGTTCGACCGCTGGCGGGTGGAGGCGTTTGACAAAAGCGCCCTGCCCGAAAGCTGCCGGTTCATTTTCGGGCTGGACTACGGCTACGCCAACGATCCCACCGCCTTCATCGGGGCGGCGGTTGATCAGCCCGGCCGGACGCTGTATATCTTCGACGAGCATTACGGCAAACGGATGCTCAACAGCGATATCGCCGCCATGATCCGCCAAAAGGGCTACGCCAAGGAGCGCATCCGCGCCGACAGCGCCGAGCCCAAATCCAACGAGGAGCTGCGCCGGATGGGGCTGCAGCGGATCTGCCCGGCGATAAAGGGTCCGGATTCGGTGCTGCACGGCATCGCCCGGCTGCAGGAGTACGATATGGTGGTGCATCCCGACTGCGTCAACACCGTCGCCGAGCTGTCGGCTTACTGCTGGGACAAGGATCAGGCGGGACAGCCGGTCAACCGCCCGGTCGACCGGGACAACCATCTGATGGACGCGCTGCGCTACGCCATGGCCGACGTGCCGCTTCCCCGGCGGGAAGAGCGTCGCCGCCCGTCCGTCAGCACAAACGGGGTGCTGCCCGCCCATTTGCGGGGACAATGGGGCGGCGCCTGACAGAAAGGGAGAACGCAATGGCATTTTTATTGGGAACGACGGGGGCGTTGGCGGTGGTGATCGCCTACGCGCTCGGGGTATGGCGGGGATCGGCCGCCGCCCGACGGGATCGCCTTGCCCGCACCGCTCCCGCCGGCGAGCCGTCGCCGGAGGAAAAGCGGCGAATGCGGGAGATCTACAATTTCTGGCACTTCGACGGGGACGCCATGCCCCGCCCGTCGGAGGATGAGCGATGAAAGGAGAAACGCCAATGGCCAACAGCGCCATCACCCCCGAGCGGGTGTTTGAGGAATACGAACGGGGCGCGCGGTACAAAAACGGACTGGGCAAACGGGGCTTGTACGAGCAAAACCGGATCAACGAGCGGTTTTACGCCGGGGATCAGTGGCGAGGCGCCAACTGCGGCGACGAGCGTCCGCTGGTGCGCTACAACGTCATCAAGCGGATCGGCGAGTACAAGATCGCCGCGGTGGGATCCACCCCGGTCGGGGTGCGGTATCTCGCCGAAGGGGTCCCCGATACCCTCGCCACCCGCCAGAAGACCGAACAAATGCGTCAGCGGATTGCCGCCGGGGACGCCGACACTCTCGGCGATCTGCCCCGCGAGGAGGAGATCGCCGCCGTGACCCAGGCGATGTCGGACTATTACAAGATCACCGGCGCCCGGGTGGGGCTGGAGGACTGCAAGGAGCGGGTGCTGCGAAACGCCTATCTGACCGGCACCGGCATCCTCTACACCTACTGGGACGAGGGCGTGGCCACCGGTCAGTTCGCCGACAGGGATCGCGCCCAGCCCATCCGGGGAGATATCGCCTGTGAGGTGCTCGACGTGGAGAACGTCACCTTCGGCGATCCCGCGGTGGAGGAGATCCAGCGCCAGCCCTACCTGCTGATCGCCCAAAGGCGGCCGGTATCCTCCCTGCGGGCGCTGGCGCGCCGCTATGGCCGCACGGCGGCGCAGCAGGCGCTGATCCGCCCCGACGACGAGCCGGTCTACGGCGACGACCCGGTACAGGAGGGCGGGCGCAAGGCCACCCTGCTGACCCGCTTTTGGAAGCGGGAAAATCCCGACGGCAGCGTGACCGTCAAGGGGATCCAGGTCTGCCGGGGGGTGGTGGTGCGTCCCGAGTGGGATCTGGGGATCCGGCTGTATCCGCTGGCAAATTTTGCATGGGATCGCCGCCGCGGCTGCGCTTACGGCGACAGCGAGATCACCTGGCTGATCCCCAACCAGATCGCCATCAACCGGATGATGACCGCCTCGGTGTGGGCGGTGATGATGATGGGGATGCCCATCATGGTGGTCAACGGGGACGTGGTCAACCAGCCGGTCACCAACGATCCCGGCCAGATCATCCCGGTCTACGGCTCGCCCGAGGAGGTGGAAAAGGCGATCCACTACGTGGCGCCGCCGGCCTTTTCGGCGCAGTACGACGAGCTTTGCTCGTCGCTGATCGTCAACACCCTCAACCAGGCCGGCGTCAACAGCGCCGTGCTGGGCGACATGACCCCCGACAACACCTCCGCCATTCTGGCGGTGCGCCAGGCGGCGATGATGCCCCTGACCATGATCAGCCAGCGGTTTTACCGCTTCATCGAGGACGTCGCCCGGATCTTCGCCGAGTTCTGGGTGACCCAGTACGGCTGCCGCCGGTTGAAAATGGAGGACAGCCGGGGGGTGTGGTATCTGCCCTTCGACGCCGATCGCTACCGCGATCTGGTGCTCAGCGTGCAGGTGCAGGTGGGCGCGTCCTCGCTGTGGAGCGAAAACCAGACCCTGCAGACGCTGGACAACCTGTTCGCCCGCCAGGTGATCGACTCCCGCCAGTATCTCGAGCGGCTGCCCGACGGGGCGGTGCCCGATCTGGCGGGACTCAAGCGGGAGTTCAAAACGGCGGATCAGCCGCCAGAGAAAGGAGACACGCCGGATGCATCTGATCGAGAAGGAACCGCCGATTGAGGAAGAGGAGTCCCTGTCGCCGCAGGAGAGTGAGCCGCAGGAGGAATGCCCCGCGTCGCCCGATCCGGTCGGGGAAGAAGAGGCGGGAACGGATGATCCCGCCGAGGAGCGGGCGCTGATCGACCGGCTGGCCGACGAGTTTGTCGCCCTGGCCGAGGAGATGGACGGGGTGGCGCAGCCGGAGGATCTGCCCGACGAGATCTGGCAGACGGCGGCCGAGGGAGTGCCCTTGCGGGACGCCTGCCTGCGCTACTGGTACGCCGAATACTGCCGCCGTCAGGCGGCGCAGCGGGCGGCGGCCCGCGCCGGCGCCGGGTCGGCGGGATCGCTGCGGGACGTGCCCGACGATCCCCGGCCCGAGGAAGCCGCTTTCGCCCGGTCGTTTCGTACGGCCGTCAACTGATGGAATTTTGAAAGGATGGAATCACTATGAATATGATCACTTTCGCGCAGACCATGACCGCCGAGCTGGACAAGGCCGTCGTGCAAAAGCCGGTCACCGGCTTTTTCGCCGACAACAACCTGCGCAGCAAATTCGTGGGCGCCAAAACGGTGCTGATCCCCGAAATGGAAATGTCGGGGCTGGGCGATTACGACCGGGATTCCGGCTTCGTCAAGGGCACCATCACGGTGACCAGCCAGCCCTATACCCTGCAGATGGACCGCGGACGCTCCTTCCAGCTTGACCGGGAGGACAACGACGAGAGCGGCGTTGCCGGTCTGGCCGGCCAGGTGCTGGGCGAGTTCGTGCGTACCAAGGTGGTGCCCGAAATGGACGCCTACTGCCTGTCCAAGCTGGCGGGTCTGGCGGTGCAGAACAGCCAGACCGTCTCCGGCACGCCGGCGACCCAGGCCTACAAGATGCTTTGCGAGGCCATCGCCAAGGCGCAAAACGAGATCGGCTACGACGAGGAGCTGGTCGCCTTTGTCGACGGCGCCATGTTCACCGCGCTGCAAAACAGTGCCGAGGTCAGCCGCCACATCGAGATGTCTTCCTTCTCCAAAGGCGGGCTGGACACCACCGTGCGCTCCCTCAACGGCACGGCGATCATCCCGGTGCCCGATTCGCGGATGAAGACCGCCTACACCTTCCAAAACGGGGTGGACGCCGGCCAGCAGGACGGCGGGTTCGTGCCTGCCGCCAACGCCAAGAGCATCGGGCTGCTGGTGCTGCCCAAACGGGCGGCGTCGCTGGTCAAGAAGACCGAGCAGGTGCGCACCTTCGATCCGGCGCACAACCTGCAGGCCGACGCCTGGAAGTTCGACTACCGGCTGTACTATGACCTGTTCGTGAAAAACAGCATGAGCAAGGGCATCGTCGCCTACACCTATTGATCCGATGACCAATGGAGCGGGTGGGCGGGATGACTGCGGAGGAATGGATATGACGGGATACGAGGTGCTGGAGCAGGCGCTTTGTCTGCTCCACTACACCGACAACGACGGGCATCCCGACAGCCGGCTGTGGGCCGATACCGACCGCCAGGGTCTGGCGGCGGTCAATCAGGTATACGCCGAGCTGTGGTATGCCCACAGACGGGACGCCTTCACGCCGCTGGCGCGGCTGAGCGATCCGCTGGCGCTGACCGATCAAAGCGCCCGCGAGGCGATGCCGCTGGGGGTGGCGATGTGGATGGCGCAGGGCGAGGGCGACGCCGCTCAGCAGGCGGTGATGGCGCAGGCCTACACCCAAAAGCGCAACCGCGTCACGCCGCCTGCCGCCCGGCGGCAGGACGTGCTGCCCCGGGGGGAATGGGTATGAGATACGCACCCATGCCCGCGCCGCCGCTCTGGCGGGAGGAAGTCTTCCCCGGCTTTGACGGCGGGCTGGTCAGCCAGCCGGATCGGCAGCCGCCGGGAGAATGTCTGCTGCGCCAGGCGGACAATCTGTGGCGGCGGCCCGACGGACTGCGTACCCGTCCGTCGGTGAAGGCGGTCAGCCGGTTCAGCCGCCGTCAGGGAACGCTGGAGCCGCTGCGGCAGGTCGAGCAGACGACGGGGTATTCCTGGTGGGTGGAAGCCTTCACCCAAAACGGCGCCGCCGCGCTGCAGCTGTTCCGGCTGGACGCCGACGGGCGGCAAATCACGGTGGGCGATCCGCTGGCGGTCTCCTACGCGGTGATCACCCCCACCGTGTCGGGATGGCTGGCCATTGCCGACAACCACGTCTACAGGCTGACCGGCGGACAGGGCGCCTGGATCAACGCCGACGGGGATATCCATATCCCCGTTATCCGGCGGGGATGCCGGGGATGTCTGCCCACCGAGGTCCAGCCGCTGGCCGGCCGGGAACACGAGGAGCTCAACCATCTGACCGACCGGTTTTCGGTCGATTACACCACCGACGGCGAATCGCCCCGGTTTTATCTGCCCTACAGCGGGTTGGACGACGGGGAGGTGACGGCGGTGCTGACCACCGACACCGGGCAGAGGCTGACCTACCGGGTGACGGCGGGACAAACCGACAGCGCGCCGGCCGACGGGCGGTATATGCGGGTCAGCCGGGCGGGCGGTTACGTGCAGTTTCGCAGCGCCCTGTGGGACGACCAGGACGATCCGCCCCCGGTCAGCGGCCGGGAGGACAACCTGCGGATCACCGCCGCCAAAGCCGGGATCAGCGGCAATCTGACCCGGCGGATGCGCCAGGGCGCCTGGCTGACCGGGGACGATCGCCGTGCCACGCTGGTGCTGACCGGCAACGCCTTTGACTCCTCGCTGATCTGCTGGAGCGCCGCGGGCGACCCGTTGTATTTTCCGGCCAGCCACACCGCCCGGGTGGGCGATCCGCAAGGCTATATCAGCGCCATCCAGCCGCTGCGCGACCGGCTGCTGCTGTTCAAAAAAAGCTGCATCTATATGCTGACGGCGACCACCGCCATCGGCGCCGAGCCGGAGAAGGTGTATGTGACGCTTTATCCCTCGGCGACCGGCTGCGACCGGCCGCAGACCATCTGCATGGGCGACGACCGGCTGTTCTGGGTGGACACCCACGGACGGGTGCGCAGTCTCTCCTTTTCGCAGATGACCACCCGTCAGCCGCCCGAGCTGCTGTCCACGGCGATCACCGATCCCCTGCGGGAAGCGCTGACCGCCGCCGGGAGCGATACCGCGGCGGTCTGGTGGCGTGGGCAGTATCTGCTGCGGGTCGGCGGCGCGATCTGGACCTTTTCCCCGGGCAAACGGCCGGCTTGGGGTCGCTGGACGCTGGACGGGCGGTTGTCGCCCGACCGGATGGCGGTCGTCGGCGACCGGGCGGAGCTGCTTTGCCGGGATCAAAACGGCGGACAGGCCACCTGGGTGGTCTGCCATTTGTCCGACGACGAAAGCGGCGAAGACCGGCTGGAGATCGGCGGGCAGACGGTCAACGCGCCCATCGCCTACGCCGCCGCCACTACCCTGTGGGACGTGAAGGCTCCCGACCGCAAGCGGATGGACGCCGCGGCGCTCGACGCCGATCTTCCGCCGGGACAGGCGCTGGTGCTGCATTTCGACACCGAATGGGGCGCGGCCGAACGGCTGCGGCTGACGCCGGGGCAATCCGGCGGGCATTGGCTGCCCTTTCGGCTGTCCCGGTTTTCCCGGCTGGCGGTCCGCTTTGCGGGGAAAGGCTTTTTGCGGATCCGGCGATTGCGGATACGGGTGAGGTGAGAGCATGACGCGACCGGTACAAGCGGACAAACGGGCGATCGCCCGGCAGGTGATCATCCGGCGGCTGGACCGCCGCATCCGCCGCTGCTGTCTGACGAAAGCCGTCAAAAAATAAAACGACGCCCGCGGGATCGCACGATCCCGCGGGCGTTTTGCTCATTCATCCGCCGTATATGCGGCAATGTCCTCCAACCGGCAATTCAAAGCGGCGCAAAGCTTGTTCAAGGTTTTGGCTTCGATGTTGTCGTTGGCGCGAAGACGGCGGATCGTTTTGCTGTCGATTCCGCAGCGCTCCCGCAATTGATAGGTAGACATCCCGCGTTGCGCCATTGTTTTCCATAACCGATCAAACCGAATCATGATTTGAGTACTTCCTTGTACATCCGGATGTACTCGTTTGCCGAACGGGCCCAGCTGAAATCGCATCGCATCGCCCGCTCCACCAGCACCGGCCAGCCGGTCTTGCCGGCGTAAACGTCCAGCGCCCGGTGGATGGCGTAGAGCATATCGTTGGCGTTGTAGGTCTGGAAGGTGAAGCCGTTGCCCACGCCGTCGCCGCAGTCGCGGATGCTGTCCTTGAGTCCGCCGGTCTGCCGCACGACGGGCAGGGTGCCGTACCGGCAGGCCACCATCTGCGCCAGACCGCAGGGCTCGCTCTTGGAGGGCATCAGGAAGATATCGGCGCCGGCGTAGATCTTGCGGGCCAGCTCCGGCACGAAGCCGCTGCAGAAGCAGAACTTGTCCCGGTATTTCTCCTGCATCTCCCGGAAAAAGCTTTCGTACTGCCAGTCGCCCGAGCCCAGCACCACCATCTGCACCTTGTCCTGCAGCAGCTCGTCGAGGATGTATTTGACCAGATCCAGTCCCTTGGGCGGCACCAGCCGGGTGACCATGCCGATCAGCGGAACGTCGGGGCTGACGGTCAGTCCCAGCCGTTCCTGCAGCGCCTTTTTGCACGCCGCCTTGCCCGACGGATCGTCGGCGGAATAGTGGGCGGGAATATCCGGATCGGTCTCGGGGTTATAGGCGTCCACGTCGATGCCGTTGAGAATGCCGCTGACCTTCCAGCTGCGATCCCGCAGGATGCTGTCCAGACCGAAGGCGTACCACGGATCCATGATCTCCTGCGCGTAGGTGGGACTGACGGTGGTCACCTTGTGCGCCGCTTCGATGCCGCCCTTCATCAGGTTGATATCGCCGCCGTGCTCCAGCAGGCTCTTGTCCCGGTCGTCGATGCCGAAAACGTCCCCCAGAATCTCCATCCCGTACCGCCCCTGGTACTGGATGTTGTGGATGGTGTAGACGGTCTTGATATGCTGATAGTCCTTCCGGTTGGCGTAGAACAGGTGGTGATACACCGGCACCAGCGCCGCCTGCCAGTCGTTGGCGTGGATGATGTCGGGATAAAAGTCGATCGCCGGCAGCATCTCCAGTACCGCCCGGGCGAAAAAGGCGAACCGTTCGGCGTCGTCGTAATGCCCGTACAGGCCGGGACGTTTGAAATAGTACTGATTGTCCAGCAGATAATAGATCACGCCGTTTCGGCGGGCTTCAAACACGCCGCAGTACTGCCGCCGCCAGGAAACCGGCACCGACAGGCTGGTCAGAAAGGTCATCTGCTCCCGCAGCTCCTGCGGAACCGATTCATACAGCGGCAGCACCACCCGGCAGCCGACCAGCCGCCGGCGCAGCGCCTGGGGCAAGCTGCCCGCCACGTCCGCCAGTCCGCCCGACGCCGCGAAGGGCGCCGCTTCACTGGCAACATACAAAACTTTCATGGTAAAACCTCCTTGGCAGCCGCCGTTACACCACGGCGCCTTTGGCGACGAACATGGGATAATCCGCCGCGCCCTGCAAAACGACGCCGTCCTTGATGGTGACGTTTTTGTCCAAAACGGCGCCCCGCAGCACCGCGCCGGCGCCGATATGGGCGCCCTGCATCACGATGCAGTTCTCCACCACCGCGCCTTTTTCGATCACCACGTTGCGGAAAACGATGGACCGGCGCACCGTCCCCTCGATCCGGGCGCCGTCGGCGACCAGCGAATCGGCCGCGTCGGCGTGCAGACCGTATTTGGCCGGCGCGCAGTCCCGCACCTTGGTGTAGACCGGACGTCCGGCCGGGAAAAGGGCGGCGCGGATGTCGGCGTTCAAAAAGTCCATGTTGACGGCGAAGTAGCGCGCCAGCGAACAGACCGGCTCGACGTATTCGGTGATGGCGATGCCGTGAATGGGCATGGTGTCGACCTGCTTTTGCAGGATGTCCCGCTCAAAATCCAACCGGTTGTGCCCCGCGGCGTCGGCCACCAGCTGGCACAGCCGGTCGCGGCGCAGGATCACGATCCCCAGCCCGTAACAGCCGTCGGCCGGCTCGCCGCCGGTCACCCGCAGATCGGTCACCCGGCCGGACGGGTCCATCGTCAGGGCCAGCGTTCCCGGCAGCGCCGGGAAGGGTCCCCGTTTGTAAGCCAGCGAGATCTCGGCGCGGGATTCCAGATGCTCGTCGATCAGCCGGTCGTAGTCGATGTTGCCCAGCAGATGGCAGTCGCTGAGGATGACGTATTCCTCCTGCGCGTGGCGCAAAAAGCTGTCGATCTCGCTGAGCACCGCGATCCGCCCGTCGTACGCCTCCTTCCGGGGATCGGAGGAGGGCAGGAAGGTCAGCCCGGCGTGCTTGCGGGACAAATCCCACGCCTTGCCCGAGCCGATGTGGTCGAACAGCGATTGATAGTGGCTTTTGGTGACGATCCCCACCCGGCTGACGCCGGCGTTGACCAGCCCCGACAGGGTGAAGTCGATCAGCCGGTACCGCCCGCCGACCGGAAGGGATCCCATTGCCCGCACGGCGGTCATATCCCGCAGCGCCTCGTCGTGCCGGTTGGCGAAGATCAGCGCCAATACGTTGTTGTTACGCATCCTTTTCGCCTCCCTTTACGTCGTGCTCGACCATGGCCTTGGGCGGTACCGCGGCGCCGGCGCCGACGGTCACGCCCGCGGCGACCACCGCCACGCCCCAGTCCTCCGTATGCTCCTCCGGCCGGGCGCCGACGACGGCGTTTTCCTCCACCGTCACGTTCTCCGCCAAAATGGCGTACTGCACCGTGGCGCCGGCTTTGACGACGGCACCGGGCATCAGGATGGAATCGCGCACCGTGGCGCCCTTTTCCACCGTCACGCCCGAGAAGATCACCGAAAAGTCGACCTCGCCGCGGATGTCGCTGCCTTCGGAGATCAGGGCGTTTTCCACCTTGGCCTCCGGGCCGATGTAGTGGGGCGGATGGCCCTCGGTGCGGGAGTAGATCCGCCAGGTGGGATCGGCCAGATCCAGCGAGGTCTGCGGCGCCAGCATATCCATATTGGCTTCCCACAGACTGTCGATGGTGCCCACGTCCTTCCAGTAGCCGTCGAAGCGGTAGGCGAACATCCGCTGGCCGTCGCCCAGCATGGCCGGCAGGACGTTCTTGCCGAAATCGTTTTGGGACGCGGGATCGTTTTCGTCCAGGGTGAGATAGTGCTTGAGTTTGTCCCAGGTGAAAACGTAGATGCCCATCGAGGCGAGATTGCTCTTGGGATGGGCGGGCTTTTCCTCAAATTCGTAGATGGAGTCGTCGGGGTTGGTGTTCATGATGCCGAACCGGCTGGCCTCCTCCATCTCCACCTCCAGCACGGCGATGGTGCAGTCGGCCCGGTTGCGCTTGTGGGCGGCGATCATTTTGGAATAATCCATTTTGTAGATGTGGTCGCCCGACAGCACCAGCACGTATTCCGGCTGATACCGCTCGATGAAATCCATGTTCTGGTAAATGGCGTTGGCGGTGCCCTTGTACCAGTCGGCGCCCTGGTTGCGCTGATAGGGCGGCAGCACGTGTACCCCGGCGCCCAGCCGGTCGAGATCCCACGGCTCGCCGGCGCCGATGTAATCGTTGAGCTCCAACGGCTGGTACTGGGTCAGCACCCCCACCGTTTCGATGCCGGAATTGACGCAGTTGGACAGGGGAAAGTCAATGATCCGGTATTTGCCGCCGTAAGGAACGGCGGGCTTGGCGATCTTGCGGGTCAGCGCGTAGAGCCGGCTTCCCTGACCGCCGGCCAGCAGCATGGCCACGCACTCCTGTTTGCGATACATCTCATCACTCCTTGCGTTTGTACGCCCGGTACGCCATAGGGTATTGGCCCGGCGGGCGGCGCCGGGACGCCTCTTTCGCGGTCGATTCTCCTTTTATTGTACCATCCATAGCGCAAAAATCAAGTATTTTTTTGCTTTTTTAATAAGAATTGCGCGACAAGATGACTTCAATTTGTTTGATTGCACAAAAAACGCCGGGCTGTCCTGTCTAATCTATCCTAACGCGCCGGCGGGGAGAAAAATGCCGAAACAGCGGATGCGTCTTGCTTTTTTGATAGGGTGCGGGTATAATACGGATAGTATCACGCAAAAAGGAGCGACGGCCATGGCTTTTGGCGTTTCCCGTCTGTCGGACGACGAGCTTTTTCGCAAGGTGTTGTTGATCTTCCCGCCGGCGCAGCTGGTGCTGGGGCTGATCCTGTACGCCGCCACTGCCGCCAACGGCGGGGTGTTGGTCGTGCTGTTTGTGTTGGCGGGGATCGGGTATCTGCTCGCCCGGCTGGGCTGGGAATCCCGCGGCGGCCGGATCGCCGGGCGGATTTTGTGGCTGGCGCCGCCGGCGCTCTTTTTGACGGCGGCCGGTATGGCGCTGGCGGCGTCGGACGCCGACTTCGGCCAGGGCTGGATGATGCTCGGGGTCAACGCGCTGGTCATGCTGCACACCCTGTCGCTGTTCTGGATCCCTTCGATGGCGGTTGCGGCGCTGAACGCCCGCCGGTGGGACGTCACGGCGCTGCGGATCGCCTGTCTTCTTCAGCTCGCGCTGGGAATCGTGATGGACTTTCCGCTTGCCGGACAGATCCAGTGGGGCGTGGACAACGTGTATTTCCGCTTGTTCTGTCTGGCCTGCGCGGCGGCGGTCACGGTGACGGCGTTTTTGATCCCGCCGGCACCGGCGGCGCTGTCCCGCCGGGTGAAAAAAAGCGAAAAAACCGTCCCGACGAAAGCCGGGACGATCCGAAATCCTGATTATTTCACGGCGTTTACCGCCTCGTCGGCCTGCCGGGCCATCCGGTCCAGCGCGGCGGCGAAATACGGATAGCTGCGGCGCAGATCCTCGGCGGAAACCGCCGGGGCGGCGGATCCGGTCATCGAGCTGATCCGGGCGCTTGCCCGGGCGATGGCCGCCAGCGACGCGGCGGCCTGGGCCGCGTCGGCCTTGCTGACGATCTGGCGCAGCAGGGTGATCACCTGCACCGACAGGGCGTTGGTGACCTCGTCGGTCAACTCCTCCCGCCCGGTGGCGTTCAGCGCGGCGTAAAGCAGATGCACCGCCTGCAGCACCTGCCGCTGGCGCTCGTCGGTGGGATCGCCGTTGGCGGACGCCAGCTCAGGCGCCATGCCCGAGCGGTCGGCGGTGCGCCCCAAAAGATAGTCGCAGGTGACGTGGTAGTAGTCCGCCGCCCGTACCACGAAGGACAACCCGCATTCCCGCACCCCTTTTTCATAGTGGGAAAGCAGCGCGGGCGATACCCCCAGATCGGCCGCCGCCTGTTTTTGGGTCAGCCGCCGCTCCTTGCGCAGGCTGAGCAGGATATGGGAAAAACGCGAGGTCATACCGATCACCGGACTTTCTGAAAAATATACAATGGGTTTATATTTTAATGAAAATCCGGCGATTTGTAAAGAGACAAACCGTAGAAATTTACGAGGTGTTTTTATGCAGAGTTACAAAATTCATCTGATACGGCATGGCGAGACCCAGGCCAACGCCGAGGGGCGGTACGTCGGGCGGACCGACGAGCCGTTGTCCCCGCGGGGATTGACCCGGCTGCTGCAGATGAAGGAGCGGTACGGTTATCCCGGCGCCGGACGGTTTTATTCCAGTCCTCTGACCCGCTGCCGCCAGACTTTGCAGGTGCTGTATCCCGGCTGCCAGCCCAAGGTGGTGCCGGGACTGGCGGAATGCGATTTCGGCGAGTGGGAGGGCAAAAGCGTCATCTCGCTCAAGCAGGATCCCCGGTTCGGCCGGTGGCTGAGCGGGGAGGAGGACGTTATCCCCGGCGGCGAAAGCGGGCAGGAATTTCAGCAGCGGGTCAGCGCCGCGTTTGAGGCGGTGGTGGACGAGATGTTCCACACCGGCACCACCGAAGCGGTGATCTGCACCCACGGCGGCGTGATCATGATGCTGATGGCGGCTTACGCCCTGCCGCGGGCGCCGATGCACGAATGGGCGGCGGAAAACGGCGGCGGCTTCACCCTGCGGATCACCCCGACTCTCTGGCTGCGGGAGCCGGTGGCCGAGGCGATCGAGACCCTGCCGCTGATCCGATCCGATCAAAAGGAGGGCTGACCGTGTTTGACCGTTTCAAGAAAAAGCCCCTGCCGCCGGGGGTGCGGGTGATTCGCCAAGCCCCGCCGGACGTTTGCGGCGGCACCGACGCCACGGTGGACGACAACGCCCCCAAGACGATCGACAGCGAGGATATGACCGCCTTTTGCGCCGATTCGCGGCTGCCCTTTTCGATGGACGAGCAGCCGGCCGGCGATCCGCTGGAATACCTGTCGGCCTTTGCCGCCCCGGCGGCGGACGGGGTGTTTTTGTTTTTGGAAACCGCCCGTGCCTCCGACCGGCGCAGCGGAAAAGCCGGCTGGGCGCTGGTGAAGCAGCCGCTGATGCCCGCTCTGGCCCGCCGGGTGCGGGAATGGGATCTGGCCAAAAATAACGGCTGCCATTCCCAGACCCACGGCCTGCCCGAAAACTTCGGCGGCCGGGTGGATATCCGCTACGCCGGGGGTGAAACGATCCGTTTTTCGAACAATCAGACCCCGATCCTCTCCCGCCGGGTCGGCGAGGAGATGGCCGCCTTTTTCGAGGAGGCGATGGCCGGCGAGTGGGTGGCGCTGCCCTCGCTCGATTCCCTGCGGGAGATCCGCTTTTCTGAAGAGAGCCGGGACGGCGGCTTTACCCGGGCGACCATGACCCTGCTGCCCGACGGCACCGCCGTCAACCGCAAACAGATGAAATTCGACGATCCGCAGATCTACGACAGCGAAAAACCGATGGACGCCGATACCGTGGCGGCCATCAAGCAAACCGTCGAAACCAACGGCATCCTCGGCTGGGCGGGTCTGCCCCACAATGGCTTTCGGTTGAGCGGGGAAAAGCGGCTGACCTTCGTGTTTGACGACGGGCGGCAGATCACCGTCGAAGGCGACCGTTTGCTCCCCGATCCCATCCGGGGCGGGTTTTTCAGCGTCGAGCTGGAAATGACCACCAAGGGCTGACCCGCGATAAGGACACAGAGTCTATACGGTTGTCTCGGGATTCCCGTTGGCTTTGGCCAGATAGCGCTGAATGGTGTTCACCATCTTTTCGTTTTGGAAGTTCGCCTTTATTTCGTCCATATCCACGGTACGCCCGGAAAGGATCCCCTGGATGAGCACCTCCGCGTACATGACCTCCCGGGTCGCCGGCTCCTTTAGATAGGTCAACAGGTCGATATTCATTTTTTCGTTGATCCCCTCGATCATGCCCACGAAAAAAGAACAGTCTTCGCCGAAAAGCTTTCCTATGCTTTCTATATACTGAAAGCCGGTTGCAACGTCCTCCAGCCTCATAAGCCGGCGCTCGAGCGTCGCGTAACTTCCTCCGTTGAGCAGCTTATCTGCCGTGGTATTCAGTATATCGCACAGATCGAGAAGAATACCGGTATCGGGAAGCGTGTCCCCGTTTTCCCATTTTGAGACGGCCTGAAAAGACATATTCAGCTTCTCCGCCAGTTCTTTCTGCGTCATGCCGGCAGCCTTCCGCAAATGCTGGATATACCGTCCGATTTTCAAAGTGTCCATACTATGCTCCTTTGTTGTTTCTTATTTTTGCGATTCTTGCGGCCCGCGATTCCATGATACGGTAAGAGCAGCCGTTTGTAAATAACGGGAAAATTGAGAAAATTCTACTTCCGGTGGAATAAGCCTTCCGGGCATATCCCGACGTTTTTGGATGTTTTTGGACGGACTCAAAGTCAAAGCCGCCTCGCGCGAACGCGAGGCGGCTTTTTGGCGTTTATTTTTGCACCCGCAGGGTCATTTGCCCGGCAAAGGTGAATTCCGGCGCGTCCAGCCGGTATTGAGGCAGCAGCTCGGGACCGCAGCTTTGAGAGCCGACGCCGCTTTGCATGGCGTCGACGCACAGCACGGTGTCGCCGCAGGGCTGCAGTTCAAAATTGTGCCGCTTGCCGGCCAGCTCCTCCTGGGTGAAGGGAGAGGCGTTGAAGGAGAGATCCCGGTCGGTCGCCTCCACCGCCACCGTCCAGCCGCCGCCCGACAGGGTGACGTCGGTGCAGCCGAAGTGGCTGCCGTTTTCCTGGGGACGGATGTAGTCCTCGTGCAGATCCATCAGCGATCCCTCAAACTTGCCGAACCAGCAGGCGCGGTGCTTGTCGATATAGCTTTCGGTCGGGCCGTAGCCGGTATAGGCGACCTGGCGGATGGTGCTCGGCAAAAACAGCCGCAGCCCGAACCGGGGCAGCCAGGGCATCGACGGGCGGCGTTTGACCGTCATCTGCCAGCCGATCGTGCCCTTGCCGTCCACCGTCCAGACGGCGCGGATGTCCAGCATCCGCTGCCGGGCGTCGGCCGATACCGCCAGATCGGTGGTGATGAACACCTTTTCGCCGTCGCTGTACACCTCGGTGGCGTATCCGCGGGAAACGGTGCGGTCGTAACCGGCGGCGTAGTATTGGCCGACGATCTGGCGCTCGTTGTCGATGGGGGCGCGGAACAGATTGTACTGCATCGGGCGGCGCAGCAGCGGCACGCCGTCGACCGTCAGCTCGTCAAACACGCCGGTGTCCTTGTCGTAGACGTAGCGGAATCGCTCGCCGCAGACCACGATCTGCCGGTCGTCGGGCAGATACCGCGGCGCGCGCTCGCCGGTCGGCTCGGCCGGCTTGCGGGGATGACGGGCCAGCTCGATCTGATCGAAGCCCACCGATTCGCCCGCCCGTGCCCAGGGCGTTTCCTTCAGGGCGATATAGTCCACCTTGATGTGCACCCGGCCGTGATCGGGCAGGGTGTAAGGGATGCGCAGGCTCGCCTTTCGGCGGGCCGGCAGCGGCGGGCAGGGCAGATCGCCCTCGGCGACCGGCTCGCCGTCCACCGTCAGGGTGTAGTGCAAAGAGATCCGCTCGCTCAGCTCGGCAAAATCCAGCTTGCTTTGCAGGGTGAAGCGCCCTGCGGCCGGATCGTCGCAGGTCAGCCGCGCCGGGCGGAAGACGTTTTTCAGCTCCTTAAGCCCGGTGTGCGGCACCCGGTTGGGATAACAAAGCCCGTCCATGCAGAAGTTGCCGTCGTGCAGCCGCTCGCCCGAGTCGCCGCCGTAGAGGTATTTGGTCTTGCTCAACCCGGTCTTCCCGGCAAACACCGCATGGTCGCACCATTCCCAGATAAAGCCGCCCACCGCGCCGGGGTAGGACTCGAAGACCTGCTCGTAATCCTCCAGATCGCCCGGGCCGTTGCCCATGGCGTGGCAGTATTCGCACAAAATAAAGGGCTTGCCCCAGGGGCGGCGTTTGAGATAGCTTTCCAGATCGCCGGTGGAGGTGTACATCCCGCTGTGCAGATCGAGATCCTCTTTGGTCAGGGATTTGCCGGTGGGCATATACGCCGACCCCTCGTAGTGGGTCAGCCGGGTGGGATCGGTCTGCTTGACCCACCGCTGGGCGGCGACGAAGTTTTCGCCGTAGCCCGCTTCGTTGCCCATCGACCAGATCAGCACGCAGGTGCGGCTGCGATCCCGCAGCACCAGCCGCTGGATCCGGTCGAGGATCGCGCCGCCAAAGGCGGGATCGTCGGCGATCAACGGATAGTAGGATTCGCTGCCGTAAAGGGTGACCACCCCGTGGGCTTCGATATCCGCCTCGCACAGCACGTACAGCCCCAGCCGGTCGCACATATCCAGCAGCAGGGGCGAGGGCGGGTAGTGGCTGGTGCGCAGGGCGTTGACGTTGTGCTGCTTCATCAGCAGCAGATCCGCCCGCATCTGCCCGGCGGTGACGGCGTAGCCGTTGAGCGGGTCGCTGTCGTGGCGGTTGACGCCCCGGATGCGCAGCTTGCGCCCGTTGAGGCGCACCACCCCGTCCACCACGGCGATCTGCCGCAGACCCACCGCGAAGGGGATGATCTCCTTGCCGCACTGCAGCAGCAGGGTGTAGAGATAGGGCTCCTCGGCGTTCCACAGGATGGGATCCGGCACCTCCAGCCGCAGTCTGCCGCCTTGCGCCGTGCCGGCCGCGACCGGCTTGCCCTCGGCGTCGACCAGCTCGGCGTGGACCGGCTGAGCGGCGCCGTTAAATTGCAGTCCCACCTCCACCGCGGCGGCGGAAAAATCCTCCGACAGGGGCGTGGTGATCACCGCGTCGGTGAGGTGGTTCTCGTCCCGCAAAAGCAGGTAGACGTCCCGGAAAATGCCCGACATCCGGAATTTGTCCTGATCCTCCAGATAGCTGCCGTCGCACCATTTGAGCACCAGCACCGCCAGGGTGTTTTCCCCGGTCTTGACGTGGTCGGTGATATCGAACTCGTCGGGGGAATGGGCCACCTGGCTGTATCCGACGAAATGGCCGTTGACCCAGACGTAGTAGGCGCTGTCCACCCCTTCAAAGCAGAGATGCACCCGGCTTTCGGCCTGCATCCGGGTCAGCTTGAAGGGCCGCAGATACGCGCCGCAGGGGGTGTCGACCGGCACGTAGGGCGGGTCGTAGGGGAAGGGGTACTGGATGTTGGTGTACTGGTTTTGATCGTAGCCGTGCATCTGCCAGACCGACGGCACCGGCAGCGGCGCGAATCCGCCGTGGGGATAGGGCGGCTTAAAGAACGGGTCGTTCATCCGCCGCACGCTGTCGTAATAGCGAAACTGCCATTGCCCGTTCAGCGAAACGAACCGGTTGGACTGCTCCCGCGCTCCTCGCAGCGCCTCCTGCGTCCCGGGGTAGGGAATGAAATAGGCGTGGGGCGGCAAGGTGCCGACGTGCAGGGTGTTCAGATCCTCAAAATAATTCTCCACCAGCATAGCGATCCCTCCTGTGGGTGATGGCTGATCCGTGATAAGGACAAAGCGCCGGAAAAGCGGCCAAACGCGGCGCTTTTCGACTTGTTGTCCTTGCCTTGCGTCAGCAAGGCGGCGTCCGTCGCACCGAAAATCCCGCGCATTTGGCACGCTTTCCGGTGCGCAGCCGTTTTGTAAGGCATAAAATTTTTTCGTAGGCAAAGCCGCAAGACGCAGACATATTCGCGTATGCCGAGGCTTTGCGGCACAGCATACGGGAAATTTTGCCTTCCAAAACCGCTTTGTACTTATCACGGATCAGCCAATATTCATATCCATTATACCGTATTTTTGAAAAAAAGGAAATACACGATTGTGACAAAAAACGCGCACATTTTTTGCCGACCGGAGACGGCGGACACCATCCGCCCGCCAAACTTGCGGCGGCATCGTAGGGGAAGGGGTTTTCCCCTCCTGCGGGATGACGATGAAAGATTCTTCGGGCGAACGCGTGGCCCTCTTGCGGTGCCCGGCTGAGGTGTGGCGCATGTGCGCTCACCGATCGCCGACCGCGGCGCCCACCATTTTCTCCCTGTATCGCCCACCGGGCGCGGTCGAAAATGTTGCCCAGAATGACCCTGTTTGTGGTTGCGCTGTCATCCTGAGGAGCACAGCGACGAAGGATCTTATCTCGCCCATTTGCACAAACCGGCGGCAACCCGTAGGGGCGGATACCGTCCGCCCGCGAAAAAGACGCAAAAAACCGGTGCCGATCGATTTTATCGGCGCCGGTGGGTCAACTCGTTGTGTGAAATCCGGAAAAGGTCGCCTTGAGCGGTACGCCGGGCATTTCCAGCGACAAAAGGCGGCCGTCGGCCGGATCGGCGGTCAGGGTGACGGCGCCGTTTTGTCCGGCGCCGGTCCAGGTGAGCGCCGCGCCGGTGATCCGCACCCCGTCGGAAGAGCGGGACGCCGCGTCCAGCGCGTCGATCAGCACCCGTCCCAACGCGCCGGCGGGCAGCGCCTGCTCCGACAGGGAAAAGGACAGCCCGTACAAGGACGCGGTCACGGCGTCGCCCTGCCATTCGACGGTGATCCCCTTGAGGGTGTCGGGCGCCGAAAACGCCAGCTTGAGCGTGCCGGCGCCGGCGCGGGACAGGGTGCCGGCCAGGCGCGTATCCTTGTAGGTGATATCCGCCTCACAGGTGAAGCCGTCGGTCACCGGGGCGTCGACGGCGCTTGGCGGCGCGCCGCGGCATCCCGTCAAAAACGTCAACCATACGATCGCCAGCGCCAGCCACCGCTTCAAGCCGCCTCAACTCCTGTTTTCGATCATCAAAAGCAGCGGCCCCAGTTCGTCCAGCAGATCGCCGGGCAGCATGGCGTGTTGGCTCAGCCGTTCGGCGGCGTGATCGCCGGCCCGGCCGTGGAGATACACCCCGGCCATCGCCGCCTGCAAGGGCGTCATTCCCTGGGCGGCAAAGGAGGCGATCAGCCCGGCCAGTACGTCGCCGCTGCCGCCGGTCGCCATGCCGGGATTGCCGGTGTGGTTGACCAGCAGCTCCTGCGTGGGCGAGGCGATGACGGTGTCGTGGCCCTTGAGCACCACCCATACCCCGTTGTCCACGGCGAATTTGCGGGCGGCGCGGGGACGGTTTTGCTCGATCTGCTCCACCGTGGTGTGGCACAGCCGTGCCATTTCACCGGGATGCGGCGTCAGGATCAAGGGGGCTTTGCGTGCTTTGATACTATCTATATGCGCCGCGACGGCGTTTATACCGTCGGCGTCCAAAATCACCGGACATTCGGCCTGCTCCAGCAGATAAAGGATCAGCCCGGTCAGTTCGTCGCTTTGTCCCAGCCCGCAGCCGATCAACAGGGCGGTGGCGTTTTTCAGCCCGTTTCGCAGCAGAGGACGGGCGGAAAGCGCCGCTTTGCCGTCGGCGTCCTCCGGCAGGGGCAGGCAGACGATCTCCGGCTGGGACACCGTCACCATCGGGTAGATCGAGCGGGGGATGGCGGCGCTGACCAGTCCCGCGCCGCCCCGTAAGGCGCCGCGGGCGGCCAAAACCGCCGCGCCGGCCATCCCGTAACTGCCGCAAAAGGCCAGCACGTGGCCGAAGGTGCCCTTGTGGCCGTCCACCGGCCGGGGCGAAAAGCACTCCTGCACCATCACCCGGTCGATGGGCGTCGGGGTGCAGGAATAGGCCTGCCAGAGCTTTTCGGGGATGCCGATCTCCACCACCTCCACCTGGCCGCACCAGGGAGCCAGAGCGGGCATCACCAGCGCCGGCTTGCGGGCGGTAAAGGTGACGGTCAGGGTGGCGCGCAGGGCGTCGGGATCGCGGACGCCGTCGTCGGCGTTGACGCCGCTGGGGATATCGATCGCCACCACCGGGGCGTCGCCCTCGTTGACCAGACGAAACAAGCCCCGCAGGGTTTCGGGCAGTACCCGCTTGAACCCGATGCCGAACACCGCGTCGACGATCAGCCGGGCGTCCCGTAGCACCGCGACGGTGCGGGCGGGATCGTCCATCCAGCGGTAGACCGGCACGGGCAGCTGCCGCAGCCGTTCGGCCATCGCCATGGCGTCGGCGGTGCGGGGCATCTCCCCGGCCAGCACGATCGACACCCGGGCGTTGTGCTCCAGCAGCTTGCGGGCAATGACGAAGCCGTCGCCGCCGTTGTTGCCGCTGCCGCACAGGATCACCACCGCCATCCCGCTGACCGGGTAGGTCTGGCGGATCACCCGGGCGGCGGCCGATCCGGCGTTTTCCATCAGCCGGACGCCGTCCAGCCCGATCTCCTTGGCGGACAGCTCCACCTGCCGCATCTCTTCACTCGTCAACACGTGCATAGCCATTCTCCTTTTTTGCGGTTTGCTGAAAAATGAACGCCGATTTCCGGCGAGCGCACGGCGCCGCGGTTTTTCCGGGCGGCGTTACGCCAGCCCGTCTTTTTGCATCACGTACCGGACGATCTCGTCGGCGACGTCCACTCCGGTACAGGCGGTGATCCCCGCCATAAAGGCGTTGGAGTTGACCTCGCATACCAGCGCTTCACCCCGGTCGTCCCACAGCAGATCCACCCCGGCGAACTCCAGCCCCAGCACCCGGCAGCACCGCAGCGCCAGCGTCTCCTCGGCGGGTGTCGGCAAATAGGCCTCGCCCCGGCCGCCGCCGCCGATGTTGGAACGGAAATCCACCCCCCGGCGGTGCATGGCGGCCACCACCCGGTCGCCCACCACGTACAGCCGGTGATCCTCGCCCGCGCAGGTGGGCAAAAACGCCTGCGCCAAAAAGGGCTTGTCGCCCATTTTCATCGCCAGCGCCCGCAGGTCGTCCGGCGTGCGCGCCAGATACACCTGCCCGCCCAGCGAGCCGTAGCATTCCTTGACCACCATCGGGAACCCCAGCTCCGCCTCGGCGCGCCGCAGGAAAGCGGCGATTTGCGGGCCGATCTCGCGGTAGGTCATCGGGGCGATCAGGGTGCGGGGCATGGGTACCCGAGCCGCCGCCAGCGCCAGATGGGTGGCGCTTTTGTCGTCGCAGACGGCGATGGCGTCGACGGGGTTGTGTACCCTCACACCGCCGGAGGCCAGCGCCTGCCCCAGCCGGACGTCCTTGTCCCAAAACAGCACCGTGTCGCCCCTGTCGATCCCCTCGACGGTGATCCCGTCGCCGCCGGCGGACACGATCAGCGAGGTGTTGGGCACCGGCGTCAGTGTCCAGCCGCGGTCCTTTGCCGCCCGGCAGAGCCGTTCGACCGGGTCGGGCGGGGTATCGGGGTTCCAGAATCCGTTGTAGATCGCCCATCCCGCCATGGTCATCGTCCTTCCCAATCGGCCTGCAGATACAGCGCCACCCCGTCGGCGTCGTTGGCGCCGACGATCACGTCGGCCGCCCGTTTGGCCGATTCCACTCCGTTTTCCACAACGCAGGCGAGATCGGCCACCCGCAGCATCGGCAAATCGTTGTCGTTGTCGCCGAAGGCGACCAGCCGGTCGGCGCCGACGGCCCGCTTGACCCGCAGCGCGCCGTTGTCCTTGCCGGCGCGGCGGTCGAATATCTCCAAAAAGAAATTACCCTGTACGTAATTGTCCCGGTAGATGCTGCAGCGCACCTCGGGGATCTGCGCCTCCACCTCGGCGCGGATGGCGGTCAGCGTCTCCCGCCTGTCCTGCATCGAGAAATAGACCGCTTCCCGGGTGGAATCGTGCTCGTTCACCTGCCAAAACAGCTCCGGCAGCCGCGCCAGCCGCTGGCGCATAAAGGACTCCTCACCCGGCGAGGTGGGATGGGTGTAGGTACACGTCACCCCGCCGTTCTCCACCCGGTAGACCATCGGGGATTTGCCGTGACGGGCGGCGATTTCCAGCACGGTTTTCGCCACCGCCGGGGACATTTCCAGCGCGTCGGCCACCCGTTCGTGGATGGCGTCGTAGGTCATGGCGCCGTTCATCAGCACCATCGGCGCGGTGAAGCGCACCCCCTGCAGATCCAGCAGCTTGATCCCGATCAGACTGCGGGCGGTGCAGATGGAAAACAGACACCCGGCGTCGGCCAGGGCGTTGAGAATGCCGACGGTGCGCGTCGACAGGGCTTGGTCGGGCGTCAGCAGCGTGCCGTCCAGATCGGTCATGTACAGCGTTTTCATAGGCCCTTGACGACCTCCGAAAGGGTGTCGAAATACTCCTTGCCGTAGTTGTGGAAGTCGTTTTGGCGGATCATCTCCCGCAGCA
The DNA here is from genome assembly GCA_050946775.1 of Acutalibacteraceae bacterium. Classification (GTDB taxonomy): domain Bacteria; phylum Bacillota; class Clostridia; order Oscillospirales; family Acutalibacteraceae; genus UMGS1474. The sequence continues at coordinate 53,712 of JBMNVL010000001.1, forward strand.
GCGCCGGCGATACCCACCGCGCCTCGGCCACTTCCTCGCTTTGCAGCTGCACGTCCCGGTCGACCCGCACCTCACGGCGCAAGATCCACAGATCGCAAAAGGAGTTGCGCCGCTTGAGCCGCCGCAGCAGCGTCAGCTCGCCCGGCTGGGTGTTGAGCCCCAGCTCCTCCAGCAGCTCCCGTCTGGCGGCGGTCTCGCTGTCCTCGCCCGATACCGCCGATCCGCCGGTCGCCGCCCACATATTGGGCATCAGATGCAGATGCGCCGCCCGGCGTTGGATCAGGATCCCGCCCGCGGCGTTGAGCACCCAGATGTGCACCACCAGATGGTACTGCCCGAAGGTCAGCCGTTCGCCCCGCATCATGGTGCGCCCGGTCGGCCGGCCCCGGTCATCCAGCAAATCCCATTTTTCCATTCCCGTTCGTTTGCTCCTTACAGGTGGCCGCAATTAGCCACGGTAACTTATAATACACTATCATACCGCATTTGGCGTCAAAAGTCCAGCAAAACTTGACAGACCGGGCGTTTGCGTATTTGCATAAAAAATGAAGGATTGTTGACAAGTTATTGTAAATACTATATACTTTTATTAAAGCCAAAATGATTGGCGTTCGCGCATAAAGATATGGTGTAAACCTGTTGTGAGGCAGAAAGGGTGAAGATGCTATGAAAACCATTCGATGGATCACCGCGCTGCTGTTCACGCTGGCGGTGTGCGCCGCGCCGATGGGAATGGCGGCCGGGGACATCGGCCAGACCGATCCTCCGGAATCCGAGATAAGGTTGAGCGATTCGGTCCTCTATCTGGCCGTCGGTGAGGAAAAGGATATCACGATCGACTACGTGTATCTGAAAGAAAGCGAAGAACCCGCGGGCGATCCTTACCGGGAAATTTGGGATAACTCTCACCCGGAAATCGCGCAAATGGCGCTGTCCGGCGGTGAACCGGCGGATATCAACCACGGCAGCGAGACGGCGCTGAACCAGACCGGCACCATCAAAGGCGTCCAACCCGGCAAAAGCGGCATCACGGTAACGCGCAGCGGGTTTGGCGCCTCTGCGAGCGCGACCTGTGACGTTTTCGTGTATCGAAAAGGGGATATGGACGATAAAAACAGCATCGCGGTTACCTTCACCGCCCCTGAAAACCGTTCCTTCTCCCCAGCGGATTTTCCCGGCGTACCATGCCGATCCGTTGTCGGAGTACAAAAATATACGCGAGATACCGGCTTAGACTATCTGTTGATCCTCGCTCTGGACGACAGCGACTGGGATATGAAGGCCGTTTTGGAAACCGCCCGATCCGTGGACGGAGTGCAATCCGCCAAGCCGAACACCGATCACGTGCGGCGTGATTTGCGCATCCGGCTGAACGCTTCGTCGGTCATCCTGAAAATTGGCGAAGAAGTGCAGCTGTGTATCGACAGCGTGACCGAACCGCCCGTTCCGTGGCGGATCGCGCAGGGGATCTGCCTGAACGTGGATCCGGATCGGCTGCCGGATGGGCAAAGCATACGGGACTGTTTTCGTGAAATGGGCGTTTCCCGGTTCTGGCCGAGAAAAAGCGCGGACAGTCTGAACGGCATTTTGGAGCAAGAGGGAGAAGAAAGCCCGGACGGATACTATACGGTCGACGTCCCCTTGCAGGCCGTTTTATACGAAATGACGGACGCGATCACAAGCGCCGATTTTGTGAAAGACGCGTATGTGTGGTGGGATCCCATTCCCGGCGAGCCCGACGTGCCGGGCAGAGCGGAGCGGTGGGAATCGGACACGGAGGACGTGGTTTCGCTTCAGCTGTCCGGCGGATTCAAAGACGCCGGCGATGAAACCATGATTTGCCAAACGGCAACAGTAAAGGCGCTGGCGCCGGGGACGGCATCCGTCACCGTCAGTTTTTCCGAAGGGACGCAAACCGACACGCAAACCTGCACCATAACGGTGTTGGGCGAATATCGGCCCGGTGACGTGAATATGGACGGGGATATCACCGCTGCCGACGCGCTGCTGGCGCTGCAGGCGGCGACCGAAAAGGTGTTATTGAGCGATCAGCAGCGGCGCTATGCCGACGTCGATGACGACGGCAGCGTAACGGCCGCCGACGCCTTGATGATTTTGCAAATCAGCACCGGGAAAATAAATCTTTAGAAAAGGCCTGTATACAACTCAAAACTTGACAGACCGGGCGTCCAGCGGGTACAATAGTCCCGAGGTGACGACATGGCGACCATGCGACTGGACGAAGTGGCCGCGGCGGCCTTCGGGGTGACCCGGGAGGAAGCGGCGGCGTTGATTATGGAAGGGCGGGTATGGATCGGGGATATTCCCGCCGACAAACCCGGCACTCCGGTGAAGGCCGGCGCGGCGCTGACCTTGCGCCAAAAAGGGCGCAAATACGCCAGCCGGTCGGGATATAAACTGGAAAAAGCCCTGCGGTATTTCGCGCTGAACGTCGACGGGCAGACCGTCTGCGATATCGGCGCCAGCAACGGCGGGTTTACCGACTGCCTGCTGCAAAACGGCGCGGCGCGGGTGTTCGCGGTGGACGTCGCTTACGGCATTTTGGCGTGGGAGCTGCGCCAGGACGAGCGGGTGACGGTGATGGAACGCACAAACGCCCGGCATTTGACGGCGGAACAGCTCGGCGAAAGGTGCGATCTCGTCACGGTGGACGTGGCGTTTATTTCGCTGACGAAAATTTTTCCCGCCATCGACCGGATCCTGAAAGAGGACGGGCGGTGCGTCTGTCTGATCAAGCCCCAGTTTGAGTTAAAGCCCTTCCAGCTGGGCAAAAACGGGATGGTCAAGGATCCCGCCGTCCTGCCGGGGCTGATCGGCTCGCTGATCGATGCGGCGGCGGGAAACCGGCTGTATCTGCGGGGGTTGACGGTGTCGCCCATCCACGGCACCAACGGCAACGTGGAGTATTTGCTTTTCCTCGACCGTCAGCCCGCCGTCCCCGACGACGAGCGGGAGCGGCTGATTGCCGAAACCGTCGCCCTGCGCCCCGACGAAGAGGGTTGACGCCGTTTTTTTGTCGTGATAGAATAGGATAAAACCGTAAAAGGATGGGGTATTTATGAAAAAACGGATCGCTATTTTCCTCATTTGCATGCTGATACCGGGCGTTTTGGCCGGATGCCACCGGGATTCCCTTCGTTTGGTGGAGGACGAAAGCGCTTTCGGGGAATTTGCGGTGGAGGAAAACGCGGTGATCCTCACCGCTGCGGTAACGGTCGAAAACGTCAGTGATACCAACAAAACCTTTGCCATCCGTGCCGATTTCTCAAAAGATCAGCGGGGCGATTTGCTCAAAGAAGCGGAGCTTTGGGCTGTGGACGACGAAGGGAATACCGCCAAATTCACCGTCCCCGCCAAAGGCAAAACGGAGTTTGAGGTGCGGTTTTGCGGCACCTTCGGCGGCAAGGAACAAAGGGCGGATCGCCTGCTCCCGCCGCTGACGTTCGTGGAAGCGGGATGACGACGCACAGTATGCGGAGTGCGTCTGCCTCCCTCTGACGGGCAGCGTTTGCGAGCGCCGCCGGGGGCGGAAACAGCGAGCAATAAGCTGGCGCCGCGGTCGGTGATCGGTGAGCGCGTATGCGCCACACCGGAGCCGGGCACCGCAAGAGGGCCTGAGGTGGATTTCGCCGCCAGGCGAAAGACGGAGGGAGAGAGGGGCGTGCCGCTAATCTCGTTATCTCTCCCTCAGTCTCGCTGCGCTCGACAGCTCCCTCGTCAGAGGGAGCCGTTTTGTATACCGCCGGATTGATACGGCGGGCGGATGATATCCTCCGTTTGCGGAACACCGATGAATTGCGTTGCAAGCGCACGCCTCGTGCAAAGGGTGGCTTGCCGAACGCACCGCGTGAGGCAAGTCGGAGGGATAGTCGCCCTTTGGGCGACATACCGCGCTTGCCTGCCACCGGCTTGTGCGGTTTTTGCGGGCTTTATACCATCAAAAAAACGAAATGACCCGGTCGGGTCATTTCGTTTTTTTCTTGATCGTCTGCCAGTAGCTTTCAAACGCCTGCTCGTTTTTGTTGTCGCCGGGATGGTAGTAGACCCGATCCTTGATGGCGTCGGGAAGATACTGCTGTTCCACCCAGTGATCGGGGAAGGAATGAGGGTACAGATAATGCTGCCCCTTAACGGCGGCGTCCTCGCCGTCGTAGTGTTTGTTTTGCAGCTGCCGGGGGATCGGGCCGGTGCGGCCGGCCTTGACGTCGGCCATCGCCGCTTCGATGGCGAGGCATCCGGCGTTGGATTTGGGCGCCCGGCAGACCATGATCACCGCGTCGGCCAGCGGCAGCTGCGCCTCGGGCAGTCCCACCTGCAGCGCCGCGTCCACCGCCGCCTTGACGATGGGGATGATCATCGGGTAGGCCAGCCCCACGTCCTCGCAGGCGCAGACCATCAGCCGCCGGCAGGCCGAGGGCAGATCGCCCGCTTCCAGCAGCCGCGCCAGATAATGCAGCGCCGCGTCGGTATCGGATCCCCGCATGGATTTTTGGTAAGCGGAGATGATGTCGTAATGCTCGTCGCCCTCCCGGTCGTACCGCATGGAGCTGCGCTGGGCGAGCTGCCGGGCGGTCTCCTCGGTGACCAAAACGGCGCCGTCGGCGTCGGGCGGCGTGGCCATCACGCACAGCTCCACCGCGTTGATCGCCTTGCGGACGTCGCCGCCGCAGGAGGTGGCGATGACCCGCACCGCCTCGTCGGCGGCCGCCACCGGTACGCCCCGTTCGCCCTGCAAAAAGGCAAAACCGCGGCGCACCGCTTTTTCGATCTCATCGGGCTGTACCGACTTGAACTCAAAAACGGTGGAACGGCTCAAAATGGCGTTGTAAACGTAAAAATAGGGATTTTCGGTGGTGGAGGCGATCAGGGTGATCCGGCCGTTTTCGATATGCTCCAGCAGGGTTTGCTGCTGGCGCTTGTTGAAATACTGGATCTCGTCGAGATACAACAGGATCCCGTTGATCCCGGCCAGGGTGTCGATCTCGTCCACCACCGCTTTGATATCGGCGGTGGAGGCGCTGGTGCCGTTGAGCTTGTGCAGCCGCATATCGGTGCGCTTGGCAATGATCCGGGCCAGGGTGGTCTTGCCCACGCCGGACGGGCCGTAAAAGATCAAATTGGGGATGGCGCCGCCCTCGATGATCCGGCGCAGCGCCTTGCCCTCGCCCAGCAGATGCTGCTGGCCGACCATATCTTCCAGCGTTTCAGGGCGCATGCGATCCGCTAACGGAGCCGCCATGCCCTCACCTCCCGTGGGTGTGATCAGTAAAGCGGGTACCGGGCGCACAGGGCGTCGACCCCGGCGCGGATGGCGTCCGCCTTCCCGTCAAAATCGGTGATCGCGTCGTGGATGAATCCGGCGATCAAATCCATATCCGCCTCGTTCAGTCCCCGGCTGGTGACGGCCGGGGTGCCCAGCCGCAGACCGCTGGTGACAAAGGGAGACAGCGGCTCGTCCGGGATGGTGTTTTTGTTGGCGGTGATGAACACCTCGTCCAGCCGGTGCTCCAGCTCCTTGCCGGTGATGCCGGTCTGGCGCAGATCCATCAGCATCAGATGGTTGTCGGTGCCGCCCGAGACCAGCTGCAGCCCGCGTTCGAGCAGACCCTGCGCCAGCGCGGACGCGTTGAGCCGGATCTGATGCTGATAGGCCTTGAATTCGGGCTTCAGCGCCTCGCCGAAGCAGACCGCCTTGGCGGCGATGACGTGCATCAGCGGGCCGCCTTGAGAGCCGGGGAAGATCGCCTTGTCGATCGCTTTGGCGTACGGCTCTTTGCACAGGATCAGACCGCCACGCGGACCCCGCAGGGTCTTGTGGGTGGTGGTGGTGACCACGTCGCAGTAGGGCACCGGATTCATATGCTCCCCGGCGGCGACCAGACCGGCGATGTGGGCCATGTCGACCATCAGCAGGGCGCCGACCTCGTCGGCGATCTGGCGCAGACGGTCAAAGCGGATCTCCCGCGGATAGGCGCTGGCGCCGGCGACAATCAGCTTGGGCTTGTGCTCTTTGGCCAGCGCCTCCACCACGTCGTAGTCGATGCGGCCGGTCTGCTTGTCCACACCGTAAGGCACGAAGTTGTACAGTTTTCCCGAGAAATTGACCGGCGAGCCGTGGGTCAGATGGCCGCCGTGGGCCAGATCCATCCCCAGCACGGTATCGCCCGGCTGGATCAGGGCGAAATAGGCCGCCTGATTGGCCTGTGCGCCGGAATGAGGCTGGACGTTGGCGTGGTCGGCGCCGAACAGTTTTTTGGCGCGGTCGCGGGCGATGTCCTCCACCACGTCGACCTCCTGACAGCCGCCGTAATACCGCTTGCCGGGATAGCCCTCGGCGTACTTGTTGGTCAGCACGCTGCCCATCGCCGCCATCACCGCCGGAGAGACGATGTTCTCCGACGCGATCAGCTCCAGATTGCGGCGCTGACGGGCCAGCTCCCGTTCCATCGCTTCACCCACGGCGGGATCGGCGGCTTTGACAAATCCAATGGTGTCCATCATCTCGGCGTACATAGCATCGCGCTCCTTGTTCGTATAATTATACCTTATAGTAGCACATTTTCTGTAAAGTTGCAAGACAATATCGCACCGAAAACAACGATTTGACAGGTTTCGACAGAGTGTGGTACACTATGGCGAAAAGGAGTGGTGACCATGACCAAAAAACAACGCGCAAATCGGGCGGTCGAGGTGCTCAAGGAGCGGTATCCCGAGGCGATCTGTTCGCTGACGTACACCGATCCGCTGCAATTGCTGATCGCCACCCGTCTGTCGGCGCAGTGCACCGACGCGAGGGTCAATATGGTCACCCCGGCGCTGTTCGCCCGCTTTCCGACGCTGGACGCCTTTGCCGACGCCGACGCCGGGGAGGTAGGGGAGTATATCCGCTCCTGCGGGCTGTACAAAACCAAGGCGCGGGATATCGTCGCCATGGCGCGGATGCTGCGGGACGAGTACGGCGGGGACTTTCCCCGCACGGTGGAGGAATTGGTCAAGCTGCCCGGCGTCGGGCGCAAGACCGCCAATCTCTTTTGCGGCGACGTGTACGGCACCCCGTCGGCGGTGGTGGCGGATACCCATTGCATCCGCATCGCCGGTCGGTTGGGGCTGGTGGATTCCACCGATCCGTATAAGGTGGAGCTGCAGCTGCGCCGTCTGCTGCCGCCCGACGAGAGCAACGCCTTTTGCCACCGCATCGTCCTGTTCGGCCGGGACGTCTGCTCGGCGCGATCCCCGCAATGCGGGGCGTGTCCGCTGCGGGACGTCTGCCCGTCTAAGCAGGGATGAGAAAGGAATAGACAGCAATACTCCCGCCGGTGTGATGCACACCGGCGGGAGTTTTTTAGTCGTGCAGGGCGTCGTTAACGCCGTCGCCCGAGCCGATATCGGCCGGGACGCCGCCCGGTTGTTCCGCCGCAAACGCCCCGATCTTGCCGGTGGCGTATTGGAGGATCAGCAGGGCGTCGGCGGCGGTAACGCCGGATTGGCCGTCCACGTCGGCCGCCGTCTCCTGTGCGTCGGTCAGGGCGATCTTTCCGGTGGCCGCCTGCAGCGCCATCAGCGCGTCGGCCGCCGCCACGTCGCCGCTGTCGTCCACGTCGCCGGGAATGACGGCGGGGGAGAGGACGATTTGGCGGGGAATGACGTAGGGCGTCAGGATCTCTTCACCGGCGTTTTCCACCCCGTAGTTTTTCATCTGCAGCACGATCCGGTCGGTGTAAACGTAGATCATCAGCACCTGCACCACCTTGGAATCGTTCGGCCCGACGTGGACGTCCTTGGAAGTGCTGTAATACCGCATCGACCCCATAAACGAGGTGATGAAGCCCGGCTGCGCCTCGTCGGCCGGTGCCTCCGGAGGGGATACCGACTCGATCACCGTCCGCCCGGCGCCGGCATCGGCCGGGACAAGACGGCGTTCGCTGCCCGACTGGCCGTTGCTGACCGCCGTCAGCGCCTTGCCGGAGGAGGCGTCGACAAAAAAGACGACGTCGCCGGCGTTCAGCTCGGTCACGGCGACCCATCCGCCGTCTTTTTCGGCATACACCAGGGTGTCGGTGGCGTTGCCCAGCGACCAGCCGCTGCCGCCGTAATGCAGATCGCAGTAGATATCCACCGCCGCTTTGCCGGTGTTGCGCCATTTCAGCGCACCGTTCCCGTCGCCGGCGCGGGCCGTCCAGTCGACGGCGTTCGCGGCGGTAAAGGCGTCGAGCGGCTGGACGTGCAGATTGCCGTCATACCCGAGATAGCCGCCGTTTTCGCTGACAAAGCGATAGACGTCGCCCTCTTTTTCCACCGTGAAGCGGCCGGCTTTGGGCGCGCCGACGCCGCTTTGGGCGGTGCGGATGACGTCGATGGCGGCCATCCGTTCGCTGTTGATGGGGGAGCGCTTGTTGGTCAGCGCCCGGGTTTGATTAGCGGCGATGACGTATTCGCCGCCGTCCTTGATCCCGTCGGCTTCGACGTAGACGGTCGCGTCGCCTTCGGTAATCTTCTCATAGAAAGTCAGGGTGGAGGCGTCGCCGTGGGAATAGGTTTCGGTGTTGGTGCTGTAATGGACGAAACGGCCGCCGGTCACGTTTTGCAGGGTGTAGGCGCCGTTGGCGTTGCCGCCCAGCTTCCAGACCGACGGGTCGCTGACCGGCGCCAAATTGGAGGCGACGCCGAGATATTTGCCGTTTTCCACGCTTTGCACCAGATACCCTTCGCCGCTGGCGATCAGCTTCCATACCGCCGCGTCGGTCAGGGTGGGATCCACCGCCGGTTCACCTCCGCCGATCACCTCGCCGTGGGTGTCGTACTGGGTCACCCGCTGGGCGGTGTCCTCGTGGATGTGAGCGCCGTCGTGACCGCCGTGGTCGTGGCCGTACACGTAGATCAGGTTGGGATAGTTTTTGAAGATGTCGATCATCCGCCTGGATGACGCCGGCAGCTGCCCTTTGTCGGCCCGCAGACTGTTGGAGCCGGCGATGGGCAGATGCCCTACCGCGAAAACGGTTTTGTCGGCGCCGATGGCGGCCAGCTTTTGCTCCACCCAGTCAAAGGTGCCGTCGGTGTAGACGTAGTTGGTGTGCTGCAGCCCGCCGGCCAGCGATTCGTGGGAGGTGTTGATCCCGATGAAATCGAATCCGCCCAGCCGATAGTGATAGGCCAGCAGGTATTTTTCGCCTTGATAGGTCTCGTAATAGGCGTCCTCGTCCGAAAGGGCGCCGACGCTGTCCTTCATCAGCAGATCGTAATAGGGAGCGGAGTTGTATTTTTCCGATCCCTCGCCGGCGTTGTAATCGTGGTTGCCGGTCACCCACAGGACGTTTGGGGTCAGGGCGTCGGTCTGCGCCTTGACCTGCTCGAGAATGGACACCACCCGATCCCGGGAAACGTAACTGTCGCTGGTCACGTCGCCGCCGATCAGGATAACGTCCACCTGGTCCTCTTCCTGCGCCATTTTGGTCAGGGTCTGGGTGATGGTGCCCCGGATATGGGGCGGGGTATCGGTCAGCAGGGTTTCCTGGTTGTGCAGATCGGACAGACAGGCGATGGTCAGCAGGGGCGTTTCCTTTTCGGCGACGCCGGACAGCGGCGCGGCCAAAAGAGCCCCGATCGACAGGACGACCACCATCAGCTGCAAGATCCGTTTTTTCATACACATTCACTCCCGTCCGGAAATGTTCGCCCTCATTGTACCACATATTCCGGCAAAAGAAAAGACAAAAAGCAACCGCCCTCTGCCGGACAGGACAGAGGGCGGGGATTATAACGAAGTTTTTGGACTCACCTATTTCTGTAATGTATTTTATATGGAATGGTGTGCATCTATATAAAATGCTTACTTACGGGGTAGGAAAAGTCGCTTTCGTTAGTCCATGGGACCCACCTTTTCGTTTAAGACTTTGGATCTTGTCTTTATCGGGAAACCCCGATGCGTTAGGTCATGGGACTCAACCTTTCGTTTTTTCGGCGCTTTTCCGCAGGGTTTTGGCCCTGCCGCCGTAGAGTAGTTGTTGGAGTCGCGTTTTTCAGAACATGGGACTCACCCTTCGGTTAAGCTGCCGTCCTTGACGGGAGTTCCTGGCCGCATCCATGCACCAAGGCTTGGATCTGCGGTTCAACGTCCGTGTACATGGGAGCCACCTCGTTTCGTTCCGGATTGATCCTCATGTGGAGGACCGGGACTCTTTCTTTCCCTTTCGTCATCCATAGTATAGCACGGGCATTTGACGATGTCAATAGGTTTTTTGAAAAAAGTTTATTTATTTTATGAACTTTTTATAAACCCCTGCTGACGTCGGCCGGGAGAAGTTTCCCCTTGACGGCGACGGCGGTTCGGGGTAAAATAAGGGTGCGGAAAAGAACGCGTGAAAGCATGCGTCAAACGCGACAAACAAAGGAGGCGATACGCCATGGCGGAAGAATTCGGCGCCGATCTGATGACCATCGTGGACGACGAGGGCAACAAGCATCAATTTGAGCTGCTGGACGCGATCGAGACCGACGACGGGCGCTACGTGGCGCTGATGCCGGTTTACGATCAGCCGCAGGACGCGGTGGAGGATGACGGCGAGCTGGTCATTCTGGAAGTGACCGAGGAAGACGGCGAGGAATTGCTGGTGACCATCGAGGACGACGACGTTTTCAACGAGATCGCGGAGATCTTTGAGGAGCGGTTGAGCGATCTGTACGAGATCGACAGCGAGGAGTGACGACGCATCCTGCCCTGTGCGTGGACCGCTGCCTTTTGACCCTACTACAGTTTTGATTCGGGAGCCCGGCTCCGGCGCCGGGATGCAGACCTCCCCGCTTTGGGCGGGACGAAGGGAGCGCGAACGCGCCGGGCGGCACCCACCTGTTACGTGTCGTAGCAGGTCACTTCGGCAGCATTACGGCAGGGCGGGATATTGTTGTTAACAGAAAAAGGACAGGATCATCCGATCCTGTCCTTTTTTATATCGCTATGATCCGCCGGCCCTGCTTTTGGGCGTAGGCGACGGTGTAGGCGGTGCCGCCGGCGGGTGCGTCCAGACAGACGCACACGGTGCTTTCGTCCACCAGATGCCGGTTGCGCCGCTGCATACATCCCGGGGCGTACCGCTCCTGCAGCACGGTGATTTTGTCGGCCTGCCGCAGTATCCCGTCCCAGCGGCGGCGATCGCCTTCGTCCCACCGGGCGTTCCAGTCGCCGCAGGGAAGCACCGCGATCAGCCGGATGGCGGGATGGATTCCCCGGCGGGAGAGCACCGCCCGGGCGGCCAGCTCGTCAAATCCCAGCGCGCCGCCGACGCCGAAGTAGCGATAGCCCTCGCCGATCAGCCGGTCGACGGCGGCGCACACCCGCTCGTAAAGCGCGGCGGGATCTTCCGGCAGGCGGCGCGGTCCGGTGAAGCAGACCGTCTTTTCCCGGGCGGTCACGCCGATTCCTCCGAGGCGAACTGGGCGTTGTACAGCCGGTAATAGAAGCCCTGCTTTCGCAGCAGCTCCTCGTGGGTGCCGCTCTCCACCACGTTGCCGTGGTCGAGCACCAGAATCCTGTCGGCGTCCCGTATGGTGGACAGCCGGTGGGCGATCACGAAGGTGGTGCGCCCTTCCATCAGCCGCCGGAAGGCCTTTTGGATCCGCTGCTCGGTCAGAATATCCACCGAGCTGGTCGCCTCGTCGAGGATCAGCATGGGCGGATCGAGCAGCATGGCGCGGGCGATGGTCAGCAGCTGTTTTTGCCCCTGCGACAAGCCGCCGCCGTCCTCGGCGAGAAGGGTGTCGTATCCCTGCGGCAGCCGCCGGATAAAGCTGTGGGCGTGGGCGGCGCGGGCGGCGGCCTCGATTTGTCCGTCGGTCGCGTCGGGACGGCCGTAAGCGATGTTGTCCCGCACGGTGCCGGCGAACAGCCAGGTGTCCTGCAGCACCATTCCGAACCGGCGGCGCAATTCGTCCCGCGGCGGCGCTGTGACGGGCTGACCGTCGACGTAGATGGCGCCCCGGTCGGTTTCGTAAAACCGCATCAGCAGGTTGACCAGGGTGGTCTTGCCGGCGCCGGTCGGGCCGACGATGGCCACCGTGGTGCCCGGCTCGACCGACAGATCGAACTGCCGGATCAGCGGTTTTTGGGGATCGTAGGCGAAATCCACCCCCTCGAACCGGACCCGGCCCTGGGGCGGCGAGGGCAAAGCGGCGTCGCCGTCGGGGGATTGCTCGTCCTCGTCGAGCACCTGAAAGATCCGCCCCGCCGACGCCACCGCGAGCTGCAATTGCAGGGTGATGGCGGTGATTTCGTTGAAGGGCTTGGCAAATTGGGCGGTGTAGGTCAGAAAACCGGCGATGGCGCCGGGCGTCAGTCCCGCCAGAATGCCGAACACTCCCACCAGAACGTAGGCGACGTGGTTGACGAAGCGGGTGCTGGGATTGACCAGCGCCGAGGCAAACTGCGCTTTCCAGCCGCAGCGGTACAATTCCTCGTTGATCGCCCCGAAATCCGCCGCCGCGGCGGCCTCGCGGCCAAACGCCTTGACGGTGCGCTGACCGGCGACCAGCTCTTCCGCCCGGCCGGTCAGCTCGCCCTGCACCCGGGTCTGCTGGGCGAATTTGCGGTGCCCGTAGCGGGCGATGACGAAGCCCACCAAAAAGCACAGCGGGGTCACCAGCACCGCCACCAGCGTCACCCGGGGGTCCAGGGTGAGCATAAACGCCAGGGTCAGCACCACCGTGATCACCCCGGTCACCAGCTGAACGATGCCCTGGTTGAGCCCGTCGGAAACGGCGTCGATATCGTTGGTAAAGCGGCTGATCATGTCGCCGCGGGAATGGGAGTCGAAGTATTTCACCGGCAGGCGGCCGAGCTTTTCAAACAGCTCCTGCCGCAGACGGCAGACGGTGCGGTTGGCCGCCAAATTGGCCAGCAGCGCCGTGATCCAGGTCAACAGACACCCCGCGCCCACCGTCAGGCTGATCAGCGCCAAAAGCTGGGTCAGCGTAGCCCCGGGACCGTTCGGCGCGCCGATGCGGTCGATCGCCAGAGCGATCAGCCTGGGCGCCGTCAGCATGGCGGCGCTGCCGGTCAGGGCGCAGAGCACCGCGCCGATCAGCAGTCCCCGCTGACGCCCGACGGCCCGCAAAAGCCGGGGCACGACCCGCGATCGTTTGCTCATGCCGTGGCGCCTCCTTTCTCCTGCGAGGCGCAGATCTCCCGGTAGACCGGGCAGTCGGCCAGCAGCTGCTCGTGAGTGCCCACACCCTTGAGCTCGCCGTCGTCCAGCACCAGCAGCAGATCCGCCCGCTTGACGGTGCTGACCCGTTGGGAGACGATGAACACGGTCATATCCCCGGTGGTTTCCCGGATGGCCCGGCGCAGCGCCGCGTCGGTGGCGTAATCCAGCGCGCTGGAGGCGTCGTCGAGGATGAGGATCTCGGGTCGGCGCACCAGCGCCCGGGCAATGGTCAGCCGTTGCCGCTGACCGCCCGACAGGTTGATCCCGCCCCGTTCCACCGGCGCGTCGTAGCCCAGCGGGCGCTGAAGGATGAACTCCTCCGCCTGCGCCGCTCTCGCCGCGGCGGCCACCGCCTCGTCGGTGGCGTCGGGATCGCCCCAGCGGACGTTGTCGGCGACGGTGCCGGCGAACAGCTCCGCCGATTGGCTGACCAGCCCGATCTTTCCCCGCAAAACGGCCAGGGGATATTCCCGCGCGTCGGCGCCGTTGATCAGAACGCGGCCGCCGGTCACGTCGTAAAACCGGGGCAGCAGGTCGATCAGGGTAGATTTGCCCGACCCGGTCGGCCCGATGATCCCCACCGTGGCGCCCCGCGGCACCGAGAAAGAGACGCCGCTCAGGGCTTTTTCGCCCCCGTGATAGGAAAAGTCGACGTTTTCAAAGACCACCGCCGGAGCGGCCGGATCTTCGATCGCGCCGGCGCCGTCGGCGACGTCGGGGACGGTCTGCAAAACCTCCAGCACCCGGCCGGCGCTGGCGAACGCCCTGGTGTAGGTCACCACCAGATTGGCGACCACGATCAGCGCCAGCAGGATCTGGTTGACGTAGTTGATAAAGGCGATCAGCTCGCCGGTGGTCATCCCGCCGACGGCGATCTGCACCCGGCCGACGGCGATGATCAGCACCACCGCCATGTTCATCAAAAACTGGGTCAGCGGGTTGAGCAAAGCGGTCACCTTGCCCACCCGCACGGCGGCGCGGCGGTGATCCTCGGCGGCCTCAAAAAACCGTTCCTCCTCCCGGCCGGTGCGGGCGAAGGCGCGGATCACCCGCACCCCGGAAAGGTTTTCCCGCAGCAGCAGTCCCAACCGGTCCAGCCGCTTTTGCACCGCCCGGTGCAAAGGCGTCGCCACCTTCATCACCACCACGATGGCCAGCACGAACAGGGGAATGGAGCCCAGAATGATCAGCGCCAGCATCGGGTTGATGGAAAAGGACATGATTACCCCGCCGATACACAAAAACGGCGCCCGGGACACCAGCCGGATCAGCATGGCGACGGCGTATTGCAGCTGGTTGATATCGCCGGTGACCCGGTTGGTCAGCGAAGCGGTGCCGAAAGCTTCCCATTGGGACAAAGACAGGGTGCCGATCTTTTCAAAGGTTGCCTGCCGCAGACGGGTGCCAAAGCCCTGCGACGTGATCGACGCCACGTATTGGCACACCAGCGCGCAGCAAAGGCCCAGCGTTACCACGCCCAGCATTTTCAAGCCCTGCGTCCAGACCAGCGCCGGATCGCCGCCCAGGATCCCCTGGTCGATGGCCTTGGCCATCATCAGCGGCAGGTACAGCTCCAATATCGCCTCGGTCAGCTTGCAGGCCGGGCCGATGACGCAATAGACGGCGTAGGGCTTGAGGTACCGCCCGAAGGGTCGCAATTGCACGGGATCCGCTCCTTTCCCACAAAACTATATACCATTTTACCACGCGCCGGGAAAAAGTGCAAAATTATTTTGCGCCGGCGGGGATTGTGTGGTATACTGGTGCCAAAGAAGGGACGTGTGGATATGGATCATTACGTGGAACAACTGGTCGCCAAGCCCAAAACCGGCCGGGAGTATCTGTTGATCGGGCTGATCATCGCCGGCGTGATCGCCGTCGCGGCGGTGAGCTTTTGGTTTTTGGGGATGTTTTTTATGGTGATCACCCTGGCCGCCGGTTACGGCGCCTATTGGCTGATCCCCACCTTTACCAAGGAGTACGAGTATTGCGTCACCAACGGGGACATCGACGTGGATCTGATCACCGGCAAACGCGCCCGCAAGCGGATCGTGTCGGTACGCGGCGGCAAGATCGAGTCGCTCGAGCCCTTTTCGGGCACCGTCCCGGCGGGCTTTGACCGCACCGTGACCGCCGCGCCGTCCACCGACGGGCCGGGGCTGTGGCGGTTCACCTACCACAGCAAGAAAAACGGCCGCACCCAGGTGATCTTCCAGCCCAACGAAGCGGTGCTCGACGAGCTGATCGGCGGGCTGTCCCGTCCGCTGCAGGTGCAGGTGAGGCAGCTGCGGGGACGATGAAACTCTTTGTCATACCGTAGGGGAGGGGTTTCCCCTCCCGAAAAAAGCGCATACCGATGGTAACCGTCTGGCCCCCTTGCCTAAAGGGGGCTGTCGCGCCGTTAGGCGTGACTGGGGGATAACGCCGCTTACGCGGCGTGTCGCCCAACGGGCGACTATCCCTCCGACCTCGTCGCCGCAAG
>JBMNVL010000002.1:0-41389 GCA_050946775.1 Acutalibacteraceae bacterium
CCCGCCAACGAGATCGTTTTCCCCATCATCGTGATGGGGTATATGGCGCAGGGGCACCTGACGGAGCTGGCCGACCTCAGCCAGCTGCGCGAGCTGCTGGTCGGCCACGGCTGGACGGGGCTGACCGCCGTGTGCGTGATGCTGTTTTGCGCCATGCACTGGCCCTGCTCCACCACCTGCCTGACCATCCGCAGGGAGACCGGCAGCTGGCGGTGGACGGCGCTGGCCGTCGCCCTGCCCACCCTGACGGGTCTGACCGTTTGTTTCCTCGTCGCCGCGGTCGGCCGGCTGCTGGGATTTGGATAAAGAAAATATTGCCATACGCGCGGTTTTGTGGTATACTACCTCAAAAATGGGGAGATATTTCCCCCATTCGGGAGGCATTGCCATGAAACCGCGCGTTTTGTTGATCGCGTCGGCGGCCGCGCTGATCGCCGGACTGTCCGCCTGCGCGCCTGCCGCCGCGCCGGCCGAGCCCTCTGCGCAGACCACGACCTCGGCCGTCCCCACCGTGTCCACCACCGCTCTGCCAAGCGTTGGCTACATCCACGGCCACGCCGCCAGCGTGCGCAGCGGCGCCGGACTGGCTTACAAAGCCATCGGCGGCGTGCAGCTCGGGGAAGAGATCGTCATCACCGGCAAGCAGGGCGACTGGTACGCCATCCAGTTTGACGGCCAGACCGGCTACGTCAGCGGTCAGTTCGTCCGCTTCACCCCATGGGATCCCGACGCGACCGCCACGGCGCAAAGCGTCCCTTCGACGACCGCCGCCACCCAAGAGCCGACACAGACCGGCAGTAACGGCGAGGCATAAAAAACCGCCCCTGTTCCAAAAACAGGAGCGGTCGGGATCGTTCGATCATTCGGCGTCTTCGGCCGGCTCGGCTTCTTCCCCGGCTTCGGGCTCTTCGTCCTCGCAGCAGCAGCCGTCGTCCTCGCAGCAGCAATCGTCGTCGTAATCCATCATGTAATCGACGGCTTCGCTTTCGGCCAGGCGACGTTTTTTGCGGGCTTTCATCTGCAGCAGCAAAACCACGACCGTCGTCAGCGCCGCGACTACCGCCGCCAAAACGGCGATCCAGATCCATTTGTTGTCTTTTTTCATGTTGCTTGACCTCCTTTGTCAAAATCGCACCCATAGTATATCCCATCTGCGCGAAAAAGTCAATGCGCAATCCGGACTATTTGTCCAAATCCCCGCATAGAAAAGGAAGAGAGATCATGTCCCCTATCACCCAAGCCAAACGCGTCGTCGTCAAGGTAGGCACCTCCACCCTGACTTACGAAAACGGCCGCACCAATCTGCGGGCGCTGGAAGCCCTGTGCAAGGTGCTGACCGATCTGCAAAACGCCGGCCACCGGATGCTGCTGGTCAGCTCGGGCGCCATCGGCGTGGGCGTCGGCAAGCTCGGCCTGCCCGCCCGTCCTACCGAGACCCACCAAAAGCAGGCGGTCGCCGCCGTGGGACAATGCGAATTGATGTTTTTGTACGATAAGCTTTTCGGCGAGTACAACCAGGCCGTCGCCCAGGTTTTGCTGACGAGGGACGTCATTGACGACGAGCTGGCCCGCCGCAACGTCACCAACACCCTGCAGGCCCTGCTGGAGATGTCGATCATCCCGGTGATCAACGAAAACGACACCGTCGCCATCGACGAGCTGGTGGGCGCCAACATCGGCGACAACGACACCCTGTCGGCCATCGTGGCGGACATCACCGACGCCGATCTGCTGGTGCTGCTGACCGATATCGACGGGCTGTACGACGCCGATCCCCGCCAAAACCCCGACGCCAGGCCCATCCCGGTGGTACGCGCCATCGACGACGATCTGCTGGCGCTGGCCGGCGGCGCCGGCTCCAAGCGGGGCACCGGCGGGATGCGCACCAAGCTGACCGCTCTGCGCCGGACGATGGGCCGGGGCATTCCCGCCGTGATCATGCGGGGAGACAAGCCCGACCGGCTCTACGATCTGCTGGACGGCCAGCCGGTCGGCACCCTGTTCGATCCCAACTGACCCTCGTAAAACAGAAAGGACGATCCCCATGCTCAACCAAATGGGACAACGCGCCCGCGAAGCCGCCGGGCTGTTGGCGCGCGCTTCCACCAAACAGAAAAACGAGGCGCTGCTCGCCATGGCGGCGGCGCTGGAAAGCGGCGAAGCCGCCATTCTGGCCGCCAACCGGCAGGACGTCGAGCGGGCCGCCCAAAACGGGATGAGCCAGTCGATGCTCGACCGCCTGACTCTGACCGACGCCCGGATCGCCGGGATGGCCGGCGGTATCCGCCAGGTGGCGGCGCTGCCCGATCCCATCGGCGAAGTGATGGGCGGCGGCCGGCGACCCAACGGACTGCGGATCACCCATATCCGGGTGCCGTTGGGAGTGATCGGGATCATTTATGAAGCCCGTCCCAACGTCACCTCCGACGCGGCGGCGCTCTGCTTAAAGGCCGGCAACGCCGTGATCCTGCGGGGAGGAAAAGAGGCCATCGCCTCCAACAAGGCCGTTGCCGCGGCGCTGCGGGGAGGGCTGACCGCCGCCGGATTGCCGGCCGACGCCCTGCAGCTGATCGAGGACACCTCCCGCGAAACGGCGACGGCGCTGATGCGGCTGAACGGCTATCTCGACGTGCTGATCCCCCGGGGCGGCGCGGGGCTGATCCGCTCGGTGGTGGAAAACGCCACCGTCCCGGTGCTGGAAACCGGCACCGGCAACTGCCACATTTACGTCGACGCCGCCGCCGATATCGACATGGCGCGCGCCATCACCCTCAACGCCAAAACCTCCCGTCCCTCGGTGTGCAACGCCGCCGAGACCCTGCTGGTCCACGAGGGCATCGCCCCGCGAGCCCTGCCGGTGATCGGCAAGGCGCTGGCCGACGCCGGGGTGCGGCTGCACGCCGACGCCCGGGCGAGAGCGCTGATGCCGGGGATCCCGGCCGAGATCGCCTGTGAGGAGGATTGGGCGACGGAATATCTCGATTACGACATGGCGGTGGGGGTCGTGTCCTCGCTGGAGGACGCCATCGCCCACATCCGCCGGTATTCCACCGGCCACAGCGAATGCATCGTCACCGACAGCCAGTCGGCCGCGCAGGCCTTCACCGACGGGGTGGACGCCGCGGCGGTCTACGTCAACGCCTCCACCCGGTTCACCGACGGGGAGGAGTTCGGGCTGGGCGCCGAGATCGGCATTTCCACCCAGAAGCTGCACGCCCGCGGCCCGATGGGTCTGCGGGAGTTGACCACCGGCAAATACGTCGTGACCGGCAACGGTCAGATCCGGTAAAGGACGGTCGCCATGAGCGAATGGACCAAAATCGAACAGCCGGCCGACGTGTCGGCGCCCGAACCGGCGCCCGAGCCGACGCCGAAGCCGGAACCCGAACCGGCGGTCGAGCCGGTGATCGAGCCGGCAAAAAAATCCCGCTCCGCCAAGACCCGCCCGGCGATCAAGACCGGCCGCCACAAGGGCGCGGCGCCGCTGGGCTTCGTCATTCTGACGCTGGCGCTGATCGGGGTGATCGCGGTGGCGGTCAGCGGCGTGCGCTGGGCTCGGCGCGCCGCCGACGACACCCCGCTCAAGGAGGAGATCGCCTCCTTTCTGGAGCCGGCGCTGCTGCAAAACCCCACCGCCTTCACCGGCGACGCCGAGGCGGCGAAAAACCCCTCCTGCGTCAAGGCGGCGCTGTGGAAGATCAGCGACGACGAGCGCATCCGGATGCGCCGCGAAAAAGCGGATTGCCGTTTTCCCGCTGACGAACAGGGACGGCTGCTGATCCCGGCCGACGAGGTGAACGAGGCGTTTCACGCCCTGTTCGGCGGCGACGCCCTGCCGGATGAGACGCTGTTTTTGAACGGGGACGATTTTTCCATCTGGTACGACGGCGAAAACGCCCGGTACCACCTGCCCGCCTTCGCCGCGTCGCCCTACCGGGCGGTGATCGATACCCTGAAAAAGCAGGATGGCGGCTGGCGCGTCCGGGTAGGCTTCGTCGCCCAGGCGGATATCGCCGTCGACGATAAGGGCAACGACGTCCCGCCCACGGCGGCCGACGCCTCGGTTTTCCAGATCTGGACGGTGCGAAAGACCGCCGACGGCTACCTTTTGCTCTCGGTCGAGGACGACGCCGGACAATAACGCCGAAAAACCGCCCGACGGGCGGTTTTTTAACTGGTGTAATTAACTGGTGTAATCCTCCAATAGCCGCCGCAGGGTGGCGGGATCCTCCACCGCGATCCCCCGCGCGAGCCGCTCCTGTTCGTCCGGCGGCAGCGCCGCGACCGCCACCTCCCCGTAAACCGTCTCCGGAACGGAGGGATCGCCGTGAAAGACCGCCAGCCGCCCGCGGTAGCTTTTGATCCAGTAGCGCTCCTCCACCGGCGCCGCGTCCGTCGGCGGCGCCGCCTCTTTGGGCAGCGGCGCACGGATCAGTCCCGCCGTCAGCAGGATCGCGCCGCCGATCGCCGCCAGGGCGGCCAAAAACCCTCTGCCCATCCCCGTTTCCTCCTTTTTCACAAAGATACGGGTTTATTTTGTCCCGGAGCAGCCAACACTATACGGCGTAAAAAGGTTACAAAATTGAAAGCAATCTTTTCCATTTTGCTATTTGACATTTGTGGCCAATTGCTATAATATAGGTACGGATTCTTTTTACAAAAACGGGCGTTTGCCCGGGAGGACAGATATGGCGAAACGAAATCAAAAGGGCTGGTGGAACACGCCGGGCGTTCGCCGCACCCGCAAGGTGCTGGGCGCCATCGGCAAGTGCCTGCTGACCATTTTGCTGATCGGGATCATCACCGGCAGTCTTGTGACCTGCCTGATGGTCGCTTTTGTGCTGACCAAGTTTGACGCGGACATGGACGCGTCGGATCTGACCAACGTCACCAACGAGACCAGCATCGTGTACATCCAGAACAGCGAGGGCGAGTTTGAGGAGCACCAGTGGCTGGACGGCTCCAATAGCATCTGGGTGGATCTGGGCGAGATCCCCTCGTATATGCAAAACGCCGTCATCGCCATCGAGGACGAGCGTTTCCGCACCCACAAGGGCGTCGACTGGAAACGGACGGTATCGGCCTTCGCCAACCTGATCTTCCACTTCAGCTCGTCGGAATACGGCGGATCGACCATCACCCAGCAGGTGGTGCGGCTGACCACCCAGGACAAGGACCACACCATCGAACGCAAGATCATGGAGATTTTGCGGGCGCTGGAGCTGGAGCGGGACGCCGCCTCCAAGGATCAGGTGCTGGAGACCTATCTCAACATCATGCCCATGACCGGCAACATCACCGGCGTCGGCGCCGGCGCCAACGCCTATTTCGGCAAGGAGCTCAAGGACTGCACCCTGGCGGAATGCGCGGTACTGGCCAGCATCACCAACAACCCCTCCATCTACAACCCCTACACCCATCCCGACAACGTCCGCCGCCGGCAGCAGCTGGTGCTGTACAAGATGTACGAACTGGGTCACATCAACAAGGAAGAGTACCTGCAGGCGCTGGGCGAGGAGCTGCACTACGTGGAGGGCGAAAACGCCAAGCGGATCGAGATCCAGGATTATTACACCGATACCCTGATCGAGGACGTGATCGACGAGCTGGTGGACACCTACGGCTACACCTACAACTACGCCGAAAACATCGTCTTCCACGGCGGACTGCGGATCTATTCGGCTGAAAACGTCGCCACCCAGAAAATGATCGAATCGGTCTACACCGATGAGAGCAACTTCCCCGGCAACTACGCCGGATACGACGAGGAGATGCAGGCGGCCATCTACATCATGGATTACGAGGGCCATTGCGTCGCCACCGTCGGCGGCCGGGGTCAAAAGGACGGCAACCGGGTGCTGCAGCGCGCCACCCAGTCCACCCGCTCGCCCGGTTCGTCGATGAAGCCCATCGGGGTCTACGGCCCGGCGCTGGATCTGGATCTGATCACCTACTCCACCCAGGAGCGGGACTGCTACATCACCCTGCCCGACGGCAGCCACTGGCCGGCCAACTACGAAAGCGTCCCCTACGACGCCGGCAACGTGCTGATGCCTTACGCGCTGATGCGCTCGCTGAACACCGTGCCGGTGCGGGTGCTGGAGCGGATGGGCACCGACACCAGCTACGATTACGTGACCAATAAATTCCATCTGCGCACCCTGAGCGAAAGCGATATCGCCTACGCGCCGCTGGCGCTGGGCGCGTTCACCGACGGCGTAACCTGCCGGGATATGGCGGCGGCCTACGCCACCTTCGGCGACGGCGGCGTTTACCACAAGCCGCTGACCTTCTACCGGGTGGAACGCGGCGGCGACGTCATTTTGCAGGACGATACCGAGGGCGAACAGGCGATCAGCATGGAATCCGCCTACGTGATGAACCGGCTGCTGAAAAACGTCGTGTTCGGCTCCTACGGTACCGCCGCCTCGCTGGCGGGCCAGTGGAGCGGCTGGGAGGTCTTCGCCAAGACCGGTACCGCCGAATTCAACAAGGACGTCTATTTCGCCGGCGGCACCCCCTATTACGTGGCGGCGTCCTGGGCGGGCTACGACCAGAACGAAACCCTGGTCGGCGACCAGGTGTCCTACGCCCGCATTTTGTGGAACGCCTGCATGAAGAAGCTCCACGCCAATCTCAAGCCCGCCAATTTCGACGAGTTCAAGGGCGGCGTGGTGGAGCGGTACTACTGCACCTCCACCGGTCAGCTGGCCGGATCCAGATGTCCCAACAAGGCGCTCGGCTACTACAAGCCGAGCAATATCCCGGCGCTTTGCACCCACGGCGGCGAATACGCCGGCGACGCCACCACCGGCGCGTCGACCACCGCGGCGACCACCGCGGCGGCAACCACGGCCGCCACCCAGGCGCCCACCACTCAGCCGCCGACCGAGGCGCCGACCCAAGCCCCCACCGAGGCGCCGACCGAACCGGCGCCGACCGAACCCGAACCCGAGCCCGAGCCCGAACCGGAGCCGGAGGGATAACCCAAAAACCAAAACGGGCGCCTTTCTTGACGAAAGGCGCCCGTTTTTATGCTTTTTTATGGTTTTTCCGTTTGCGCCACAGCGCCGTCGCGGCCAGCGCCAGCCCGACGCCCGCCAGCGCCCCGGCCAGATCGATGCACACGTCGAGTGCGCCCGGTCCCCGGCCGGCGACGAAGAACTGGTGTCCCTCGTCGCTGATCGCGTAAAGGAGGCTGATCCCCGCCGCGATCGCCGCCCGTATCCACAAGCGCGGCACCCGGCTGAGCGCCACCCACAGCAGCACCCCCAGCACCGCGAACTCGGCGGCGTGCGCCAGCTTGCGCACGGCGTTCTGCCACTGATCAACCACCGCGGTCTGCTCCTGAGGCGGCAGCTCCTCAAATCCCGGGGTCACCGCCTGCGCCACCTGCTCGATCAGCCCGCCGCTGAGCGCCGACGATTCGGCCGCCGTCTGGTTCGACAGCGCGAAAATGACCGCCATCCAGCCGACCACCGCCAGCCAGGCGGCGATCCGCCCGATCCGACGGGCGATCATGCCTCCCTCGCCATCAGAGCGCACACCTTTTCGGCAAACGCCACCGGGTCGGCGATGGGCAGCCCTTCCATCAGCGCCGCCTGATCGTAAAGCAGGGCGGCGTATTCCTTCAGCGTATCGGGATCGTCGGCACGCAGTTTCACCAGCTTTTGGAAAAGAGGATGCTGCTCGTTGATCTCCAGCACCCGCCGGGCCTTGATATCGTGGTCGCCCGGCATCGAGCGCAGCACCTTTTCCATCTCCAGCGACACCTCGCCCTCGGTGGTCAGGCAGACCGGGTGGGTTTTCAGCCGCTTGGAAGCGCGCACCGCCGTCACCTTGTCGCCCAGCGCCTGCGCCATAAAGGCGAACAGATCCTTGTTTTCCTCGGTCTCCTCCGGCTTTTCCTCCGGCTCAAAGCCCAGATCGTCTCCCGACACCGACCGGAATTCCTTGTCGGCGTAAGTGTGCAGGGCTTTCAGGGCAAATTCGTCGACGTCGTCGGTCAGGTACAGAATCTCGTACCCCTTGTCCCGCACCGCCTCGGTCTGGGGCATACGGGCGATCCGCTCGAGGGCGTCGCCGCAGGCGTAGTAGATGTATTTCTGATCCTCCGGCATCCGCCCGGCGTATTCCTTCAGAGTGACCGGCTTGTCCTCGTGAGAGGAGACGAAGAGCAGCAGATCCTGCAGCTCGTCCTTGTGCATCCCAAAATCGCTGTAGACGCCGTATTTGAGCTGCAGCCCGAAGTTTTTGAAGAATTTTTCGTAGCCTTCCCGGTCGTTTTCCAGCATTGCCAGCAGCTCGGACTGGATCTTTTTCTCCAGCCGGGAGGCGATCAATTTCAGCTGCCGGTCGTGCTGGAGCATCTCGCGGGAGATGTTCAGCGACAGATCCTGCGAGTCGACCAGACCCTTGACAAAGCTGAAATAATCGGGCAAAAGCTCGGGGCATTTGTCCATGATCAGCACCCCGCTGGCATACAGCTGCAGGCCCTTTTCGTATTCGCGGGTGTAATAATCAAAGGGGGTGTGGGAGGGGATGAACAGCAGCGCCTGATACGTTGCCGCGCCCTCGGTACGGCTGTGGATCACCCGGGCGGGATCCTCGTAATCCGCGAATTTGTCCTTGTAGAAAGCGTGGTAGTCCTCGTCGGTGACCTCGCTTTTGTTTTTGCGCCAGATGGGCACCATGCTGTTGACGGTCTTTGTCTCCACCACCGTCTCGTACTCGCCCTCCTTGCCCTCGACGGGACGGCGGGATTCCACGTCCATCCGGATGGGGTAGCGGATGTAATCGGAGTATTTGCGGATCAGCCCCTGCAGACGGTAGGTGTCGAGGAACTCGTCGTAATTCTCCTCCTCGGTGTTCTCCTTGATGTGCAGGATGATCTGGGTGCCAACGGAGTCTTTTTCGCACGGCTCAATGGTAAAGCCCTCCACCCCGGTGGATTCCCAGCGGTTGGCCCCCTCCTCGCCGTAGGCGCGGCTGACCACCGTGACCAGATCGCTGACCATGAAAGCGGAATAAAAGCCCACGCCGAACTGGCCGATGATGTCGACGTCCTCGGTCTGTTCCTGCTCCTGCTTGAAGGCAAAGGAGCCGCTGTTGGCGATGACGCCGAGATTGTGCTCCAGCTCGTCGGCGGTCATGCCGATGCCGGTGTCCCAGATGGTCAGGGTGCGGTGCTCCTTATCGACGGCGATGTCGATGGCGAACTGCTCCCGGTCCACGTCCTGCAAATGCTCCCGCAAAGAGCGGTAGTAGAGCTTGTCCATCGCGTCGCTGGCGTTGGAGATCAACTCCCGCAAAAAGATCTCCTTGTGGGTATAAATCGAATGGATCATCAGATCCAGCAAGCGTTTGGATTCGGCTTTGAATGGTTTTTTGCGCATAACGGTTCCTTCTTCGTTCAAAATTAGCACTCCCTATCCCGGAGTGCCAATTTACTATACACCCTTTGACCAAAAAGCGCAAGGGAAAATTTGTAAAATGTTTGTGAAATCGGGCATTCGCGTTTGCGCTTTGCGGGTTCGCGCCCATTCGCGGAGTGCGTCATGCCTCCCTTGCCCGAGAAGCTGGACTTCACCGTTTGGCTTGACAACGATGACATTTGCGGGTATAACAATATTTGAACATATGTTCTGATGCTATTGGGAGGAATGTCTATGGGTTTATTGGAAAACGTTTTTATTGTATGGCCATCACAAAGAACGCCTATTTGAAGACTGGGGTTATTCCATTGCGGATTCCGCGTTGCTGAAAAGCGAGATTGAAAGACAGGGACTTGACAAATACACCGCCGGCGATTATGCTTTAGGAACACGCAAAAAAGCCGATCCGTGAATCACGGATCGGCTTTTTATGCAGAGAAACGCTCACTCGAAGAACGCGCGGTGGACGGCGGCGACGGCGCGGTCGGCGTCTTCCTCGGCGATCAGCACCGAGACCTTGATCTCGCTGGTGGAGATCATCTGGATGTTGACGTTGGCGTCGGAGAGCGCCTCGAACATGGTGGCGGCAACCCCCTCGTGGGTCTCCATGCCGGCGCCGACGATGGAGATCTTGGCCACCTTTTCGTCCATGGCGACCCGTTTGGCGCCCACGGCGTCGCAGTATTCCCGCACGGCTTCCACGGCCGTCTCGCCGGCGTCGCAGGGGACGGTGAAGGTGATGTCCTTGGTGCCGTCCCGGCCGACCGACTGGAGGATGATGTCGACGTTGACGTGGGCTTTGGCCACACGGGAGAAGATCTTGAAGGCGATGCCCGGCTCATCCGGCAGCCCGACGATGGTGATGCGGGAAACGTTGGTGTCCTTGGCGACGCCCTTGATCAGCATTTTTTCCATTTTGGTGACCTCCTTGACTTTGGTGCCCGGCACCGGATTCAGGCTGGAGAGCACTTCCAGCTCGACGTTGTATTTCTTGGCCATTTCCACCGACCGGTTGTTGAGCACCTGCGCGCCCAGCGTGGCCAGCTCCAGCATTTCGTCGTAGGTGATGGCCTCCAGCTTGCGGGCGGCCGGCACCTTGCGGGGATCGGCGGTGTAGACCCCCTCCACGTCGGTGAAGATCTGGCACAGATCGGCCTTCATGGCCGCCGCGATCGCCACGGCGCTGGTGTCCGATCCGCCCCGGCCGAGAGTGGTCAGATCGTCGTATTTGTTCAGCCCCTGGAACCCGGCCACCACGACGATCTTGTTTTTGTCCAGCTCGGCGCGGATGCGGCTGGTCTCCACCCGGCGGATGCGGGCGGCGGAATAGGTGGAATTGGTTTCAAACCCGGCTTGCCATCCCAGCAGGGATACCACCGGACAGCCGATTTTCTCGATGGCCATCGCCAGCAGGGCGATCGAGATCTGCTCGCCGGCCGCCATCAGCATATCCATTTCCCGTTTGCTGGCGCGGGGATTGATCTCCTGCGCCTTGGCGATCAGATCGTCGGTGGTATCGCCCTGGGCGGACACCACCACCACGACGCTGTTGCCCTCTTTATAGGCGCCGGTGACGATCCGTGCCACGTTCTCCACCCGGGCGGCGTCGGCCACCGAGCTGCCGCCGAATTTTTGTACGATCAGCATATCGTTCCTCCTATGGTCATTTATCGCTCAAACTCCACGGTCGCGCCGTGGGGATCGCAATCGTATAGCTCGACCCGCCAGTTGCCCAGCCCGTCGGCCGCCAGCCGTTGGGCCGCCCTGGCGGCGAAAGCGGTGTTTTCCCGGTCGATAATGGCTAAGATCGACGGGCCGGCGCCGCTGATGCACACCGCGTAGGCGCCCAGCGAATACGCGGTGAAAAACACCGGCTCGGCGCCGGGAATCAGGGCAAACCGGTACGGCTGATGCAGCCGGTCCTGCACCGCCACCCGCAGGTTTTCCAGATTGCCGGTGAACAGCGAAGAGGTCATCAGCGCGGTGCGGGACAGGTTGTAGACCGCGTCCTGCCGGGACACCTGCCCGGGCAGCACGTCGCGGGCGACGGACGTTTTCAACTCAAAATCGGGGATGAAGACCGCGAACCGGAATCGGTCGGCCACCGGCACGCTGACGGTATGCACCCGGCCGCCCTCCATCACCGAGGTGACCAGTCCGCCCAGCAGCGCCGGAGCGGTGTTGTCGGGATGGCCCTCCAGCTCGGCCGCCAGATCGCCGATATCGCCGGGGGACAGCGGACTGCCCAACAGGGTGTTGGCGCCCAGCAGCCCCGCCACCAGACAGGCGGACGAGCTGCCCAGTCCCCGGGTCATGGGGATGCGGTTTTCCTGGCGGATGCGCAGCCCGCGGAAGGGATGTCCCACCCGCTCGTACAACAGCCGGGCGGTGTGATAGATCATATTGCTCTCGTCGGTGGGGATAAAAACGTCGTCCAGCGATTCGATATGGCAGCCGTCGGCCTCCTCCATCCACACCCGGTTGTACAGCGTCAGCGCCAGTCCCAGCGCGTCAAATCCCGCGCCCAGATTGGCGCTGGATGCGGGAACGGTGATCTTCAGCATCACAGATTGCCCAGCCGCAGCCGGCTGACCAGTTTTCCTTCGCCAAAGGCGGCGATGGCCTCGTCCTGCGCCTGCTCGGTCATCACCGGCGTGGTGAAGGCCAGCGTACCGGGTGCCTCGTTCTCGGGACTGACCCGCACGATCTCGCCGAACAACTCCTTCGCCCGCTCCAGTGCGGCGTCGGCGTCGGCGCAGGCAAAGCGCAGCAACGCCCGGCCCTTACCGCAAACGCGGGGCAGCACGTAGTCCGGATAGCCCGGCTCCCAATACAGATATTTGCGGGCGTGCAGATGCTTGACCTCGTCGATGACGTCGGCCACCACCGCGCTGGCGGTGGGCAGCTTGCCGGCGCCCCGGCCGTAAAACATCACGTCGCCGATGGCATCGCCCCGCACCATAATGGCGTTGAAAACGTCCCGCACGTCGGACAGGGGACTGCTTTTGGGCACCACCATGGGCGCCACCATGCAGTAGACCTTGTCGTCCGCCACCTTTTCCGCCAGACCGACCAGCTTGATCACCCCGTTCATCGCCGCGGCGTACTTGACGTCGTCAGCGGTCACGGCGGTGATCCCCTCGGTGTAGACCTGATCGGGATAGACGTGTTTGCCGAACGCCAGACTCGCCAGAATGCAGATCTTGCGGCAGGCGTCGTGCCCTTCGATGTCGGCGGACGGATCCCGCTCGGCGTAGCCCAGCTGCTGCGCCAGCTTGAGAGCGTCGTCAAACGCCATGCCGTCCTCCACCATCCGGGTCAGCATAAAGTTGGTGGTACCGTTGAGGATGCCGGCGATCTCATAGACCTCGTTGGCGGCCAGACACTGATCCAGCGGCCGCAAAATCGGGATGCCGCCGCCCACGCTGGCCTCAAACAGGAAGTTCAGATTGTTCTTTTTCGCCACCGCCAGCAGCTCGTCGCCCTTGGCGGCGACCAGCTCCTTGTTGGAGGTGACCACGCTTTTGCCGCTTTCCAGACAGGCCTTCACGTATTCATACGCCGGGTGAAGCCCGCCCATGGTCTCCACCACGATGCGGATCTCCCCGTCGGAAAGGATATCCTCGAACCGTTTGGTGAATTTATCGGCGTAGGGACTGTCGGGAAAATCCCGCAGATCCAGAATGCGGCGCACCTCGATGCCGTCTCCCGCCTTGTGCCGGATACCGGCGGCGTTCTTGAGCATGACCTCCGCCACGCCCGAGCCGACCACGCCGTGTCCCAAAATCGCTACGTATACCATGGAGTTTTCCTCCCTTACAGTGTATGTTCTATTTGATAGGTAGAACCAATTTAACATTTTACCAGCAGTCCGCCCGGTAGTCAAGCGGGATTTTCCACGGTTTTTGGCCCGTCTTCGCCGCTGATTTTACACAGTAAAGCCAAAAAGCGGGGCGTTGCCGCCCCGCTGAATGGTTTATGGTGAAACGTACATCATCCGCAGCAATGCTCCCGCGGCGATCAGCCCCGCGAAAAGCGCCCCGACCGCCGCCGCCGATCCCCAGGCGATTCGCCGGCGCGCCGGCGGCTCGATCTCGTGGGACAGGCCCAGCGCCAGTCCCCGCACCCAGAAGGGCAGCGGCGCCGCCGTCAGCAGGGCGATCTGCAGGTTGACCGCCCGGTAGCCGGTCTCGTCAAACGGCTCGGCCAGGCCGCCGTAGCCGATCCACAACGCCACCGTAGCGATCAGCAATCCCGCGCCGGTGGCCGCCAGCATCACGCCGTCGGGGCGCAGACCGTCCCGGCGGTGGAACAAAAACAGATACACCCCGCCGCCGAACAGCACCACCGCCGTCAGCAGCAGCCACCGGTGGGCGGCGTAATACCCGGCCTCCGGGCCGCCGTCGGCCCGCAGACCGCTTTGGATCAGCGCCGACAGGATCGTCGTCAGCGCCGCCGCGCCGGTATACGTCAGCGATTTCACAAAACGGGTCATAGCGTTCTCCCTCACGCGCGGTGCCACTTGACGCCCTGCTTGGTATCCTCCAGCACCACGCCCATCGCCTTGAGCTCGTCCCGGATGCGGTCGGATTCCGCCCAGTTTTTCTCGGCCCGCGCCGCCGCCCGGGCGGCGATCATCGCCTCGATCTTGTCGGCTTCTTCGTCGGCCTCGTCCTCGGCGTAAACCAGTCCCAACACCCCGGTCAGCTCGCCGAACGCCGCCAGCGCCCGCTCGCAGGTCGCTTTGGTGGGATTCGCGTCGGGCGCGGTGGCCACGTTGATGTCCTTGACCATCTCGAAGACGGCGGCGATGGCGTCGGCGGTGTTGAGATCGTCGTCCATCGCGTCGATGAACTGCTGCCGCCGCTTTTCCAAAGACGCCGTCAGCGCCTCGTCCGGCGCGCCGTCGGGAGCGTTTTTGGCGGCGAAGCGCAGATTGTTGCGGCAGTTGTACAGCCGCTCGAGCGCCGCTTTCCCCTGCACGACGATCTCGGTGCTGTAATTGATGGGGCTGCGGTAGGAGGAGGCGATCAAAAAGTAGCGGATCGCCTCGTACCCATACTCCTGCGCGACGGTGCGCACGGTGAAGAAATTGCCCAGCGATTTGGACATTTTCTTGTTGTCGATGTTGATGTAGCCGTTGTGCATCCAGTAGCGGGCAAACGGCACCCCGTTGCAGCACTCGCTTTGAGCGATCTCGTTTTCGTGGTGGGGAAAGATCAGATCCTGTCCGCCGCCGTGGATGTCAATGGTGTCGCCCAGATACCGTCTGGCCATAGCCGAGCACTCGATGTGCCAGCCGGGACGGCCTTTGCTCCAGGGGGAATCCCAGTACGGCTCGCCGGGCTTGGCGGCTTTCCACAAGGCGAAATCCAGCGCGTCCTCCTTTTTCTCCTCCACGGCGATACGGGCGCCCGATTCCAGATCGTCCACCTCCTGGTGGGAGAGCTTGCCGTATTCCGAAAACCGGCGGGGGCGGAAATACACGTCGCCGTTGTCGGCGGGATAGGCGTAACCCTTGTCGATCAGCGACGCGATGATCGACATGATCTCGTCCATGTTTTCGGTCGCCCGGGGATGGACCGTCGCCTCGCGGACGTTGAGCCCCTTGGCGTCGGTCCAGAATTCGGCGATATACCGCTCGGAAATGGTCTTGTAATCGACCCCTTCCTCATTGGCGCGGCGGATGATCTTGTCGTCGATATCGGTGAAGTTTTGCACAAACCGCACCTCAAAGCCCCGCCACTCGAGATACCGGCGCAGCACGTCAAAGACGCACAGCGGCCGGGCGTTGCCGATATGGATATAATCGTAGACCGTCGGGCCGCAGGCGTAGATGCGCAGCTTGCCCTCTTCCAGCGGGATCAGGTCTTCTTTTTGGCGGGTCAAGGTATTGTAGATCTTCATAAAAACGTCCTCTTACCGAAAGAATTTGCGGCCGTTGTATACGTACTGCATGCCGGAGATCACCGTCAGCAACGTGGCGATCCACAGCAGCGCCGTGCCCACGTACGGCGGCACGGTAAAGGCCAGTTCGGGCCATCCCGCCCCGGCCAGCACGGTGGTGCGCCAGGTGGAAAATTCCAGCGCCGCCACGGTGAACAAAATGGCGATATACTGCGCCACCGTTTTGAGCTTGCCCGAAAAACTGGCGGCGATGACCGTCCCCTCCTTGGCGGCGATCAGCCGCACCGAGGTGACCATGAATTCCCGCGTCAGGATCAGCATGACCGCCCACACGTCCAGCCAGCCCAGCTTGAGCAGCACAAGAAACGCGGCGGTGGTCAGCATCTTGTCGGCCAGCGGATCGAGAAATTTGCCCATGTTGGTGACCAGCTTGTGCTTGCGGGCCAGATGCCCGTCCAGCCAGTCGGTAAAGGCGGCCAGTCCGAAGACGACGTCGGCCGCCAGATAGTGGAAGGGAAACTCCCACAGCATCAACACCAAAAACAGCGGCGCCAGGATCACCCGCGCCACCGTCAGCTTGTTGGCGACGTTCATTCTTCGACCTCCCCCATCAGATCCCAATCCAGCGCCTCGGTGATCGTCACCCGGACCATATCGCCGGGCGTCAACGCCCCTTTGGGTGCGCGGATGAATACCTTGCCGTCGATATCCGGCGCGTCGGCGGCGCCGCGGCCGAACCAGCATTCGGCGTAGCGGTCGTAGCTTTCCACCAGCACCTCCAGCGTCTGCCCGATCCGGCTTTCGTTGTACCGCGCGGCCACCAGCGCCTGCTCTTCCATCACGATATCCCGGCGGCGCTCCTTTTCCTCTTTGGGCAGCTGTCCCGGCATGGCGGCGGCCGCCGTGCCCTCTTCCGGTGAAAAGGCGAAGCAGCCCAGCCGTTCAAACCGCATATCCCGCACGAAGGCGCAAAGCCGCTCGAACTGCTCGGGCGTTTCGCCGGGGAAACCGGTCATCAAAGTGGTGCGCAGCACCACCCCGGGAACGGCGCGGCGGATCTTGCCGATCAGCGCCCGCAGGGACGCCTCGTCCCCCGGGCGGCGCATCGCCCGCAGCACCTCGCCGCTGACGTGCTGGATGGGCATATCGATATACTTGACGATCTTCTCCTGCCGGGCGATGGTGTCCAGCAGGTCGTCGGTGATATGTTCGGGATAACAGTATAGCAAACGGATCCAGCGAATCCCGTCGATTTCGCACAGCCGCTCGAGCAGCTCGGGCAGATGCGACCGCCCGTCGAGATCCTGCCCGTACAGGGTGACGTCCTGCGCCACCAGCACCAGCTCCTTCACCCCGGCGGCCGCCAGGGTGCGCGCCTCGTCAACCAGCCCGTCCATATCCCGGCTGCGCAGCGGCCCGCGGATGGCGGGGATGGCGCAGTAGGCGCAGCGATTGGAGCAGCCGTCGCCGATGCGCAGATAGGCGAAAAAGGAAGGGGTGGTCAGCACCCGGTCGCCGTCCAGCGGCCAGCATCCACGGTCGGGAAAGCGCACCACCGGCGCGCCGTCCAGAACGGTCTTCACCGCCTGCACGATGTCGCCGTTGGCGCCAAGGCCCAATACCCCGTCGCATTCGGGCAGCTCGTCGGCCAGCTCCTGCTGATACCGCTGCGCCAGACACCCGGTGACGATGATCCGCTGAATACGCCCCTCTTTTTTGAGTTGGGCGAATTCGAGGATCTGGTCGATGGATTCCTTTTTGGCGTCCTCGATAAACCCGCAGGTGTTGATGATCACCACGTCGGCCAGGGCGGGATCGGCCTGCAGCGGATAGCCGGCGTGTTCCAGCCGCGCCAGCATCAGTTCCGCGTCCATTTGATTTTTGGGGCATCCCAGGGACACCATCCCCACCGAATAGGCCATCGTTCAATCCTCGTTTTCCCAGTCTTCAAAAGCCCGGCGGACGGCGTCGCGGGAAAAGCCGTAGCGCATCAGCGCCGCGGCGGCCTTGCGGCGGCCGTCCTCCGATTGCATATGATTATAATATTTTTTGCGCAGGATTGCAAGTGCCTGTTCGCCGTCGTCGGTTTCCACCCCGGCGGCGGCCTGGCGGGCGGTTTCCCGGTCAAACCCGCGCAGGAGCAGTTCCTGCTCCACCCGGCGGCGGGAAAAATGCTTGCGGCGGACCAGCTCCGCCGCCCAACGGGCCGCCAGCGACTCGTCGTCGAGCAGCCCGAGCTCCGCCAGACGATCCACCGTTTCGCCGGCCAGATCGGCGTCGTATTCTTCCTTGAGCTTACGCAGCAATTCGCCGCGGGAACGGTCCCGCAGCGAAAGCCAGAAAAGCGCTTTATCCTTGCAGCGGTTGCGGGTGGAGAGCTCCAGCAGATCCTCCCACTGGCGCTGCGTCAAGGTGCTGTCGACCCGCCAGCCGGCGTCGTCCATCGTCCGCCGGTCGACCTTGCCGGCCGGTTCACCGTCCAGCTCCACCTCGTAAAGCGAGCCGCGCACCCGGCGCATATCGGTGATGGTCACGCCTTAATCCTCGACCGAGATATCGATGCGGGATTTGGCGGCCGGGGCCGTTACCTGAGTGGCCGCCTCGATCGGGATCTCCAGCGGCGCCGCTTCCTCATCGACCGGTGCGGAGGGATGAGCGTTCATAATCTTGGACAGGTTTTGCTGTACCAGCTGGGAAATCTCTTCCCGCACCTCGTCGTTTTCCTTGAGGTAGTTGCGCAGATTGTCCCTCCCCTGCACCAGTCGCTCGTCCTTATAATAAAACCACGAGCCGGATTTGTGGATGATGTCCAGCTTGACCGCCAGATCCAGCAGTTCGCTCTCCCGGGAGATGCCCTCGCCGTACAGCACGTCGAACTCGGCCTCCTTGAAGGGCGGCGCCACCTTGTTTTTCACCACCCGTACCCGGGTATGGGAGCCGTAGGCCTCGCCGTTGTTTTTGAGCGTTTCCACCCGGCGGACGTCCAGGCGAACCGAAGCGTAGTATTTCAGCGCGTTGCCGCCGGCGGTGACCTCGGGGTTGCCGTAGACCACGCCGACCTTCAGCCGCAGCTGGTTGATAAAGATGGCGATGCAGTTGGATTTGCCCACCGCGCCGGCCAGCTTGCGCATCGCCTGGGACATCAGGCGAGCCTGCAGACCGACGTGGGCGTCGCCCATGTCGCCCTCGATCTCGGCGCGGGGCACCAGCGCCGCCACCGAGTCGACCACCACGATGTCGATGGCACCCGAACGGATCAGCGCCTCGGCGATCTCCAGCGCCTGCTCGCCGGTGTCCGGCTGGGACACCAGCAGGGAATCGACGTCTACCCCCAGCGCCTTGGCGTAGACCGGGTCGAGGGCGTGCTCCACGTCGATGAAGGCCGCTTCGCCGCCCAGCTTCTGGGCCTCGGCGACGGCGTGCAGCGCCAGAGTGGTCTTACCGGAGGATTCCGGCCCGTAGATCTCGACGATCCGCCCGCGGGGCAGTCCGCCGATTCCCAGCGCCGCGTCCAGCGACAGCGACCCGGTGGGGATATGATCCACCGCCATGCCGACGTTTTCGCCCAGCCGCATGACGGCGCCCTTGCCGTACGCCTTTTCGATCTGCTGCAGCGCCATTTCCAGCGCTTTTTTGCGCGCGTCCGCCGTCGCGGGTTTTTCGGTTTTCACCGGCGCTTTCTTTTTGTCTGCCATGGTGGGATCATCCTTTCCTGTCGGCGAGCGATCGCCGGATTATCGTTACAGCCCCATTATACCGAATGCGCCGCCAAAAAGCAACCGTTTCGGCGAAAAAATCGAACATATATTCGATTTTTTACATGATTCCCACAATTACCCGCTCGATACCGGCGGCGTCGCTCACCGGATAGACGGTGGAAAACCCCGCCTGCCGCCACAGCGCCATGACGGTTTCGGCCTGTCCCAGACCGATCTCAGCCATCAGCGCGCCGCCGGGGAGCAGCTTGCGGCTCCAGCGGGAGGCGAGCACCCGGTAAAACCGGTAGCCGTCGCCGCCGTCGAGCGCCATCGGCGGCTCGCAGCGTACCTCCGGCATCAGCCCGGGCAGATCGGCGGCCGGGATATACGGCGGATTGGAGGCGATCACGTCGTAGACCGGCTCGAACCGGTCGAACGCGGTCAGCACGTCGGCTTTGACCGCCGTCAGACGGTACTGCGGATACCGCGCGGCGTTTTGCCGCAGATAAACCAGCGCCTCGTCCGACAGCTCCACCGCCGTCACCCGGGCGCCGGGGCAAAGGCTGGCGATCCCCAGACCCACGCAGCCGCTGCCGGCGCACAGATCCAGTACCGCGGGAGCCGCATTTCCTTTTTTTTGTAAAAACCGGGCCGCTTCCTCACAAAGGGTCTCGGTGTCCGGCCGGGGGATCAGCACCCCTTCCCCTACCGTCAGGGTCAGGGACAAAAAATCCCATTCCCCCAGAAGATACTGCAGCGGATAGCCGCTCGCCCGGCGATCGGCCGCCGCCTGTACGGCGGCCGCCCGTTCGGCGGAAAGCGGCTCGTCGCGGCAAATATCCACCCTGCCGCGGCCGATCCCGCCGATATCCTCCAGCAGGCAGCGCGCGTCAAACGCCGCGTCCGGTCGGCCGGCGGCGGTCAATTGGGCGGTGATCCGCTCCAAAAGCGCGCCGACGGTCACCACCGGTCGGCCTCGGGATCGTCGGGAATGACCGCCTTGAGCGACGCGATGGCGCATTCGATCATCCCGTCGTCGGGCTCCTTGGTGGTGATGTGCTGCATCCACATCCCGGGCTTGGATACCGCCCGGCTGAGCCAGCTGTTGCTGCGCCCGGCCCATTTGATCAGCTCGTACCCGATCCCCACCATCAGCGGGATGGTCAAAATCTTGATCGGGGTGCGCAAAAAGGGATTGGTGACCGGGATGAAAATGGACACCACGATCCCCACCAGCAGCATCAAAATCATAAACGAGGTGCCGCACCGGGGATGAAAGCGGCTTTGCTTGCGGACGTTCTCCACCGTCAGCTCCTCGCCCGCCTCGTAGCAGAAGATGGCCTTGTGCTCGGCGCCGTGGTAGCGAAAGACCCGCTTGATGTCCTTCATCAGTGAGACGATCAGCATATACCCGATAAACAGGGCGATGCGCATCACCCCTTCAAACACGCTGCGCAGCACCCGGTTTTCCATCGCCGGGAAGGCTTTGGTGATCAGCGAGTAGAGCCACGCCGGCAGGAAGATGAACAAAAACACCGCCAGCGCCACGCCGAGCAGGGTGCTGAGCACCATCAGCAGGCTGACGAAAACCTGCTCCGCCTTGCCCGGCTTCTTGTCGGGATCCTCTTCCTCCTCCAGTCCCGCCAGCTCGGCCGAGCGCATCAGGCATTTGTAGCCCAGCGCCATCGACCCGATCATATTGACCACACCGCGGATCAGGGGCCATTTGGCGATGGCGACGGTCGTCTGTTTGGTGGGAAACTCCTCCATGACGATTTTGCCGGAGGTATGGCGCACCGCCATGGCGGTCTTTTCGGGGCCGCGCATCATCACCCCCTCGATCAGCGCCTGACCGCCGATCGAGGTCTTTTTTTGAATCGGGCATTCCTGGGGCATACGGTTTCATCCTTTCTGAAAAAACGGGCTCGCGCCCGGTCGGGTTTGCGCATCACAGATCGGCGGTGGGCAGGGTGATGGTCACGGTGGTACCCACTCCCGGCTCGCTGTCGATGTCGAGCTGTCCGCCGTGGCGGCGAACGATCTCATCGGCCAGCGCCAGCCCGATCCCCGATCCGGGGCGGGCGTTGCTGGCGCGGAAAAACTTGGTTTTGACCCGCGCCAGATCCTCCGGCGCGATGCCGATGCCGCTGTCGCTGATGACCACCTGCAGTCTGTCGCCCATATCGGCGGCCTCCACCCGGATCAAGCCGGGCGGGGTGGAATATTTGACGGCGTTATCCAGCACGTTGATGAACACCTGCCGCAGCCGGTCGGGATCGCCCAGCACCGGCGGAAGGGACTGCTCCTGCGCAACGTAGTTGAGCTCGATCCCCTCACGGGCGGCGCGGTCGCGGTAGAGAAAGACCACTTCCTCCAATTCGGCCAGCAGGTCGGTTTTTTTGAATTTCAGCGCCATATGGCCGCTTTGCATCCGGGAAAAGTCCAGCAGCTCCTCCACGATGCCGCTGAGCCGTTCGGCCTCACGGGTGATGACGTCCAGACCCTGGGTGGTCAGCTGCGGATCGGACACCGGATCGGCCCGCAGGGTCTCGCTCCAGCCCTTGATGGCGGTCAGCGGGGTGCGCAGCTCGTGGGACACCGAGGAGATGAACTCGTTTTTCATCCGCTCGGCGTCGGCCAGCTCTCCGGCCATATAGTTGATGGTATCGCACAGATCCCCGATCTCGTCGTCGTGGGTCTTGCGCAAGGAAGCGCTGTAATCGCCCAGCGCGATCCGCCGGGCGGTATGGGAAATGGCGGTGATCGGACGCAGCACCGAGTTGACAAACAGCCGGTTGGCCAGCAGCACCACCAGCGCCACCCCGACGCTGATGAGCATCACCGTCAAAACAGTGACGAAGATCTGCCGGTCGACCTGCTCCAGCGAGGCGACGTACCGCATCGCCCCGATGGGATGGCCGGTGTCGTCGGTCAGCACGGTGGTGAAGGCCACCACGTTTTCCCCGGTGGAATTCACCCCGGTGTACACCCCGGTGTGATCCTCCGCCGACAGCGCCGTCTGATAATCCGGCATGGCGCCCTCGACGGGCATAAATCCGGTGGAGGACGCCAGCAGGCGCCCGCCCCGGTCGATGATCTGCAGCTCCATGGTCTCCTTTTCGGTGAACTGCTCCACCAGCTGCCGGGCGAAGGATTCCAGCCGGAAGTCCTCGATATCCTCCCGGTAGCGGTCGACCTGCCGGTTGTAGGTCGACGCCCGCAGCCGCAGCGTCGCCCGGACGCTTTGATAGGTCAGCGAACGGGCGACCACCACGAAGGCGATATCGAAGATCAGCAGCAGCAGCGCCACCACCGCCAGCCCGTTGAGCATCCAGCGCCGGGTCAGTCCCCGGCGGGTGCGTTCCCGCTTGCCGTCCGGGCGGCGGTTCAACCGGCCTGCCATTTGTACCCCATCCCCCATACCGTCAGGATATGGCGGGGATCGGAGGGATCGTCCTCCACCTTCATCCGCAGACGGCGGATGTTGACGTCGACGATCTTTTCCTCGCCGAAATAATCCTCTCCCCAAACGTGGCGCAGAATCTCCGCCCGGGAAAGGGGTTTGTCCTCGTTGGCGAAAAAGAATTCCAGGATCTGGTACTCGACCTGGGTCAGCTCCAGCGGCCGGTCGTGCTTTTTCAACGTGCGGGTACGCAGGTTGAGGGTGAATTCCCCGCTTTGCATCTCCTCGATCAAATGGCCGCGGGGCTGCTGGCGCAGGGTGCTGACCCGGCGATAAAGCGCGTCGATGCGCGCCACCAGCTCCGACGGACTGAAGGGCTTGGTCACGTAATCGTCGGCGCCCATCATCAGCCCGCTGACCTTTTCCATCTCCTGGGTGCGGGCGGTAAGCATAATGATCCCCATGGTGGCGGATTTTTCCCGCAGCGCCCGGCAGACGGCAAAGCCGTCGATCCCCGGCAGCATCACGTCCAGCAGGGCAATGTCGATCTCGTCGGCGGCCTGCTGGTATTTTTCCAGCGCTTCCTCGCCCGATCCCGCCTCGGTCACGGTATAGCCCGAGCGCTTGAGATTGATCACGACGAATTCCCGGATCGAAATCTCGTCTTCACATACCAAAATGTGCTTCATTCCGTCTTCTCCTTTATCCCCGCAGCGGCCGCAGCAGATACTGCACCTGCTCGCGATCCAGCCCGTAGGTCTCGTCGTAGGTGATCCGGTAGCGGATCCGGTTGCCGTCGGCGTCGACGATCTCCAGTGCCTCGCCCGGCTCGTCGTCCCCGTCGTCCGCGGCGCCCACCCGGATCGTCAAAAAGGGGTGATCCGCCCGCTCCTCTTTGTAGGCGAACAGCCGCAGCAGATGGGTCGAGGAGGCGTAATCCGCCGTGACGGTACCGCCCCAGGCGTTGGCGCTCTCGTCCAGCCAGGCATCGGGCACCACCAGATAATACCGGTCGGCGGTGTTGACGATGCTGGCGAACAGCCGCTCGGCGGACTGGGTCTCGTACTGCCAGCTTTTCCACTCGGTCAGCCACATCGCGTCGGCGGTCGTCTCCTCTTCGTACCCAGGCAGCCGGGTGCAGGACGGCCACTCGACCCGGCTGTCCCGGTCGCCCGGCCCGTCGATATCCATACAGGGGATGGCGGTCTGCCGGGCGGTCAGGGAGGTGATGAAGTCGTACTCGTTGTAAAACGGAGTGCGCAGCCCGTTGCCGTCCCAGTAGATCAGCTCGGTGATGGTGGTGCCGGCGTCCTTGTATCCGTCGATATACACCCCGTGCAGTCCGTCGGCCAGCTTGCCGATGCAGTAATCGCCGAAGGAACGGATATACCCGTCGATGGGCGCCTGTCCCCGTTCGGTCAGCCCGATCTCGGTCAGGGATTTCAGCCGCACCACGGCGGTGTTCTGGGCGGTATCCAGCTGAAACAGCAGCAGATCGTCCTTGCCGGGGGTGATGAAATCGGTCACCACCAGCTTGGTGTAATACTGGTCGTCGCTGACGGCGGTGATGGTCTCGCCGGCCAGCGAATACACCCCCAGCTGCCGGTCGCGGCTGTTGTACAGGCTCCATCCGGCCAGCAACTCCCGGATGCCGTCGCCGTCCAGATCGCCGAAGGCGACGCCGCTGATGTCGGCGCTGAAGCCCTCCAGATCGCTGACCGACTGCCACTTGCCGTCCTGCTTGTCCAGCAGGTGGATGTGGGTCGGTTCACCCTCTCCGGTGAACTGGTAGAAGGCGACCGCCTCCTCCTCGTCGTCGGCGTCGATGTCCTCCATCACGAAGGCGGACA
This sequence comes from Acutalibacteraceae bacterium, assembly GCA_050946775.1. Lineage (GTDB taxonomy): Bacteria > Bacillota > Clostridia > Oscillospirales > Acutalibacteraceae > UMGS1474. The sequence goes on from JBMNVL010000002.1 coordinate 24,293, forward strand.
TATAATCCCCGTCCTGGGGGTATTTCAAAATGTATTCCCGGCTGCCGCCCGACCGGGCGATATAGCTGTCCAGCGCCGCCTGGATGGCCCGCTGTTCGCCGGTGGGACGCGGCGCCCGCAATTGGTTGGCAACGTCGCCGATCTGGCAGCCGGAGCAAACCAGCGCCGTCGCCAGCGCCGCCGCCAGTATCCGGATCCTTTTCACCCCGTCCGCCTCCTTTCGATCGCGCCTATACGAACCCATTTTACAGATATATTCATTATAAACGCCGCGTCCGGTAAAAGCAACCCCTCAATTGTAAACAAATCGTTGCTTTTCTCCCGCTTTTTTGCTATGATAAGGGCATGAAAGAGGGTTGCGCATGGATATTCGGTTTCATACCCTTGGCTGCAAGGTCAACCAATACGAAACGCAGGCAATGATGGCCCTGGCGGCCGACGCCGGGCACACGGTGGGCGAATTCGCCCCCGGAGACGCCGCCGCCAAAGCCGCCGACGCGCTGGTGATCAATTCCTGCACCGTGACCGCCGAAAGCGACCGCAAGCTACGCCAGCTGGTGCGCCGCTGCCGGCGGGACAATCCCGGCGCCGTGCTGGCGGTGACCGGCTGCATGCCGCAGGCCTTTCCCGAGGCCGCCGCGGCGCTGGAGGAAGCGGACGTCGTGATGGGCAACGCCGACCGGCACGCCCTGCTGAACGCCATCGCCGATCTGGCCGCCGGCGCCGGCCGGCGGGTGGACATCCCCGCCCACGGCGGCGATTACGAGACGCTGTCCATCCATCGCTTCGCCGGGCGCACCCGCGCCTTCGTCAAGATCGAGGACGGCTGCAACCGGTTTTGCTCCTACTGCATCATCCCCTACGCCCGCGGACGGGTGCGTTCCCGTCCGCTGGACGATCTGACAAGGGAGCTGGAGGCGCTGGCCGCCGACGGCCACCGGGAGGCGGTGCTGGTGGGGATCAATCTGACCGCCTACGGGCAGGATCTCGGGCTGACCGTCGCCGACGCGGTGGAAGCCGCCTGCGCCGTGGAGGGAATCGACCGGGTGCGGCTGGGGTCGATCGAGCCGGATCATCTCACCCCCGCCGTGATCGACCGGCTGGCGGCGCAGAAAAAGCTGTGTCCCCAGTTCCACCTGTCGCTGCAAAGCGGATGCGACGCCACCCTGCGGCGGATGCGCCGCCATTACACCGCCGCGGAGTACGCCGCCGTCTGCGACGAGCTGCGCCGGGCGTTCCCCGGCTGCGCGTTGACCACCGACGTGATGGTGGGCTTCCCCGGCGAGGACGAGGAGGAGTTCTCCGCCTCGCTCGATTTCGTGCGAAAGATCGGCTTTTTCAAGATCCACGTTTTCCCCTATTCCCGCCGTCCCGGCACTCCCGCCGCCAAAGCGCCCGATCAGGTGCCGCAAAAGATCAAGGCGGACCGCGCCGCGCGGATGGCGGCCGCCGGCGACGCCGAGCGCGACCGGCAGTTGGCGGCGCTGGTGGGACAGCGGGTGGATGTGCTGCTCGAGACCCGCGCCGCCGACGGGCGGCTGGAGGGGTACACCCCCGCTTACGTGCCGGTGCTTTGCCGCACCGGCGCTTCGCCGGGATCCCTCGTTACCGTCCGTGTGACCGGCTTTGCCGACGGGATCTGCTTGGCGGAGGAATAACCGCCCATACAAGGAGGAATCATTATGATACATACTATCCGGGAACTGGCGGTGGATTACGCCGCCGCCGGCGCTCCGTCGCCCAACGAGGCGGCCAGACTGTACACCTATCTGCTGGACGATATCCGGGAGCTGCCCTTCCACACCCGTCCGGCGGTGATCGTCTGCCCCGGCGGCGGCTACAGCGGCACCTGCGACCGGGAGGCTGAGCCGGTCGCGGTGCGGTTCAACGCGCTGGGCTGCCACGCCTTCGTTTTGCGGTATCACTGCGCGCCTCACCGTTACCCGGTGGCGCTGCTGGAGGCGGCTGCCGCGGTGGCCGAGGTACGCGCCCACGCACAGGAATGGCACGTCGATCCCGATAAGATCTTCATTCTGGGCTTTTCGGCCGGCGGCCATCTGGCGGCGTCGCTGGGCACGCTGTGGAACGCCGAGCCGGTCGCCCGGCTGTACCCCGACGGCCAGGCCAGGCCCGGCGGGATGATCCTGTGTTACCCGGTGATCTCGTCGGGCAAATACGCCAACCGCGGCTCGTTTGAAAACCTGCTCGGCCCTGATCCCGACCCGGCGCTGTGGCAATTTTTATCGCTGGAAGAGCGGGTGAGCGCCGATACCGTTCCCGCCTTCATCTGGCACACCTATGACGACGGATGCGTGCCGGTGCACAATTCCCTGATGATGGCGACGGCGCTGCGCCAACACGACGTGCCGCTGGAGATGCATATTTATCCCCACGGCGACCACGGGCTGGCGCTGGCCAACGACCAGACCGCCCGGGACGTGCCCGCCTGCCAGCCCTGGCCGGAGCTGGCCGCCGCCTGGATCAAGCAGCTGTGAAAGGAGCCGCGCCATGACTACCCCCACCCGGATGACCTATGAGGACGCCCGCGCTTTGCTGAACGGCGGGCGGTACGGCGTTCTGGCCGCCGTCGGCGACGGCGATACGCCTTACGGCGTGCCGCTTTGCTATTTGTCGGAAAAGCACCGGATCTGGTTTTGCCTGCATCCCGACGGGCAGTTATCCCGGCTGCTGTCCTACCGCAACCGGGTCAGCTTCACGGCGGTGGAAGCCGGCGCGGCCTTGCCGGGGCGCAGCGTGATCGCCTTCGGCGAGATCGCGCCGCTGACCGATCCCCGGCAAAAAAAGGCGGCGCTGCAAAAGTGGATCGACAAATACGGCGCACCGCCCGATCCCGACGCCATCTGGTGGCGGATGGACTGCGAATATCTGTCCGGCCAGGTCCGGGCATAAAAAAGTAAAAGCCCCGCGGCGTCGCCGCGGGGCTTTAGTTTTACTTCTGTTTTAACAGCCCTTCCACCAGGGCGACGGCGGCGGCGTGGGAATCGTTGCCGTCGGCGGTGCCGGTGGCGTTGCGCACTCCGATCCACAGGGTATCGGGCGCGCCGTCGACTCCCGGCTGCCAGACGACGTGATCGCTGCCGTCGGACAGGGTGGTGAAAAAGTCGTAATCCTTGGCGAGATTTTGGATCTTGCTCTCGTAATACTCCGGCTCCATGGCCCAAAGCAGCACGTCGCCGGCCGCCAGATGGGCCAGCAGGGTGTTGTCGTTGGCCACCTTGCGGTCGGAATAGGCGATCCCCATCGCCAGATCCTCGATGAGCACTTCGATCTTGCCGTCCCCGTCCCGGTCGGCGGCGACCGCCTCCAGCTGCTCTTGCAGGGCGGCGTTGGTCTGGGCGGTGGTCGGCGCACCCGTCAGCATCACCACCACGAAATCGGGATCGTCCTTTTTCACCAGCTGCGCCACACCGGTGATCACCAGCACCAGCGCGAAAATCCCCACGATGATGTTCCACTTGTAGTGATACCACAGGTTTTCCCACCACTTGGCGGGTTTTTGCGGCGGCTTTGGCGGATCGGGCTTGAGTTCCTCAGGATCCACCCCGACGAGATAGCGTTCCCGTGCCATGGGCGTCGCCTCCTTTTTTCATCTGCAAAGAGTATACACGATCTTTCCGGTTTTTTCAATATTCCGCGGGATTTTCGCTGCAGCCGTTGCGCCGGGGACGGATTTGTGGTACACTGTACTCAGTTTTTTCAAAGGATGTGGTTTTATGATCGCCGTGGCCTGTGACCACGCCGCGCTGGAGATGAAAAGGGAGCTGCTCGCCCTGCTGGACGACATGGGGCTTGACTACCGCGACTTCGGCACCTATACCGCCGAAAGCTGCGACTACCCGGTGTTTGCCGCCCGTGCCGCCAAGGCGGTGGCCAGCGGCGAATGCGACCGCGGAATCCTGATCTGCGGCACCGGGGTGGGCATCTCGCTGGCCGCCAACAAGGTCAGAGGGATCCGCTGCGTGTGCTGCAGTGAGCCTTATTCCGCCGAAATGTCCCGCCGCCACAACGACGCCAATATGCTGGCGATCGGCGCGCGGGTGGTGGGCACCGAGCTGGCCAAAATGATCGCCCGCGTCTGGCTGACCACCGCTTTTGAGGGCGGCCGGCACCAGCGCCGGGTGGACATGATCACCGCGCTGGAAAACGGTGAGGAACTGGAGTGACCGCCATGGATAACGTAAAAGCCTTTTCCCTGCCCCGTCTGGCGGGCAAAACCTTCGCGCGCACCTGCGTGGCGGCGCTGATCGGGCTGATCATCTATCTGGGCCTTTCGTCCATTTTCCGGATCGTCAGCACCCACCAGATCGGTTTCGCCATCTGGACCGCGGGCGAAGACGGCGCCGCGCCGACGGTGGAGCGGCATTACTACACCGATCCCGACTACACCGAGGATCTGCCCGTGACCGAGGAACAGCAGGTCACCCGGCTGTATTCCGATCCTCCCGAGGCCGCCGTTCTCGCCAGCCAGATCCTCACCCAGCTCGGCGCGGCGTTCGTGCTGATCGTGTTTGCCTATCAGCCGATGTGGCGGCAGGGCGATCACGACCGCAACGAAGCCGCCTTCGGCCGGGGTCGGCAGGATCCCCTGTCGGGGCTGAAGGTGGGCGCGGTGGCGGATATTCCGGCCATCGGGGTCTATCTCGTGCTGTGGCTGGGAAAACTGGGGGTGTTGCCCGCCGTTACCACCTGGTCGGCCTTCACCCTGCTCAACGGCAGTTTTCTGCCCTACTGCTACTGGATCATGGCGCCCCAGCTGGCCGGATCGACCGCTTCGCTGAGCGTGTGGCAATTGCTGGCGCTGGCGGTGCCGGCGCTGGTACTGCCGGTGATCTGCCACGTGGGCTACACCCTTGGTTGGCGGCAATTCTCCATCGGGGAAAAGCTGACCTTCAAAAAAGTCAAATCGAAAAAACGCTGACGCATACCGCCGCTTTTTCCCGCATAGGATGGGCGGGAGGTGGTACGGGGTGAACGAAAGATTTTTTCGCCGTCGGCTGGCGCTGGCGGCGGTATTGATCGCGCTCGTCGGTCTGTCGGCGGCGATCGGACGGATTGGGCAAGCTGTCCCGGCGAACGGCCAACCGGCGCCCTACGTGCTGATCGATCCCGGGCACGGCGGCGCCGACGGCGGCGCGGTGGCGGCCGACGGCACGGTGGAAAAGCAGATCAATCTCGCCATCGCCCGGCCGACCGCCGATCTGCTGCGGGTGTTCGGGTATACCGTGAAAATGACCCGGGAGGACGACCGCTCGATCCACGATCCCGACGCGACGACCGCCCGCCGGCAAAAGGTCAGCGATATCCGCAACCGCACCGCGCTGGCCAACGGCTCGCTGATCACCGTCAGCATCCACCAAAACCATTTTCCCCAGGCGCAATATCACGGGGCGGTGGTGCTCTACGCGCCGGGCGATCCGGCAAGCGAGGGACTGGGCGCCGCCGTGCGGGAAAGCGTGCTGTCCCTGCTGCAGCCCGACAACGAACGGGCGCTGAAAAAAAGCGGGGACGAGGTCTATCTGCTGGCGCACGCCACCCGTCCCGCGATTTTGGTGGAATGCGGGTTTTTGTCCAATCCCGCCGAGCGGGAAGCGCTGAAAGCACCGGATTATCAGCAAAAAATGGCGTTCGCCATCGCCGCGGGCGTGCTGAAGTACGCGCCGTAAAGCAAAGGAAGTATGTATCATGCCCACCAAAAACAAATCGGTCTTCATCTGCTCCGAATGCGGGTACGAATCCGCCAAATGGAGCGGCAAATGCCCCGCCTGCGGAGAGTGGAACACCATGAACGAGGAGACCCGCTCTCCCGCGCGGGCGGCGTCGCCGTCGGCGGTCGGCTTCACCCGGCGCACGCCCCGGCGGATCACCGAGCTGGATCCCGAGGGCGAGCAGCGCTATCAGACCGGGATGAAGGAGCTCGACCGGGTGCTGGGCGGCGGCATCGTCAAGGGCGGGCTGATGCTGATCGGCGGCGATCCGGGGATCGGCAAATCCACCCTGCTTTTGCAGATCTGCGCCCATCTGGGCAAAACGCTGACCATCCTGTACGTATCGGGCGAGGAGTCCGAGCGGCAGATCAAGCTGCGGGCGGATCGGCTGGGCGTCGTCAGCGACAACCTGTACGTGATGTGCGAGACCGACGTCGACACCATTCTCGACGCCCTGCAGACCCAAAAGCCGGACATTCTGATCATCGACTCCATCCAGACCATGAGTCTGGCCGAGGTGGCGTCTTCTCCCGGCAGCGTCACCCAGGTGCGGGAATGCACCTCGGCCATTATGCGGGCCGCCAAAAGCGTCGACACTCCGGTGTTCATCGTCGGCCACGTCAACAAGGACGGCAACATCGCCGGGCCGAAGGTGATGGAGCATATCGTCGACTGCGTGCTGTATTTCGAGGGCGACCGCCACACCAGCTACCGGATGCTGCGCTGCGCCAAAAACCGCTACGGCGCCACCAACGAGATCGGCGTTTTTGAAATGCGGGACAAGGGGCTGTTCGAGGTGGACAACCCTTCGCTGATGCTGCTGTCGGGACGGCCCAAAAACGTCAGCGGCACCTGCGTTTGCTGCGCAATGGAGGGCTCCCGGCCGATGCTGGCCGAGGTGCAGGGGCTGGTATCGCCCAGCAGCTTCGGCAACGCCCGGCGGATGGCGACCGGCTTTGATTACAACCGGCTGTCGCTGCTGCTGGCGGTGCTGGAAAAACGGGCGGGCTATTTCTTCTCCAATCTCGACGCCTATCTCAACGTGATCGGCGGGCTGTATCTCGACGAGCCGGCGGCCGATCTGCCGGTGGCGCTGGCGCTGGTGTCCAGTCTCAAGGACACGGTGGTGGGCGAAGGGATCGTCGCTTTCGGGGAGATCGGTCTGGCCGGCGAAATCCGGGCGGTGTCCCACGCCGAGGCCCGGGTCGCCGAAGCGGCGCGGCTTGGCTTTACCCGGGTGATCGTCCCCTACCACAATCTGAAAACGCTCGGCAAGCGGGAGGATATCGAAATCGTCGGAGTGCGCACCGTGCGGGACGCCTTCGACGCGTTGAATTGACAAGTCTGCATATAAAAAGCGAGGCGCCTCGGGACGCCCTCCGTAAGGAAAGCGGTTAGAGGCTGCCGGCGCAAAAGAATATAAAACCGGCGTGACCGTAACGGCCGCGCCGGTTTTGTCTCTTGGATTCTGGGGCAATATCCGATGCTCGTTATGGCTGCGGACAAGGAGGGTGCTTCTCCACTTTGTTGTAGAGCTTAGCGGCAATGAAAACGATGACCGCGGTCCACAAGGCGGCCCAGATCTCGACCGTCCACAACGGTACCACGCCTCTCTGATACAGGGCGGGAAAGGTATCCATCAGCATATGCAGCAAAATGGCAGCCGGCAGAAAGCCCTTCTTTGCGTTCACGACGCCGTAATACACGATGACCGTAAGCCCGATATGGAGGAACATTGCGAACAAACGCTCCATGACGTTCATCGCCATCATGGCGTAATCAAACGAGGCGGCCGCCTGAACGGACGCGAGCGCGGCAGTGGCGTTTTCCTCGGTGATCTTCAATGTATGAAGCGCATTTTCCGTATTTCCCGCAGAGAACAGGACCGCAACGACAAGATATAAAATCATGGCAGGCAGAAGAACCGCCAATATCTCGATTCCACCATGACCGATCCCGTACAGAACTGCGTTTTCAGGAGTGCGGTTCTTTTTCATGACGTACTTCAGAACAATATGCCGCCCGCATTCCTCAAAAACACCCGCCATAAGAATTCCATAAAGGACGAAAGCTGCCGTGTTCCCGTTAATGAACCGGGAAACGGGATTGTCCGCAAGGAGGCAGAAATAATGCACGCCAAGCTCCAGCACGCGGGCAAAAACCATAAACCCGACAGCGCCGGCAACGAGATAGCGGATATTAGTCTGTTCTTTATGCTTTCTACGCCAGTAGAGGAAGAAAACGACAGGGATCGCGATCATCAGAATGACCGTAATGATCAAAGAGGGGATGCTGCTTCTTCCGATGGCGATATTCTTAAACTCCGTCATTCTTCCTCGCCTCCCCAGACCTCCACGCAAAAGCCTTTGTGACCGCATGCGGTGCAGGTCAGTTTCCGGGCTGTCGGCGTATGATTCGCCCAAAAAGCTTCCCTTCGTGTGGGTTTGAATACCTTGTGACATTCCGGGCAGATGTATTGCACATGATGGAAGTAGTACCGGCTGACCAGCGTACCCCAGACAGCCGCCGCCAGCGCCCAGACAACGAACGGCCACCAGATACCTTTGACGATCCAGAAAATGACGGAAAACCACTGCAGGGCCGTGACCGGGATCCCGGTCAGGATCATCATCCCGCGCATCCCTTTCAGTTTTTTCTTGCCTTCCATGATAAGGGCTATGTCACCGATGGATTCGAGGGAGAATGCGGTTTGGCTTTTCAGTCCGTTTTTCAACCCTCGCAGCCTTTCCAGCTTTTCCTGTTTATCAGAGATCTCATCCGAAAGAGCTTTCTCTTGCTGCTCTATCAGCAGAGCGATTACCTTTTCCGGATGCTCTTCTCTCAGGATCTGTGAGATGGCGTCGATCGGAAGATCCAACTCGCGCAGAAAGCAAATGATCTTCATGCGCCTCAGATCGTCTTCCGAGTAGAGCCGTCTCCCGCCTTCGGAAAGCTCACTGGGGATCAGGATGCCTCTGGTATCATAATACTGAACCGTCCGGACCGTAACGCCGCAGAGCTTCGCAAGCTCTCCCGTCGTGTATTTGGACATAGCGTTCACCTCCTTACGCCACGGATTTTACAACATGACGCTGCGTAACAAGCAATACCTTACGCAAGGGGATTTTCCGTTTTAAGGAAAATATTTGGAATTATATCATCCCGCATCGGGCATGGTCAACCAACGCGGAAAAGTGAATCCGGCTTATCACCCGCCAAAAGCATCAGGAGGCCGCTTTCTTACAAAGCGCCTCAGCGCTCCCCTTTTTATGGCGACGGATCACGGAATAACGGCGTGAAAAAACGATCCCCGGGAAGAGATTTTCCCGGGGATCGCATAAGCTTGCACAAGATCAGTCTCCGTCGTCGTCGAGGTTGTCGTCCACGCCGTCGCCCGTTCCCAGACCGCCGCTGGTGGTCACGATATCCGCAAAACGAAACGGCACAACCCGGCTGAGCGGGCTTTCATACTCCTTTTTCATGGGTATCCTCCTCCTTATCGCCTATGGCCAAACGCATTTTCGCGTGGCCGTTTTTATGAACATTTCTCCTTATACTGCGAATAGTATACACCCTTTTTTACAAAAAGGGAAGAGAAAAATGAAAAAAGTTAAAAATTTTTTTCAAAACCGCCTCATTCGCTCCATTCCAGAGAAAACGTCGCGCGCACGTCGCCGTCGCCCAACGCGTCGAGCAGCTGCTCTCTGGTCGCGTTGCCGATATGGGCCAGGCGGGTGAAGTCCCAGGTGTTCTCGTCGTAATACACGGTGATCTGATCGCCTTGATACAAGATCACGTCACCCGGCGCGGTGGTGATCCGCTCGTCGTTTCGCGGCAGTTCCCACGGCAGCGCGCCTACTTTTTCAAAATGGCCGTAATCGTGCAGATCGACCGTCAACGCGCCCGCGTTGAGTTTATCGATCAGCGCCCCGGCGGAAGAATTGTTCTCCAGCGTCGCGTAAAAGCGATTGCCGTTCGCTTCGATCACCAGCACCGGCGTCGGCTGGATCGCCGCGTTTTCCGTTTTGTCGTTCATAACCGTCTCCCCCGTCCAATCAATGATCCCGCCAAACTCGTAAACGCGGGTATATCCCAGTGCAAACAGCTTTTGCGCCGCCTCTTTGCTGCGCCGTCCGCTGCGGCAATACACCAGAATGATCTGGTCAAAATCCGGCAGCGCTTCCGGCTGACGGGCCCCGATGATTTCGTTGGGAACGCAGATCGCTCCCGGGATATGCCCGGCGTCATACTCGTCCTGCCGGCGCACGTCTACCACGATATGCCCGTCGTCAAGCGCCATCATCCGCCTGGCCTCTTCCTGCGAAATAGGGGTGTAACTGTGTCCGGCCATTTCCGGACCGTCGGTCACGTCCCGTTTTGAGAAAAAGATAATAAGCGCCACCGCTGCGACGGCGATCACCGCCACGCCGACCAACGCAATCAAAACGTATTTCAAAATCGACCCCTGCGCCATCGTACCGCCTCCTCTTTTGATCTCGCTCCCATTATACCAAACTCACCGCCGGCAATCAAGCGGCGCGATGAACGCCTTTTTTGCCGACGAAAAGCAGGAAGCGCGCCTCGCTTGGTATATTCTTTTCCCTTTTGCGAACAATAGCAATGCCATATCTGAACAAAAGGGAGTCGAAATATATGAAAGCAACCGGTATTGTCCGCCGCATCGATGCTCGCGGTATAATAACACAAAAGTGCGATAAACCCTTATGAATACTGGGTTTTTAGACGTTTTTGAAGAAAAATTTTTGACGAAAAACAGCATATTTTGACCTATACATAACAAAAGCGAGGGGAATTCCCCTCGCTTTTGTGGTTATACATTTCTAAATTTGTAAATAGCTTTTTGCAATTCAGTTGGCAATTTTGATTTTTCGCAGGTTGAAAATACCCCAAGCGGATTGTTCCAAGATTTCATAGTATCGTCTTTCACAACTGTAATGTAGTATGTGTTTTCGTCTTTGATATAGCCAACATCTATCTGCATACCATCGTCATAAGTGATAAGTAGCATATCTTGGTCATCATCACAGATGATTTGGAGATTTCCGTTAGCCAAATCTAATCTTTTATATACGTCATACCAATTTTGTTCGTCTGTGGTGTATGCTGTGCATAAAGACATAAACTCTGCAAAATCTTTGTCCGACTTTTCCTCTTCTTTTTTGTTCAAAAAATGACGGATAATTAAATAGATAACAGGTAGAATGAGGGGTACCCAAGGGCGAATAATATTTTTTAAGAATATCCAAGGAATTATAAAAAGAATTTCAAGTAAAATATATGCTAAAAGATATTCTGTAAACTCGTTCCAAACTTGCCCGGCTTTGCTTTTCTTTTGGTTTTGAAATATATTTTTAGTTTCGCCGTCTAATATTACTTTGCCGGATTTTTCTGTTATATTAGCAATAAAAAATCTACCACCGCTATGTCCTAAACGCTGGAATCCGATTTCTAAAACGTTCGGTTCGTTATTGTAGATAACAATATCTCTATTATATTCTTTTGCCTTCAGGTGTATTGTTTCTTTTAACTCGTCAAGCGTTCCATTAAATATAAACTTCATATTTCCACCGCCTTTAATTCATTATATCACAACCACCTTAAAAAATAAATCTTGCGGTATATTTCTCCGTAAGTTACAGATACTAACAGTACAAAAATGTAAAGCAAGGAGATTTTTTATATATGAAAGCAACAGGTATTGTTCGTAGAATAGACGATCTGGGCCGGGTCGTCATCCCCAAAGAGATCCGCCGCACCATGCGTATCCGCGAAGGTGACCCGTTGGAAATATTCACCGACGCCGACGGCGAAGTGGTGTTCAAAAAGTATTCGCCGGTGGGCGAATTGACCCCGTTCGCAACGCAATACGCCGACGTGATGTCCCGCGCCTGCGGATTGGGGGTGCTGATCTGCGACCGGGATCACGTGGTCGCCGCCGCGGGGATTTCCAAGCGGGATTATCAGGACCGGCGAATCTCCGGCCAGATGGAGGATCTGATGCAGGCGCGCCAGACCCACGTCGCCAAAGCCGGCGACCGGCAGCGGCTGCAGCCGGTGGACGGGCTGAGCCGTTACGCCGGAGTGATGGCGCCCATCCTCGCCAGCGGCGATATCGTCGGCGCGGTTTGTCTGATGCTCCCCGAGTCCGGCGCCGTGCCGGGAGACGGCGAGATCAAGCTGACCCAGATCGCCGCCGGCTTTTTGGGCAAGCAGATGGAAGAATAGGAAACAGGCGAAAAGGAAATACCCGCTGTTCCCACAGGAACGGCGGGTATTTTATGTTTTGGGATGATTTACGGCTCTTTTGCCGCAAACGCCGTGATCTTCTCCGTCGCGTATTGCAGGATCATCAGCGCGTCGGCGGCGGTAACGTCCCCGCTGCCGTCCACGTCGGCGGCGGCTTGCTGTTCGGCGTTCAGAGCAATCTTCCCCGTCGCCGCCTGCAGCGCCATCAGCGCATCGGCAGCGGTCACGCCCTCTTTTCCATCTATATCGCCGGGGACGGTTTCATCAATCGGCTCCAGTTTATCGATTGAACGAGTCTCTTTCTCGCTACAATGGGCGCAGACCCGCGCCTCGATCCCTTCTTCCTCAACGGTGGCCGCTTTTTCCACCGCCCACTCGCCCCACTCGTGTCCGGTGGCGGGAATCGTCTCCCGCTCCAGCACGTCGCCGCAGGTCACGCAGCAGAGAACACGGCTGCCATCCTGTTCACATCCGACGGGCGTTTCGATCGTCCATTCACCGGCGGTGTGTCCCAGCGCCGGGATCGGATCGGACTTCACGTGGCTGTCATCGTGCGCGCAAACGTACCCGATCGATCCCTCCTCGGTGCAGGAGGGATCCTGCCGCTGCGCCACGTGCCAGTCGTGACCCAGCGCCGAAATGGTAGTCAGATCGATCTTGGCGTCGCAATCCACGCAATGATGGGACTTACTGCCGGGCACTTCGCAGGTCGGCGCCACGTCCACCGTCCACTCGGTGGAATAGTTGTGCGGCGTTTTGGCCACCACGTTTTGCACTTTCAGCACCGCGTGGCAAACCGAACAGTGGCTGCCGGCAGTCAATCCGGTCGACGTGCAGGTAGGCGCCACCGCCGGATCGTTTACCACGGTGTGGGGCAGTTTTTCCGGTTCCTCGGCATAGGTGCTGCCGCACACGGTGCAGGCATAAGTGACCAATCCGGTCTCGGAGCAGGTCGCCTCTTTGTTGGAGGTCACCACATAGTGATGACCGGTCGCCAGAATGGCACGGGTCTCCTCTTTGCCGCATCCGGGACAGACGCGGTATTCCACGCCCTCGTTGACGCAATTGGGCGCGGTGCGTACCGTCCACTCGCCCCAAATGTGGCCGGTGATCTTGAAGGTGGCCAGTTTTTCGCCTTTATAGCCGCCCATGCCTTTGAGCAGGATCTGACCGTCCCCTTCCTGAACGTTGTTTTGGTACGAATAGGTGTAGTCCACACCCGAACGCAGGGGCCGTCCGTTGTACGCCACGGTAAAGGAAGGCGTAACGGCGGAGCCGGTATAGGGATACTCCACCCGCTCCACCGTCACGTCCGCCTCGGACAGGAGATTTTGCACGATGGTAAAGGGTTTGACCGACGAGCCGCTGAAATTGCCTTTGCCTTCCACCGTCACGGTGGCCGGGCCGGGGTTGGTGTTGTTGGCGTAAGTCAGGGTATAATCGACGTTTTCCACCAGCGTGTAACCGTTATAGGACACCGTGATCGCCGGACGGATCGCCTCGCCGGTGTAATTCTGGGTGGGAATGGAGGAATAGGTCAGCGCTGCCACGCTTTTGGGATTGATCTTGAAATTGAGTTCCCGCCAGCCGGAATAGTTGCCGGTGCCGTAGATCAGCACCCGCGCGTCACCCACCGAAATGTTGTCCAGATACACCACGGTGAAATCCTGATCCTCCACCAGCGTCTGCCCGGCATACTGCAGGGTAACGGCCGGGGTAAACGCCTCGGTGGAATAGATCTGCGCCGAAAGATTGCGGGCGGTGGCCTCGTTGATATCGCAAGGCAGCGCCTCGATTTGTGCGCTGACGATCTCGCCCTGGGTGCCGCCGTTGCCGACGGCCGCCGCCGAGAGCATATGCCCCACGTCGTCCGCGCCGATCACATAGGAATCCCCACCGGCAACGCGGTAGCCGTCCCGCCGCCATTCCAGCGTGTAGGTGGCGTATTCCGGCGCCAGCGCGGAGGCGTCGAGCGTCAGTTCGCGGCCGTAATACGGGTCGCCCTCGATGAACAGGCCGCCCTGCAGATCGGTTTTATCGGTGGTCACCGCCAGAGGACTGCTGATCGCCGTGCCGAAATGGGTATCGGTTTCCGGAACGGTGGTGTAGACCCGGTAGGTGGTGTTGGGGGTCAGCCCGGTGAAATCGCCGCTCTCCTGCCAGGTGGCAGCGTCCAAACTGTACACCTGCCCCGCCACCGGCACCACCGACAGGGTGGTGTCGCTTTTGGCCTGCAGCTGAGGGGCTTGCAGCTCCTGCACCGGCTGCGCCTTGGTCATCACCACCGGCTGACTGCGAAAGCTGCCGATGACGCCGTCGTCGGTGCTGGTTATCCGGAATTGCAGGGTCTTGCCGATATCAGTCGCCGCCACGGTGTAGGTGCGGCTGCGGCTGACCACCTGATCGTTGACCAGCCACTCCACCGCGCAGGGAGTGCCCGCCGGGGTGACGGTGGACAGATCGGCCGACAGCGTTTCACCGTAGGCCGGCGTGCCGACGATCTGATCGCTGCCCGCGATCTGGTAGATCAGCGGCACGTCCCGCAGCTCGGGATAGGGATAATCCTCCCGACCCGCCATCGTCCACACCGTGTCGAAATCGAACCCGCTGTAGACCGACTGCAGCTTCATCTGTGTATCGGTCAACTCTGTGGCACCGGCAGTGTTGCTGCCGGTGCCGGAAAGATAATAACTGTTGGTGATGGTGCCGCTCCCAACGCCGTAACCTTGACCTTGACCGCTGTTCACCAAACCGGTGTTATAACATTGACTAATCTTGCCATTCACAGAAATACCGGCAGAATAATAAGTTGCTGTTATAGATCCGCTATTGTAGCACTGGCTGACGGTGCCGGAAGTCCCGCAAATACCGCCGGCAGCACCTCTGTATCCATGCGCTGACACCACGCCAGTGTTGTAGCACTGGCTGACAGTGGTGTCTCTGTCCGTACAGGAACCAACGATACCGCCGGCTCTAGCATAACCATAGCCATAAGAAGCGCCATTTTCTATATCAACTTTAATGTCGCCAATATTTCGACAGCGAATCACTGCTCCTGCGCTATAACCGGTAATACCGCCGCAGTACCCAAAGTGCGAAGTATCACGAATATAAAATTTATAAACGCATAGTACGCGGCCGAGATTGGTGCAGTTTTCTATCGACCCACCGGACAAGAGATTACCGACGATACCGCCGATATACTCGTTTAATTTGTATACCGTGGAGCTTACCACGCTTTGTTCCATCGTCAGATTGCGCACCGTGCCGGAAATCTGCGCGAACAAGCCGAGATAGACGGCACCGCCCGTTCCCGATGGTAAAGAGCTAACCTCGATGCGCATACCAATGATGGAATAGCCGTTGCCGTCGAACACGCCGGAAAAGGAACTGGCTCCGTAAATGTTATTGCTGCCGATGGGATTCCAGCCGTTGCCCATAAAATCCCAGTCGCCGCCGGCGGCGGTGGCAACCGACAGGTCGATATCGTTCATCAGCTTGTAGTTCGCCGTTAGATCGTTGCGCACGTTGTAGAGATCCTCCACGGTGCGCACCTCGATCCAGTTCTCCTCCTCGGCGCCGACGATCCCCGCCGGCAGCACCACCAGCAGCATCGCCGCCGCGCAAAGGACGGCCAGCAGTTTTTTCATAGTTATTCCTCCTCTTCAATTGCTTTGACGCATTGATTTTTCAAATCACATTTGAACGGAAATGGTTGCTCAAAATCCGGGTTTTTATGTTCCCAGTCACGTAAGATCTTCGTTTGTTTATACAATGGTTTAATAAGCGCATAACCCTGCTTGGCCAACACCTGAAACTCGTCTTTATACCAGCAGTAATGATCCAACGATACCAAACCGTGGGTCAGTTTGTTGCGTTTGTCAATCCAAGTCAAAAGCCGATCAAAAACTTTAACATCCAGAAGCGCAAAGCCACCGTACTGTGCGCGAATCAAGTGCTTTACACATTTGATACGGGTATTGATCGATGCCGGGACACCTTTTCTTTTGCTATGGACAGGACATCCGGATAAATGCTTTTGCAGCATTCGGGCGACGCGTTGTTCTATGGTAGCGTAGCACAACCAAGACACGTCAACATATGCCTCGTTTTCCCACGCCTTTTTCAGATCGCGATCAAAAACGTTATGCATCACCGCCATTTCTCGCCTTGTCAATATAGACTCCATTGTATCCACTTCCTGATTTTTTCTTTTTGTCCTATTATAGGACATTAGTTAGTTGTGAATATGATACCGTATATTTTGTCCTGTGTCAAGACAATTTGTGGAAGGTGTACGGTATGGCGCGGATTATTGACGGAGAAAAAATGAATTTGATCGGGGACAACGTTCGGCGGATCCGGCGGTCGCGGCGGATGAGTCAGCAGGCGTTATCGGGCAAGCTGGAATTGCTGGGAGTGTACGTCTGCCGGGGGTCGGTATCGCGGATCGAGGATCGTTCCCGGACGGTGACCGACATTGAACTGGCCGCCATCGCCGAGGTGTTGGGGGTTTCTGTGATGGAGTTATTGGCGAAAAACGAGGAATAGGCGCCAATCGGCGGGGTGCGTTATGCTTTCCTTGTGCAAAGGGAGGTGGATTTCGCCGTCAGGCGAAAAACGGAGGGGTTGTAGCCGCCGTAAGGCGTACATACGGACGCTTTGCGTTCGACAATCCCCCAGTCACGGCTAACGCCGCGACAACCCCCTTTACACAAGGGGGCCTTGTGACCGCCGCCGGTTTGTACCATTTCGCGGGGAGCGTCTTGCCTTCCCCTATGAGAGGAAGGTGGATTGGCGAGTGCGCAGCACGAGGCAAGACGGAGGGAGAGAGGGATTGCCGCCAGTCGCGTTATCTCTCCCTCCGTCTCGGCCGTCGCTATCGTGCCTGCCGATCCAGCCCCCTCGTCAGAGGGGGCCAAAAATGTTCGCCGCCGGTTTGCGCGGCGGGAGGGGAAACCCCTCCCCTACACGCTTACCGTAAGTTTGCTAAAAAAGATCCTTCGCTTCGCTCAGGATGACACCGCAGTAAAAAAGGAGGGTCATTCTGAGGGCGATAGCCCGAAGAATCTTTTGTTGTCATCCCGCGGGCGGATGATAGCCT
>JBMNVL010000003.1:0-37111 GCA_050946775.1 Acutalibacteraceae bacterium
ACCTTGGCGAGATCGGCGTGAGTGCCCATCAGGATCAGGGTGTCGTCCGCCCGGGGGCAGGTGTCCGCCCGGGGCGCGATCATCTCCCCGTTGGGTGCCCGTACCGCCAGCACATTGATGCCGTAGCGGTTGCGGGGATCGCATTCCATCAGCGTTTTGCCAGCCCAGGGCGCCGGGGTGCGGATCTCCATGATGCCGTATTTGTCCGACAGGTCCATATAATCGGCCACGTTGTTCAGCGCCAGCCGCCGGGCGAGCCGGGCGCCCATATCCCGCTCGGGCAGGATCACCTGGTCGACCCCGATCCGCCCCAGGATCTCGGCGTGGGCGTCGCCGCTGGCCTGCGCCACGATCCGCTTGACCCCGTGATCCTTCAGGGTAATCGCCGCCAGGCAGCTGCTTTCCACCTCCCGGATGCTCAGCACCACCGCGTCAAACTCCTTCAAATTGAGTTCTTCCAGCGCGTCGGGATCGGTGATATCCGCCTGTACCGCGTGAGTCAACTCGTCGGCGTAATCGTTCACCAGCCGCTCGTCAAAATCGACCCCCAGTACCTCGACGCCCAGCTTTTCCAGCGCTCTGGCCACGCTGACGCCGAACCGGCTCAGCCCGAGTACCGCGATCTGTTTCATACACAACTTCCTTTCTTATCCCACCATCAGCCGGTCCTCGGGATACCGCACGGCGTTTTGCCCCTTCGGTCCGGCGGCCAGTGCCATCGACACCGTCAGCGGACCGACCCGGCCGATCAGCATGGTAAGTGTCAGCAAAAACCGGGACGCCGTCAGCAGTCCCCCGGTGATCCCGCAGGACAGCCCGGTGGTGCTGAAGGCGGAGACCACCTCGAACAGCACCGTGTCCAGCGCCACCGGATGACCGGCGGCGTTTTCCATAACGCAAAGCGCCATCGTCTCGACGATCACCAGCGTCATCCCCAGCACGAAGATGGCGAACGCCCGCCGGACGATCTGGGGATCCAGCCGCCGCTTATGCAGGGTGTAATCCCGCCGGCGGCGAACGATGGCGGTCACCCCGAGCAGCACCGTGAAAAAGGTGGTGGTCTTGATACCGCCGCCGGTACCAGCCGGGGACGCGCCGATGAACATCAGCCCGTCGGTCACCAGCTTTCCCGCCGGGGTCAAGCCGCCCTGCCCGATGGTATCAAATCCCGCCGTACGGCCGGTCACCGACTGAAACAGCGCCGCCATCAGCTTTTGGGGCGTCGTCAAACCGCCCAGGGTGGCGGGATTTTGCCATTCGGTCAAAGCGATCAGCCCGGCGCCGCCGATCACCAGCGCACCGGTCAGCCACAGCACCACCCTGGTGTGCAGCATCCGCCGCCGCTTGCGGGGCGAAAAGCAGTCGATCACCACCGCAAAGCCCAATCCGCCGACGATCACCAGCGCCATCACGGCGAAGTTGACCAGCGGATCGGTTTGGTACGCCTGCAGGGAATTGGCCATCCCCAGCGGATCGAATCCGGCGTTGCAAAAGGCCGACACCGCGATGAACAGGGAGAAAAAGATCCCCCTGCCCCATCCAAACTGGGGTACGAAGCGAAAGCACAGCGCCGCGGCGCCGAGAATCTCCACCGCCAGGGTGATGCCGACGATCCGCCGCACCAGCCCCGCCAGTCCCTTGAAGGAATCCTCGTTGAGGGACTCCCGGATGATCAGACTTTCCCGCAGGGAAAACCGCTTGCCCACCGCCAAAAAGAGGAGGGACGCCAGGGTCATAAACCCCAGTCCGCCGATCTGGATGAGGCACAGCAGCACCGTTTTGCCGAACAGGGTGAAGGCGGCGCCGGTGTTGACCACCGTCAGCCCGGTGACGCACACCGCCGACGTGGAGGTGAACAGCGCGTCCCAAAAGGACAGCGACGTCTCCGGCCCGGTCGCCGCCGGCAGCATCAGCAGTCCCGCGCCGATCACCGCCAGCGCGGCGAAGCCCAGCGTCAGGATCCGCACCGGATCGATCCGCTTTTTCTGCTTCACGCCCTTCACTCCTTCGTCGCCTGCCAGTCGAGGTATTCCTCGTAGGTCATCCGCTTGTCGATCAGTCGGCCGTCGTCGGTGATCTCGATGATCCGGTTGGCGACGGTCTGGAGCATTTCGTGGTCGTAGGTGGAAAACAGGACGTTGCCCTTGAATTCCTTAAGCCCGTCGTTGACGGCGGTGATGGATTCGAGATCGAGGTGGTTGGTCGGCTGATCGAGCAGGATCACGTTGGCGCCGAACATCATCATCCGCGAGAGCATACACCGCACCTTCTCGCCGCCCGAAAGCACCTTGACCGGCTTGAGCACGTCGTCTCCGGAAAAAAGCATTTTCCCGAGAAAGCCCCGCAGATAGGTCTCGTGGGGATCGGACGAATACTGCTGCAGCCATTGCAGGATGGTGAGATCGCATCCTTCAAAAAAGGCGGTGTTGTCCTTGGGAAAATAGGACTGGGAGGTGGACACGCCCCATTTGAAGGAGCCGCTGTCGGGGACGCGCTTTTCCATCAGAATATCGAACAGGGCGGTAATGGCCACCTCGTTGCGCCCGACAAAGGCGATCTTGTCCCCTTTGTCCGCCCGGAAGGTGATCCCGTCGAGGAGAGTTTTTCCGTTTTGGGTATAGGTGAGATCGGTGACCGACAAAATATCCTTGCCGGCTTCCCGGTCCATGGTAAACCCGACGTAGGGATACCGCCGGGAGGAGGCCGGCATTTCCTCCACCGACAGCTTTTCGATCAGCTTCTTGCGGGAGGTCGCCTGGCGGGATTTGGATTTGTTGGCCGAAAACCGGGCGATGAAGCTTTGCAGCTCCTTGATCTTTTCCTCGTTTTTGCGGTTTTGCTCCCGCATCATCCGCTGGATCAGCTGGCTGGACTCGTACCAGAAATCGTAGTTGCCGACGTAGATCTTGATCTTGTTGAAATCGACGTCGACGATATGGGTGCAGACGTTGTTGAGGAAGTGGCGGTCGTGGGACACCACGATGACCGTCCCCTCGTAGTCCATCAAAAAGTCCTCCAGCCAGCGGGTACTGGCGGCGTCCAGACCGTTGGTGGGCTCGTCGAGCAAAATAATGGCCGGACGGCCGAAGAGCGCCTGCGCCAGCAGGATCTTGACCTTTTCCTTTTCCCCGAGAGCGCTCATCGGCTCCCACAGCAGATCCAGCGACAGCCCCAGCCCCTGCAGCAGCTTGCCGGCGTCGGTCTCGGCGTCCCAGCCGTTCAGCTCGGCGAATTCCGCCTCCAGATCGGACGCCAGCACCCCGTCTTCCTCCGAAAAATCCTCCTTGGCGTAGAGGGCGTCCTTTTGCTTCATCACCTCGTACAGCCGGGGATTGCCCTGAATGACGGTATCCAGCACGGTGAACTCCTCGTAAGCGAAGTGGTCCTGCTTGAGGACCGACATACGGGTCTTGGCGTCGATGATTACCGCGCCGGTGGACGGCTCCAGATCCCCCGACAGTATCCGCAAAAAGGTGGATTTGCCGGCGCCGTTGGCGCCGATCACCCCGTAGCAGTTGCCGGGCTTAAACTGCAGATCCACGTGGGAGAAAAGATTTTGGCCGCTGAAATTGATGCTGACGTCGGATACCGTGATCATGGGAAAACTCCTTTTATAACAGATGTTCCCATTATACCAAACCGGCGTAAAATGTCAACCGAAAACCGGCACGGGATAACTCCCGTGCCGGTTTTTGCCGTGTTAATCGTCCCAGGGATCTTCCGCCCCGTCGCCGTTGCCAAGCCCCGACGTGGTCAGGATATCACAAGCGGCAAAACGAAGAAGATGGATTTTGGGTTCTTCGTAAACGCGTTTCATAAAGCGAACCTCCTTTATGCCACTGTGCGGACGTCCGTCGTCACACCCGAAGCGGCGGTCTTGAACTGAACCGCCGTGG
Source organism: Acutalibacteraceae bacterium (assembly GCA_050946775.1). Classification (GTDB taxonomy): domain Bacteria; phylum Bacillota; class Clostridia; order Oscillospirales; family Acutalibacteraceae; genus UMGS1474. The sequence goes on from JBMNVL010000003.1 coordinate 3,897, forward strand.
CGCTGTAGACGGTAACGCCGTCCACGATCGCGTAGGCGCGGGCATAGCGGATTTTATCCGGTTTCACGTTCAGCAGATGCGCCATGTATTGCTGGTTGGCGCCGGTCTTGCTGGATTTCACCTTGACAACGGCGCTGGCGGGATCGCTCAAAAACGCCGCCGTCGGTACTTTGGAAGTAAAGATCACGCCGTATTCGCTTACGGTGCTGCCGGCCGGGATGGAGGTCTGGGCGATCACCGTCAGGGTGTAGGTATCGCTGCCGGCGCCGTAAGTCGCCTGCTGCAGCACCACGCCCGCCTGCGGATCGGTCACGACGGATGCGTCGTCGGTAAAGACCACGGCGATCGTATTGTTGCCGCTGACGTAGAAGACGTAGCTGTTGCGGCCAAAGCCCACCATGGCGCCGTCGAGCAGCCAGTAGGCGACGGTTTTATCGGTGGCGTTGGTCACGGTGATCCGCTGGTCAAAGCTCAGATCGGTTTCGGTCGTCACCGCGGCGCCCATCCCGTCCTTGGCGGTCATGTCGACCAGCCCCGACAGGCGGTAACCGGTGGCGGAGGACTCCTGCTCGTACACCGCCGTCACAGTAATGGTCAGGGTGTCGTTTTCACAGGCCGCGCGGAATTCCGGCTGGCTGTTTTCGGCCGTCTTGTCCCAGCCGGTGAAGGCGTAGCCGCCCAGTGCGGTCGCGCTGGTGTTTTCCAGCAGCGCCGCCAGCTCGTCGGGCGACCCCGCCGTCTTGGCGGCGATGGTCTCGTTGTATTTGCCGATAAAGTTGACCGTCACGCCGTCCACCAGGGCGGGAGTGCCGCCCTCGACCGGCCGCCAGTACCGCATGGTGCGGCCCTGAAGCACCGCCGCGTAGGCGGAGGCGTTTTGCTCCACGTTGTTGTTGAGGGTGGTCACGAAGCCGGCCGCTTTCATCGCGGCCAGGCTCATCACCGTGCCGTTGAGGGCGCTGTTGTTGTTGGTCTTGCAGGTGTAGCCGTTTTGGATGACCGTATCGCGCCCGCCGATACCGGCGCCGCCCGAAGCGTTGCCCTTGTAGTAAACGTCGCCGGTGTTGTAGCAGTTGTAGGCGTAGCTGCGGTCACCCACCACGCCGCCGACGTAGCCGCGGTGGCTGTTGTTGTCGTAAACGAAGCCGTCGTTGAAGCAGTTGATGACGTACGCCGTCACACCGCCGCCCGCGCCGCCGAGGATGCCGCCGGTACCCGATCCGCCGGTATCGCTCCGGCCGGGCACGTGGGCCACCTCGCCGTGGTTGGCGCAGTTGACGATCAGCGAGTTGCTGTTGGCCTGACCGGCGACGCCGCCGACGTAGTCCTTGATGGCGGTCACGATGCCGTAGTTGACGCAGGAATCGATGACACCGCCGCTGTTGAGGATACCAACGAAGCCACCGACCTGCTGCCAACCGCCCTCGGCGGTCAGCAGCCCGTTCTCATCGCGGGTCTCGTCCTCGTCCACAATGTCCACGCGGTTCACGCAGCGGTAAATCAGGCCGTTGTTCTGGCAGACGAACGCGCCCACGCTGTTGGCGCCGGAGGAGACGCCGGAGCAGGAGATCTTGCCTTCCAGGGTCAGGTTTTGGATGACGCCGGCGGCGCCCAGCGTCTGGAACAGGCCGGTGACGTTGTTGCCGGTCAGCCCGCTTTGCTTGAAGTCGGACACGGTGTGGCCGTCGCCGTCGAAGGTGCCGGTGTAGGTGCCGGCAATCTGCGCCCAGTTCTGGGTCAGGGTGATATCCGCCGTCAGCCGGGCCGACAGGGCGTGGTTGCTCGCCGCCAGACCGCCGAACACCTGCATCTGCAGCTCGCCCGGGATCAACAGCACGTCGCCGTCATATTCCAGCGTGCCCTTGCTGCCCAGCGCTTCGCTGCCCAGCACCGGCGTGGCGCCGGCGACGTACTCCCAGGTCTTCAGGGTGATGCCGTATTCGTCCAGAACCGCCTGCACGTCCGCGCTGGGAGTGTAGCCGTCCAGATCCAGCACGAATTTGGCGGATTTCATGGTCGCCTCGGTCACCGTGGGATAGCCGTTCGCGTGGGTGCCGGCGTTGGCGTACCAGGCATAGGCGTTGTCCACCGTCTCGGTGGCGGTGTTGCTGCCGACGCTCTGATGCACGTACAGACCCATATTCTGGTTGCCGTAGGCGTAGCCGTTGGCAACGACCACCTGCGGGGTGTTGCGCACCGTACCCAGCAGCGCCGCTTTGGCGCCGCCCGCCTTGATCACGCCGGTATTAAAGCCGTTGACAACGGTCACCGGCATGGTGTTGCCGCCCTGCAGCAGACCCACCAGACCGCCGACGTAGTTGGCGGCGTTGATGGCGCCGGTGTTGGCGCTGTTGGTGATGACCAGTTTGATGCCGGCGTTGCCGCCGCCGAGGATGCCGCCCGTGGCGTTGGCGGTGTTGAGGGTACCCTCGTTGACGCACCCGTCAATGATCGCGGTGGCGTTATCCGCCAGGAAACCGGCGATGCCGCCGGAGAAATCGCGGTAGCCGGTCACGGTGGCGGCGTTGACGCAGTTTTTCACCGTCGAGGTGCCGTTGTTCAGCCGACCGACGATACCGCCGATCGCCGCGCCCAGTCCGCTGGTGCTGGGAACCGTCGCCGTCACCGTCGCAGCGGCGGTGGTGCGGCAGTTTTCAATAGTGCCGCCACCTTGCAGACCGGCGATGCCGCCGACGTCGTGGAACGCCTCCACAGAACCGTCAAACACGCAGTTGGAAATCACGATAGCGGTGGATGCACCGTTGATGGAGCCCACGATACCGCCGGTAAACTGTCCGGTGCTGGTGACGGTACCGGTCACGGTGCAATCTTCCAGTATCAGGTTGGTGGTCGCCCCGGCGACGTAGCCGAGGATACCGCCGATATTGCCCGCATTGGTGGCGCCGGTAAAGGCAACTGAGCCACTGAACGAGCAGTCGCGAATCACAGCGGTCACATTGTCGTTGACCTGACCGACCACGCCGCCAAGCATCTGGTCGGCGCCGCCCACAGCGGCGGTCACAGCGCAGTTTTCGATCACGCCGCCGTTTTGCAGGATCGCCACCAGACCGCCGGTGCGCCACTTGCCCTTGACCACGGCGGTATCCGCCACGGTCACGTTGTACACAGTACCCTGGCAGGTAAGCGCCAGCGACGCCATAGTCGCCGTTGTTTCCTGATCAAACGACCCGTCGATGGTCAGGTTTTTCACGGTGGATCCGACCGTCAGATTATTGAAAAGGGCTTTGTTGCACTCGACGGTAACGGTATAGCCCTTGCCGTCCAGCGTGCCGGAGAAATTGCCGTTCAGATAATAGGTCGTGCTGGCGATGGCCGCCGCGTCCGCCGCCGTAACGGTGATGTCGTTGGCCAGCGAATAGCTGCCGTTCTGGTTGGAGAGCGCCAACAGCTGCGCCGGGGTTTCGATCAGGGTGGAATCATCCACCTCGTCGTCCGCCGCGGGCAATTCATCGGTCATCACCGGAGTGCCGCCGGTGACCCGCGCCCACTTGGTCATCCCCAAAGCGGACAGCGCCGCGTCGTCCCTGGCGGCGATGACGTTGTTGTTCAGCAGCCGCACGAAGTCGGCCGACTGCAGATCGCTGATCGTTTTGGCGATGCCGTTTTTGCCCGTCGTCGCCACATCCGACGCGTAGAAAACGTTGGCGGTGGTCGCGCCCGCGCCCAAGCCGGCGTAACTGCCGGCCGCCGTGGCGCCGAAGCTGTTGACGATATGCGAAGACATATTCACACGGCCTGCCAGACCGCCAACATTGCTGGAGCCGGTAACAGCGCCCACGTTGTAGCAGTTGGCGACGTACACGTCGGTGTCATAGCTGGACGCAATCGTGTTGTTATAGGACACGCCCACGATGCCGCCGACGTCCGACAGACCGGTAATGGCGCCGGTGTTGGCGCAGTTGACGATGCTGATATAAGTTTCGCCTGCGATACCGGCGACCTTCTTGGACAGGGTGCCGTCGCCGGTGATCGCGCCGTTGTTGACGCAGCCGCGGATGACGCTGTCGGGATGAGAGGCCATCGCCGCCTGTCCCACGATACCGGCCAGGTTGACGTCAGCGGCGTTGCCGCTGTGGGTCAGGGTGACGGTTACGTTGTTGACGCAGTTTTCCACAATAGCGGCGTTTTGCTTGTCGCCGCCCATCTCGCCGACGATACCGGCGGTGTTGGCGCCGCCGCCGTAAGTGACGTTGATAACGCCGGACGCCGTCACGCCGGAAACGGTGCCGTACTGCATCTGTCCGGCAACGGCGCCGTTGCGGCGGGCGGTGGTGTTGATACTCACGCTGGAAAGGGTGAGATCCTTCACCGTGCCGCCGGCGATATACGCGAACATACCGCTGCGTTCGGCGGCGCTCGTCACCTTAAGGCCGGTGATGGTATGGCCGTTGCCGTCAAAGGTGCCCTGATAGCCGTTCGGATAAGGCGTCAAGGGCGTCCACTCGTCGGCGTCCTCCAGCAGATCGATATCGGTATCCAGCACCACGCTCAGGGCGCGGTTGGCGTTGACGTTGGAAGCAAACCAGTCAAAATGCTCCCGGCTGCGGATGTGATAGAAGCCCTCTTCGTCCCGCACCAGGGCGGCAACCGTTTCGCTTGTGAAAGCGGGGCCGGCGGTCCACTTGTTCAAATCGTACGTCACGCCCTGGCAGGCAGCGCCCACCATCAGGTTGGCGTTGAGCGCCGCCACCGCGTCGGCCGCCACCGCCGCGGCGGTGAAGTTGTTGGACAGGGTCGACCCGGTCAAACGGGCGCCGACGTCGTAGGCGTCGTATTTTGCGCTGATCGCACCGGTGTTCCAGCAGTTGGTCACGGTGACGCCGCCGGTATTTTGGCCGCTGGCCACAATACCGCCGAAAATGCGGCCCGCTTCCGTGTTCAGCGAGGTCAGATCACCGGTGTTATAGCAGTTGACCACCGTGCCGCCGGCCGCTTCGGCCAGACCGACGATACCGCCGGCGCCGTTCTCGTTGAGAGTCAGATCGCCGGTGTTGTAGCTGTTGGCCACGGCGGCTCCTTCGCCCAGCACCGCCGCGATACCGGCAATATAGTTGTTGTTGCCGGAAACGGCGCCGGTGTTGGCACAATGGTTGACCATGCCGTTGTTGTAGCAAACGATGCCCGCCGTATACGCCATAGCGCCGGCGCCGGTAATCGACGCGTTGTTGGTCACGTTTTCAATCAAGCCGTTGTTTTCGTAAACCGCCGTGCCGATATAGTTGCGGTTGTTGGCGTTGATCGATCCGGCAAAGGTCAGATCCTTCACCGCGCTGCCGGCGTTAACGGTTTTGATAAAGCCGTACCGGTCGGTCGACAGGGTGACGTTCATCGTCACGGTATGGCCGTTGCCGTCAAAGGTACCGGTCAGCCCGGCGATGGGCGTCCAGCTTTCACCCGTCAGGGTGATATCGTTCATCAGCTTGTAATTGCCGTTGAGCGTCTGTCCCTGCAAAGCGGCCAGATCCTCCGCCGTATAGAGAGCCACGGTATCCAGTTCGTCCACCGCGTCGATGGTGTAGGTGCGGGTCAGTCCGTCCCGGGGCGCCGACACCGTCACCGTCGCCGGCAGGGTATCCAGCGACACGTTCGCCGAAGAAACGGTGGAATTGTCCGCCACGGTGACGGTCGCCGTCTTGCCGGCCAGATCCGCCGCGTCCGCCTTGATGGCGACGGAGGTGGCGTTGATCTGAATATCCGCCGCCGCCACGCCGGGCACCGCCACGCTGTGGACCGTGGTGTCCCAGAACTGCTCGTAGAACACGTTGGCCAGCCGCTCGTAGCCGGTGTTGTTGAAATGGACGTTGTCGTCGTACCAACCGGGGTGATCGACGTTCCAGCCCTCGGTCAGCGCCTTGACGTCGATCAACTCGACGTTCTCGTCTAAGGCGTAATTGTCGGCGTACATCTGACGGATGGTGGCCGCGATATCCTCCGCCAGCACGTTGGAATACGCCCAGGTGGCGTTGGTCACCGTGGAGGTGGGCGGAGTCGCCAAAATCAGCCGCACGTCGGCGTTCCAGCCCTTAAAGGTGCTGATCGCCGTTTGGTAGCGGGCGACAAACGCGTCGTGCAGGGAAGAATCGGTCCAATACTTGGTATCGTTGGTCCCCAGCATGATGATTACGGTGTCCGCCGAGGTCACGTCGTTTTGCAGGATGTTCAGCGGATACTCGTTGGCCTCCTGCCCGGTGCCGCCGTACATGACGTTGCCCGAACGGCCCCGGTTGACGACGGTATACCCGCCGCCCAGTTTTTGGGCGAGCTGATAGGGGTAGGTCAGCCCGTCTGTGGAATGGGATCCGGCGGTGATGCTGTCGCCCACGCAGACGACCGTTTTGGTCGCCGCCGCGCTGACGGATGCCATACCCATCGGCAGCAGCGTCGCCAGCATGGTCAGCACCATCAGCAGGGATAGCACGCGCTTTTTCATACGTTTCTCTCCTTCTTCTATAATGGGATACCGCTTCGATATCCTATAGACATTATAAATTATACAAAATTAAATATCAAGGTGTCAATTGTCAAAAAAAATAATAGTTTATCTGATTATTTGGGGAATTTTCTGTTTTTTGATATTGGAAAAGCGCCCTGCCGGTGACAGGGCGCCTTAGAGCCATTTATGTTTCGGGGTATTCCAGTTGGTTGGTCTGCTCGTCCATCCGCTCGGCGTCGGCATAGAGCCGGGAGGACACCGGCATTTTTCGCTTTTGCATCCGCTTTTGCAGCCAGTTTTGCAAAAGAAAATAGATGACCGCGAAGGTGGGCACCCCGATGATCATCCCGGTAACGCCGAACACCCCGCCGAAGAACATCAGGGAAAACAGCACCCAGAACTGGGTCAGTCCGGTCTTGTTGCCGAGGATCTTGGGGGAAATCACGTTGCCGTCGATCTGCTGGAGCACCACGATGAAGATGATGAAATACAGGCTTTGCCACGGATCGACCAGCAAGATCAAAAACGCGCTGGGAATGGCGCCGATAAACGGGCCGAAAAAGGGAATGATATTGGTCACCCCGATCAACACGCTGACCAGCAGGGCGTAGGGAGTGCGCATGATCGACAGCCCGATGAAGGTCAGTACCCCGACCAGGATGGAATCGAGGATCTTGGCGTAGATGAACCCGCCGAAGATGGTGTGGGCGCGGCGCACGGTATCAATCAGGGCGTTGGCCCGCCGGGGCTTCAAAAAGGCGTAGAGCAGCTTTTTGCTCTGGCCGAGGAAGGTCCGCTTTTCACCCAGGGTGTAAACGGCGACCACCATACCGACAAAGAGGTTGATTACCCCGTTGACCACGCTGATGATGCCGCTGGTGACGTAGTTGAGCATTTCGGTGGCGAAGCTGCCCAGACTGGTGGAGACCCATTTTTCCAGATGGTTGATCGCTTCCTGCATCAAGCTGCGCAGGGTCTTCGACCACTCCGACTGGGAGTTGAGCAGGTGGTTGACCCGCTCCATAAACGAATCAAAATATCCCGGCGCCTTGTCGACCAGCCCCAGAATGCTGCGGCTGAGCTGCGGAATGATCAGCAGGCACAACAGCACCAGCACCGCCACCGCCACCAGCACCGCGGCCAGAATGCTCAGTCCCTTGGCGAGGCCTTCGGCGCGGGACTTCTTTTTCATCCGTTTGGTAAAAAAGGGCGTCAGCCGCTTTTGGCAGGCGTTCATCACCGGGTTGAGCAGATAGGCGATCGCCAGCCCGTAGATGATCGGTCTCACCGCGTCCAACAGGATCTTGAAAAATTGGAACACCCCGCTCAGCCTAAACAGCAAAAAGGCGAACAGGATCGCCGCCGCCAGCACCGCAAAGGCGATCAGCCCTTTGCGCACCGGCGCGGAAAAGGCGCGGCGGGACGGTTTTTCCTCAGGCTTCATCCGCGTGATCTCCCCTCTTTTGAATTCCTTTTTTACTTTAGCACATCCGCTTTGTTTTTTCAAGTGCCGCCGCCCATTTTTGAAAGAGCGTCGCTTCCCGCATCCGCCGCACCGGCCGGGCGTACAAACCCGGCAAAGCCGCCGCTCCCGCGAGCAGCCAGCCGGTCTGTCCCCGGTAAAACCGCACCAGCTCGCCGGTGCGTCCCCGGGTGATCCGCCGGCTTTGGGCAAACGCCTCCCGGGGCGAAGCGCCCCGGCCGATCAGCCACGCCGCCGGCCGCCAGCGCAGCATCCACAGCGCCGCCGCCATGGTGCCGGCCGCCAGCGCCAGCGCACCCGCCGCAAAAAAACCGAAAGCCAGAAAATCGGTCTCGCCCCGGTGGACGGCCGCCAGCCGGGTGCGGGTACCGATCGCCCACAGCGCCGTCCCCGGCAGCCAGCCGAGTCCGTACGCCGTCAGCCTTCGCCGCCACATTCCCAGCCGCCACGCCAGCGCCCGTTTGTACTCCCCGGCCCGCCAATACCGGCGCAGATCCGCCCCGGACAACGCCTTGCCCGCCGTCAGCCGTCCGTAAAGGGCGTCCCTCCCCAGCAGACAGGGCGAGATCGCCAGCAGATCAACGGCGGTCATGGCGATCACCACCGCCAGCCATTCCCCAAGCGGGCGTCCGCTTTTCCCGAAAGCCAGCGTCTGCGCCATCCGCAGGGCGATCCGTGCCCCGGCGGCGATCCCTTCGGCCGGGACGGTGATCCCCCATTCTCCTTTGAGCCGCCTTCGCGCGTCGGTCATGGCTGTCGCCTACCCTTCCGCCCGCAAAGCGTCCACCGGGGGCAGTCCCGACGCTTTGACCGCCGGATAGGCGCCGAACGCGCCGCCGGTCAGCAAGCAAAAGCCCATCAAAAAAGCGGCGCCGCCCAAAGAAGGCGCGGCCCATACTCCCGCGATCGCCAGACCGGCCAGCGCGATCCCGCCGCCCGCCAGCAGCCCGATCCCGCCGCCCAGCAGCGAGAGGAGCATCGCCTCGGCCAGAAATTCCAGCCCGATCCGCCGCCGGGTGGCGCCCAGCGCTTTTTTGATCCCAATCTCCCGGGTGCGCTCGTTCACCGAAGAGAGCATGGCGGTCATGATCCCCAGCCCCGACACCAGCAGCGAGATGCCGCTGATCAGGGTCAGCACCAGGGTGACGATCCCCGCCAGACGGCCGATCTGCTCCTTTTGCGCGCTCAGGTCGTCCGCCCGGTAGATCCCCTCGTAGCCGCTGATCTGCTCCATCAGCCGGACGATCCGGCGGCCGGTTGCGGCCGAGGACGCTCCGTCGGCGGTACGCACCGCGATCTGGTCAAAATAATCCCGTCCGCTGGTCTGCTGCAGGACGGTATACGGCAGATACACCATTCCCGGCGCGTAACCGGTGACGTTTTGCAGCAGACCGCTGCCGGCTTCGCTGACGCCGACGACGGTAAACGTCCGCTCCACGCCGCCCAGCGACAGGCTCAGCGTTTGGCCGACGACGTTTTCCCGGTGAAAGGCCGCTTTGGCCAGCGCCGCGTCCACCACGCAGACCGGCGCCGCCGTTTGGACGTCCGCCGGCGCGATCAGCCGTCCGTACAGCCGGGACAGCGAGATCACCTGCCCGGCGCCGGCGTCAACGCCGCACAGCACGGCGTTGTCGGTGACCTGCCGCAGCGTCACCGGCGCCCAGACGATCAGCAGCGGCATGGCGCTTTTGACCTCGCTCAACTGCCGCAGCGCCTGCAAATGTTCTTCCCGCAGACGGGTGTCCGACGCCGTGCCCCGGGCGCTGACCGACAGCCCGTTGAGCCCGAGACTGTCCAGCTCCCGGTCCATAACGCCCTCGCCCGCCCGGGCGATCAGCGCCACCATCGCCACCATCGCCACCCCGACCACGATGCCGCCCACCGTCAGCGCCGCGCGGGCGCGTTTGCGCCGCAGGGTGCGCAGCGCCTGTCTGGCAATATCCCCCATCACGGCGCCGTCACCGCCATTCCGTCTTTGATCGCCTGGGCGTCCCGGATCAGCCGGTCGCCCCGCGACAGCCCGGCGATCACCTCAAAGCCGCCCTCGGCGACACGCCCGGTGGTCACCAGCCGCTTGACCGCCCGGCCGTTTTGATACAGATACACGAATTCCCGTCCGTCGTCCTGCTGAGTGACCGCCGAAAAGGGGACGATCAGCGCCGCCGGCGTTTCGTCCAGCGTGATGGCGGCGGTGGCGGTCAGCCCGATCCGCAGGGACTCGTCCAGATCGTCCGGATCCAGCGCAATCACCGCGTCGACCACCGTTTCCCCGGCGGTGCCCTGCAGCTGGGTGCGGGCAGTCGGCGCCAGCTCGGTCAGGGTGCCGCGGTAGCTCTGCTTTTGAAACGCCACTCCCTTGACGGTAACGGCTTGACCGACGGCGACGCGGGGCAGCTCTTTTTCAGGGACGCCCACCTTGATCTGCAGCGCCTCGCCCGAGGAGATGACCACGCTCGGCGTGCCGGGATCGGCCATATCGCCCGGTTGAACGTTCACAGTCGAGACCACCCCTTTGATCGGAGCGGTCATCTCCCGCGGCAGATCGACCGCCGGCAGATCGCCGCCGGTCAACGCCGCCGCTACCTGCCGGGTAGTCTCCCCGTCCACGGTGAAGAGCCGCTCGCCCTTTTCCACCACCTGTCCCGGCTTGACCGCCACCGTGCCCACCACGCAGGCGACCGGCACGCAAACGCCCCGGCTCTGCGCCGATTCCACCCTGCCGGTAAGAGTCAGCTCCCGCCGGATGGGCTTGGTGTCCACCGTCGCCAGCGACACCTGCGCCGCCTTTGGCCGGATCAAAAGAGATCCGCCCGCCGTCGCCGCCACGCCCAGCAGCACGGCCGCCGCGGCGATCACCATCGCTTTTTTCATCTTGACGCGCCCCCTGTTTTTTTGATTAGCGTGCGCCGGCGATCCGCCTTTATAACTGGAAATAATTCGCGGGTATCTCCCAAAGCGATCGGCGGATACTGCTTTTGTGTCCCCGCGGACACGGAAAGGATGATCGATCATGACCAACGTGAAATGCGACGCGATCCATTGCGCCTCCAACGCCGCTGGACGGTGCTGCCGGCCCGGCATCCGGGTGGACGGCTGCGACGCCTGCCGCGCCGACGAAACCTTCTGCGCCTCCTATACCGCCATTCCCCGCGGCGCCACCAACGATACCGGCTACCGCCATCCCAACGAGGAGATGTCCGTGCGGTGCGACGCGGACGAATGCGTCTACAACGACTCCGGCCGGTGCGACGCCGACGCCATCACGGTGTCCGGCCGCAGCGCGCAGGATCGGCGACAGACCGCCTGCGCCACCTTTGAGAGCCGGCGGTAAGCGGTAAAAAGCCGCCGCCGCAAATTTGCACAAATGCGCGGGGTGCGTACGCCTCCCTCTGACGGGTAGTGTTTGCGAGCGCCGCCGGGGGTGGATGCAGCAAGCAAAAAGCTGGCGCCGTGGTCGGCGATCGGTGAGCGCGATAGCGCCACACCTCAGCAGGGCACCGCAAGAGGGCCTGAGCTGGATTTCGCCGTCAGGCGAAAGACGGAGGGAGAGAGGGATTACCGCCAGTCGCGTTATCTCTCCCTCAGTCTCGCTTCGCTCGACAGCTCCCTCGTCAGAGGGAGCCAAGTTCGCCTGCTATGGTTTTGCACAAATGCATGGGGTGCGTACGCCTCCCGTGCCTAAAGGGAGGCGGCCGAGGAGCCGCTTGCGGCGACGAGGTCGGAGGGATAGTCGCCCCTTGGGGCGACACGCCGCATAGGCGGCGTTATCCCCCAGTCTCGACCGTCGCTATCGCGCCTGCCGATCCAGCCCCCTTTAGGCAAGGGGGCCATGCGCTCGCCGGGAGGTTGTGCGAATGTGCGGCAGCCGGCTTGCCTCTCCCTATGGGAGAGGTGTATTGACGAGTGCGCAGCACGAGGCAAGGCGGAGAGGGTTCCGACCGCCCTCTCCGTCTCGGCGGCAAGCCGCCTCGCCAGCTCTCCCAAAGGGAGAGCCAAGGGCAACCCAAAAGTTTGCGCGAATGTGTGTGGTAAAGATCCTTCGTCGCCATGCTCCTCAGGATGACAACGCAACGAAAAGGTATGTCATTCTGAGGGTAATCGCCCGAAGAATCTTTTCCCCCACAAAGCCAAATCCCGCGGCGCGAACGCGCCGCGGTTTCTTACATAAGTTCCGCAAAAAAAGAGAAAAAACCTCTTGACATCCCTCGGCGAACGTGCTATTATAACACCAACCTACTCGGTAGGTAGTTATTTAGCAAAGGATGAGACGTCATGCTTCAACGATGGGAAGGGCTATTGCGGGCCAATTTCCGCAACGGACGAATGTGAGGGGATCGCACCCTCGTCCGCCCGTTCACCCGCTTAATATAGAAAGAGGTATTTTTATGAGCAACTATAAATTCGAAACTCTGCAGCTGCACGTCGGCCAGGAACAGCCCGATCCGGCGTCCGACGCCCGTGCGGTGCCGATCTATCAGACCACCAGCTACGTGTTCCGCAACTCGGCTCACGCCGCGGCGCGGTTCGGGCTGGCCGACGCCGGCAACATCTACGGCCGGCTGACCAACTCTACTCAGGACGTACTGGAAAAGAGAGTGGCGGCCCTTGAGGGCGGTGTGGCCGCGCTGGCGCTGGCCTCCGGCGCCGCCGCCATTACCTACACCATCGAGGCGCTGGCGCAGGCGGGCGACCACGTCGTGGCGCAGAAAACCATTTACGGCGGCAGCTACAACCTGCTGGCGCACACCCTGCCCCAGTATGGGATCGAAACCACCTTCGTCAACGCCCACGATTTGGGCGAGGTGGAGGCCGCCATCCGGCCCAACACCAAGGCGGTCTATCTCGAAACGCTGGGCAATCCCAACAGCGACATCCCGGATATCGACGCCATCGCCGCCATCGCCCACAGGCACGGTCTGCCGCTGGTGATCGACAACACCTTTGGCACGCCCTATCTGATCCGGCCCATCGAGCACGGCGCCGATATCGTGGTCCATTCGGCCACCAAATTCCTCGGCGGCCACGGCACCACCCTGGGCGGCGTGATCGTGGACTCCGGCAAATTCAACTGGACGCCCGAACGCTACCCCAACATCGCCGCTCCCAATCCCAGCTATCACGGAGTCGCCTTCACCGCGGCGGCCGGCGCGGCGGCTTTCGTCACCTACATCCGCGCCATCCTGCTGCGGGATACCGGCGCCGCCATTTCCCCCTTCAACGCCTTTTTGCTGCTGCAGGGGATCGAAACCCTCTCCCTGCGGCTGGAGCGTCACGCCGAAAACACCAAAAAGGTGGTGGAGTTCCTCGCCAACCATCCCCTGGTGGAAAAGGTCAACCACCCCTCTCTGCCCGATCATCCCGACCACGCGCTGTTTGCCAAATACTTCCCGAACGGCGGCGCGTCCATCTTCACCTTCGATATCAAAGGCGGGCAAAAGGAAGCCCACGCCTTTATCGACGCGCTGGAGATCTTCTCCCTGCTGGCCAACGTGGCGGACGTGAAAAGCCTGGTGATCCACCCCGCCACCACCACCCATTCACAGCTGTCGGCCGAGGAACTGGCCGATCAGGACATCCATCCCAATACCATCCGGCTGTCCATCGGCACCGAGCATATCGACGACATTCTGGCTGATCTGCAAAAGGGCTTCGACGCGCTGGCCAAATGATCGCATTCTCCACAAAGGCGGGAAAATCACACGATTTTCCCGCCTTTGCCGTCTTGATTTACCGGAACGGGCGTTGTATAATCTAAAAAAACGGGAAAGGACCGGCGTCCATGAAGATCCGCGATCTATTGAAAAAAGATACCCTGTCCCTGTCGTTCGAGGTGTTTCCGCCCAAAAGCGACACGGCCTTCGACAGCGTGCGCCAAGCCACCGAAACCATCGCCGAGCTGCGTCCGTTATTCATGAGCGTCACCTACGGCGCCGGCGGCGGCACCAGCCGCTATACGCTGGATATTGCCAAAACCATCCAGGCACGCCACGGCGTGCCGACGCTGGCGCATCTGACCTGCGTCTCCTCCACCCACGAAACGGTGCGCCGCCAGATCGACGCCATCCGTCAGGCCGGGGTGGAAAACGTGATGGCGCTGCGGGGCGATCTGACCCCCGAGCTTGCCCAAAGCGACCGGGGAGAATGGACGTACCATCACGCCGCCGAGCTGGTGCGCCAGCTCAGGGAGATCGACCCCGGTTTCTGCGTCGGCGGCGCCTGCTATCCCGAGATCCATCCCGAAAGCGCCAATCAGAAGGAGGATATCCGTTTCCTCAAGGAAAAGGTGGACGCCGGGTGCGATTTTCTGACCACCCAGATGTTTTTTGACAACAACCTGTTTTTCAATTTCCTCTACAAGATCCGGGAAGCGGGGATCACCGTCCCGGTCATCCCCGGCATCATGCCCATCACCCGCGCCAATCAGGTGGAGCGCGCCATCCAATTGTCCGGCTCTTTTATGCCCCAGCGGTTCAAAAGTCTGGTGGACAAATTCGGGGACGATCCCGACGCCATGAAACAGGCCGGCATCGCTTACGCCACCGATCAGATCATCGATCTGTTCGCCAACGGCATCACCAACGTCCACGTATACTCGATGAACAAGCCCGACGTCGCCGCCGCCATTCAGGCCAACCTGTCGGCCATTTTGGGGCGTTGACGATGGACGTGGTGCGTTTGAGCCGCCTGGATCCGCCGCCGGTCAACCAAGACGAGATCCGCCGCTACGCCGGCGCACGGCAGAGCGATCCCGCGCTGGAAGCCGTGATCGACGGCTGTCTTAAGGAGATCGGCGGGCAGTTGACCTACGCCGTCTGCTGGCGGCGTTTTGCGGTGGCCGCGCGGGAAGACGAGACCGATCTCGGCTTCGCCAAATGGCGATCCCGCGATCTGGCCCGGTATCTGGACGGCTGCGAGGAAGCGATCGCCTTCGCCGCTACCGTCGGAATGGCGCCCGACCGGATGATCGCCCGTTATCAGGCGGTCTCACCCGCCCGGGCGCTGGTTTTCCAGGCGATCGGCACCGAACGGATCGAAAGCCTGTGCGACGCGTTTTGCGGCAAACTGACCGCCGCGCTGGAAGCGGAAGGGCGGTATGCCAAGCCCCGGTTCAGCCCCGGCTACGGCGATTTGCCGCTTGGCTCCCAGCGGGATCTGTTCGGCCTGCTGGACTGCGAACGGCGGCTGGGACTGACCCTCAACGGCAGTTTGCTGATGTCCCCGTCCAAATCGGTCACCGCCCTGATCGGGATCAGCCGAACGCCCTGCGTCCGGCCGACGGCCGGGTGCGCTTTTTGCGACAGCGCCGCGTGTCCCTTTCGGCGGGAATAGGAGAACAAGATGAACGTACTGGATTTTTTACAAGAGCATATCCTCGTCCTCGACGGCGGGATGGGCACCCTGCTGCAGCAGCGGGGCTTGCAGCCGGGCGAACTGCCCGAGCGGTGGAACTTGTCCCGTCCCGACGACGTGACCGCCATCCACCGGGCGTATTTCGACGCCGGCAGCCACGTGGTGATGACCAACACCTTCGGCGCCAACCGGCTGAAGTTTTCCGCCGGTGAATTGGATCAAATCGTCGCCGCCGCGGTGGAAAACGCCCGCCGGGCGGCGAGGGAATCCACCGCCCGCCAGCCCAAATGGGTGGCGCTGGACGTCGGCCCGACCGGGCGGATGCTGGCGCCGTACGGCGATCTGGGCTTTGAGGAAGCGGTGGCGATCTTCGCCGACACGGTGCGCGCCGGCGTCCGCCACGGGGCGGATCTGATCGTCATCGAGACGATGAACGACAGCTACGAAACCAAGGCGGCGCTGCTGGCCGCCAAAGAAAACAGCGATCTGCCGGTTTTTGTGTCCAACGCCTACGGCGAGGACGGCAAGCTGATGACCGGCGCGTCTCCCGAGGCGATGACCGCCATGCTGGAGGGGCTGGGCGCCGACGCGATCGGGCTCAACTGCTCGCTCGGCCCGGCGGCGCTGGCGCCGGCGGCAGGGCGGTATCTGCAGGCCGCTTCGGTGCCGGTGCTGCTCAAGCCCAATGCCGGACTTCCCCGGATGGAAAACGGGCAGACGGTCTACGACGTCGACCCGTCCGCGTTTTGCGCCGAGGTAGCGGCGCTGGTCAAACAGGGGGTGCGCATCGTCGGCGGATGCTGCGGCACCACGCCGGAGTATATCGCCGCCCTGGCCGGGGCCGTCGCCGGAATACCGCCGGCGCCCGTACAGCCCCGCACCGACACGGTGGTGTCGTCTTATACCCACGCCGTGACCTTCGAGCAAGGGCCCGTCCTGATCGGGGAGCGGATCAACCCCACCGGCAAAAAGCGGCTGAAAGCGGCTCTGGTCGACCGGGATATGGATTATCTTTTGGGCGAAGGGATCCGCCAGCAGGAAAAGGGCGCCCATATCCTCGACGTCAACGTCGGTTTGCCCGAGATCGACGAAGCCGCCCGTCTGCCCGAGGCGGTGGCCGCCCTGCAGGCGGTGGTGGATCTGCCCCTGCAGATCGACACCGCCGATCCCGCCGCCATGGCCGCCGCTTTGCGGGTGTACAACGGCAAGCCGCTGATCAACTCGGTCAACGGCAAAGCCGAGAGCATGGACGCCATCTTCCCCCTTGCCAAAAAATACGGCGGCGTAACGGTGGCGCTGACGCTGGACGAGCAGGGCATTCCCGCCACCGCCGAGGGACGGCTGGCCATCGCCCGGCGGATCGTCGAAAGAGCGGCGCAATACGGCATCGGCAAGCGGGATCTGATCTTCGATCCGCTGGCGATGGCGGTCAGCGCCGATCAGAACGCCGCCAGGGAGACTCTGCGGGCGGTGAAGCTGATCCGCCAAACGCTGGGCTGTCACGTGTCGCTGGGGGTGTCCAACGTCTCCTTCGGCCTGCCCCGGCGAGAGGCGATCAACAGCGCCTTCTTCGCCATGGCGCTGCAAAACGGTCTGTCGGCCGCCATTATGAATCCCGATTCCGATGAGATGCGCAAGGTCTACTTCGCCTACCGCACCCTGCAGGGGCTGGACGACAACTGCGCCGATTATATCGCCTTTGCCGCCTCGCTGCCCCAAACGGTGACCGCCGCGCCGGCGGCGGCAACCGCCGACCCCGTCGCCCAAAAAAGCGCCCTGCAGGACGCCATCGTCAAGGGCCTGCGGGACGCGGCCGCGGCGCTGACCGGCGAATTGCTGGCCACCACGCCGCCGCTGGAGATCGTCACCGGGGAGATCATTCCGGCGCTGGACGTCGTCGGGGTGGGATTCGAGAAGAAAACGGTCTATCTGCCCCAGCTGCTGATGAGCGCCGAGGCCGCCAAGGCGGCCTTTGAGCGGATCAAGACCGCCGCCGCGACCGGCGCGTCGGGCAAATGCGCCTTTGTGCTGGCCACCGTCAAAGGGGACATCCACGACATCGGCAAAAACATCGTCAAGCTGCTGCTGGAAAACTATGGGTTCGAGGTCCACGATATGGGCCGGGACGTACCGCCGCAGGTGATCGCCGACGAGGTGGTGCGTATCCACGCGCCGCTGGCGGGCTTAAGCGCCCTGATGACCACCACCGTCCCGGCGATGGAAGAGACCATCAAGCTGCTGCGGCAGGTGGCGCCCTGGTGCAGGATCGTGGTGGGCGGCGCGGTGCTGACCCAGGAATACGCCGACGCCATCGGCGCCGACCATTACGCCCACGACGCGATGGAGACGGTGCGCTACGCCGAAAAGATCAACGACACGTTGTCATAAAACAAAGAGGGAAGCGATCGCTTCCCTCTTTGTTTTTCACTTATAAAACCCGCTCGTCGCCGACTGGGTGCCGTCGACGCGGATGAACAGGGCGTCTACCCCGTCTGTTTGCTCGATCCAAAGCTTTGCCTTTTCCTCCCCCATCACGAAGCAGGCGGTGGACAGCAGATCCCCGGTCAGCGACTCGTCCGACAGGATGGTGACCGACGCCAGCCCGTTATCCACCGGCCAGCCGGTGGCGGGATCGAGAATGTGGTGATACCGCTTGCCGTTCAGGGTAAAGCCCCGTTCGTACACGCCGGAGGTGACCACCGACCGGTCGCGCACCGCCAGGGTGGCGGCCAGCCCGTTTTCGTCCCGCGGATCCCGCACCCCCACCGAAAAGGGGGTGCCTTTTTTATCCCCGACGGCCAGGACGTTGCCGCCCAGATCGATCAAAGCGCCCTTAACGCCCTGCCCCCGCAGATAGTCGCCCAGCCGGTCGGCGATGTACCCCTTGGCCGCGCCGCCCAGATCGATCGCCGCGGCGGGATCGTGCAGCCGCACCCGGTCGCCGTCGATCTCGATGGCGGTATAATCCACATGTTCCACCGCCTGCGCCAGTGCGTCGGCGGCGGGCAGACGTGGATCGTCGGCGGTAAAATCCCACAGATCCATCGCCGGCGCGACGGTGATATCAAAAGCGCCGCCGCTGTCCCCGGCCGTTTTCAGCGCCGCCTGCAGCAGCGCCGCGGTATCGGGCGACACCGTCACCCACTCGCCGCCGGAGGCGTTGATGCGGGAGACGTCGCTGTCGGCAACGGTGCGGCTGAACAGCCGCTCGTAGGCGGCGATCTTTTCCAGGCAGCCGTCGAGCAGGGCTTCGTTTGCCGGATCGTAGAGCGACACCGTGACCACCGTGTCCAGTGCCGCGGCGGTACGGCTGACCGGCTTTGCCGGCGCGGCGCAGCCCGAGCAGACCGCCAGCGCCGCCGCTGTCAGCCCCGCGATCCATCGCCGTATGCGCATATCCTCACTGCCTTTTCATACGGTAAACACCGAATAAATACGATCCGTCTTTCGAAATGTCATTCTGAGGAGCGCAAGCGACGAAGAATGTTATCCGGTCAAGCCGCTTTTTAAGATCCTTCGCTTCGCTCAGGATGACAAAAACAGAAATTTGTACCCTTGATCCTTGATCACAGTATAAATGATTTTTCTCCAAAACGCAACTGCGGAAAAAGCAACAGTTTTGTAACATTCGTTGCGCTGGCGGGCGGTTTGTGGTATAGTCTGCAATGGCTTATAAAAACGATGAAAAGGAGGAAGGGCCGATGCGTCGCTGGCTGTTTGAAAAGCGGCTGCTGCGTCAGCCGTGGGTCATCACGGTGATATTGATCGCGGCGCTTCCTCTTTTGCCCGAATACGCCGCGCCGCCGCTGGCGATTGCGGCGCTGGCGGTGGCCGCCGTCGACGCGCGGCGGCATCGCCGGGTCTACACCGTCGGCACGCTGGGCAAATGGATGCTGCTGTATCTGCTGTTCTTCGCGCTGGGGGTGGCGTACAGCGTCGCGCGGCTGACCACCCTCGTCAACTGGCTGATGTGGTTTTCGATGCTGACCGGTTACGTCGCGCTGCACACCGTGCTGACCTCCAAACGGCGGATCAGCATCGCCCTGCTGGGGATCTCCGGCGCGGCGGGCGTTGCCGGCGGGATCGCGGTGGCGCAGTATCTGCTGAAGATCCTCGGCGTCATCCGCCACACCGAATTCTGGTATCCGCTGGACGCGCTGGCCTTCCGGCTGTCGCCGGTGCCGGTCAATCTTCAGATCGCCGGCGACCGGGTCTGCGCCACCTTCACCAACCCCAACATTCTGGCGGAGTATCTGGTGATGGTCATCCCCTTCGTGGCCTTTTACGCCTTCACCGGCCTGCGCACCAAAGCCCGGCTGTTCTCCCGCGGCTGTCTGCTGGCCGCCGTCGGCGGGGTGATGTTCACCTTCGCCCGAGGCAGTTATCTGGCGCTGACGGCCGTCGCCATCGTCTTTGCCGCCGCCAATCTCAAACGGATCGGGGTGGTGGTGCTGGCGGCCTTTTCGCTGGCGTCGCTGCTGCCGGCGTCGGTGGCGCAGCGGCTGTTTTCCATTTCCCGCGCCAAAAAAAGCCTGCCGCCCGCCCTGGCGGACGAGCTGGCGACGGCTTTGCCCGGCTCCGACAAGGCGATCAGCGAACGGTTTCAGGTGTGGATGACCTGCTGGGACAACATTTTGCGCCATCCCCTTCTGGGCAGCGGCGGCGGCACCACCGGCACCCTGCTGGCCGAGCACGGGCTGAACGTCCCGCACGCCCACAACGTGGTGCTGCAGCTGCTCAACGAGGGCGGGCTGGTCGGGCTGGCCATCATGCTGGCGGCCGGTTTCCGGGCGCTGCAGACCGGAGTACGGCTGACCCGGCTCAAGGGCGATACCCGCCGGGTCGGGGTGACGGTACTGGCCTTTTTGGCGGGCTTTGGCGTCAACAGTATGTTTGAGTTTCCCCTTTTCACCCCCAAGCTGGTGGGGATCTTTTTGACGGTGCTGGCGCTGATCGACGCCTTCGGGCGGGTCTATCTGACCCTGCCGGCGTCGCCGCTGGCGGGTATGATCCCGCTGCCCACCCGCACCCAGACCGACGATCCCGCCTCGGTGAAATAATGTCGGTATTTCCATCCCGCCCGGAGCGATCCGGGCGGGGTTGTTCTTTTTGGAAAAGTATGCTATACTATCCCCATTCTGAAGTTTTGAGGTGTTGACAAGTGGGCGTTTGTCGGGACAATACCCGCAATTTTTGCATCATCGCGCATATCGACCACGGCAAATCCACCCTGGCCGACCGCATTCTGGAAAAAACCCGGGCGGTGGCGCTGCGGGACATGGAAGATCAGCTGCTGGACAGCATGGATCTCGAGCGGGAACGGGGCATTACCATCAAGGCGCACGCCGTCACCGTGTCCTATGACGCCAAGGACGGCCAGACCTACGTTTTCAATTTGATCGACACCCCCGGCCACGTCGACTTCAACTACGAGGTGTCCCGCTCGCTGGCCGCCTGTGAGGGCGCCATCCTGATCGTCGACGCCTCCCAGGGGATCGAGGCGCAGACCCTCGCCAACACCTATCTCGCCGCCGAGCACGGGCTGGAGATCGTGCCGGTGATCAACAAGATCGATCTGCCCGCCGCCCGTCCCGAGGAGGTGCGTCAGGAGATCGAGGACATCATCGGCATCGACGCCTCCTTTGCCCCGCTGATCTCCGCCAAACAAGGGGTCGGCATCGACGAGGTGCTGGAGGCCATCGTCCACCATATGCCGCCGCCGGGCGGCGACGACGACGCGCCCTTGCAGGCGCTGATCTTCGACAGTTATTACGACAGCTACAAGGGGGTCATCGTCTACATCCGGGTCAAGGAAGGCCGGCTGAAGGTGGGCGACACCATCAAAATGATGGCCACCGGCGCCGCCTTTGACGTGGTGGAAGTTGGCATCATGCGCCCCGGCCGGCTGGAGCCCTGCGACGAGCTGCGCGCCGGGCAGGTGGGCTACATCGCCGCCTCCATCAAAACCGTCAGCGAGGCACGGGTGGGCGACACCGTTACCCTGCAAAGCCGTCCCGCCGCCGAGGCGCTGCCGGGCTACCGCAAGGTCAACCCGATGGTTTTCTGCGGCATTTTTCCGGCCGACGGCGCCCATTATCAGGATCTGCGGGAGGCGCTGGAACGGCTGCAGCTCAACGACGCCTCCCTCACCTTCGAGCCGGAAACGTCGGTGGCGCTGGGCTTCGGCTTCCGCTGCGGCTTTTTGGGGCTGCTCCATATGGAGATCATCCAGGAACGGCTGGAGCGGGAATACGATCTCGATCTGATCACCACCGCGCCCAGCGTCATCTACCGCATCACCCTGACCGACGGGACGGTGCGCTACATTGACAACCCCACCAACTACCCCGATCCCGGCACCATCGCGCTGGCGGAAGAGCCGATCGCCGACGCCCATATCCTCGCTCCAAAGGATTACGTCGGCAACATCATGGAGCTGTGCCAACAGCGCCGGGGGATTTTCCACGATATGAAATATCTCGATCCCACCCGGGTGGATATCCACTACGAGCTGCCCCTCAACGAGATCGTTTACGATTTCTTCGACGCGCTGAAATCCCGCACCAAGGGCTACGCCAGCTTTGATTACGAGCTCAAGGGCTACGTCAAAAGCGATCTGGTCAAGCTGGATATTCTGCTCAACGGGGAACTGGTGGACGCGCTGTCCTTCATCGTTTTTTCGGGCAACGCCTACGCCCGCGCCCGCAAAATGTGCGAAAAGCTGCAGGCGAACATCCCCCGGCAGCTGTTCGAGGTGCCGATCCAGGCCGCCGTCGGGGGCAAGATCATCGCCCGGGAAACGGTGCGCGCCCTGCGCAAGGACGTGCTGGCCAAATGCTACGGCGGCGACATCACCCGCAAGAAGAAGCTGCTGGAGAAGCAGAAGGAAGGCAAAAAGCGGATGCGGCAGCTGGGCAGCGTGGAGGTGCCGCAGGAGGCGTTCATGGCGGTGCTCAAGCTGGACGAGGATTGATCCGCCACAGTGATCCGGTGTGAGCACACAAAAGGCTCCCTCTGACGAGGGAGGCGCTGCTTGCCCCAACTCACATAAACAACAGGAGGGACGTGTATGACAGAGCCGATCGGGCTGTATATCCACGTCCCTTTTTGCGTGCGCAAATGCCCCTACTGCGATTTTTATTCCCTGCCCGGGGCGGACGACGACCGGTTGGACGGCTACGTCGCCGCTCTGCTCCGGGAAATGGAGCGGATGCACGCCCGCTATCCCGCCCAGGCGGACACCCTGTATTTCGGCGGCGGCACCCCGTCCCTGCTGGGCGGCAAACGGATCGCCGCCCTGATCGACCGGGCCGCCGCCCTGTGGGGACTGCATAACGCCGAGATCACCCTGGAGGCCAATCCCGGCGACGAATTGGGGGATCTGCTGGCGGCGTTCAAGGCGGCCGGCGGCAACCGGCTGTCGCTGGGGATGCAGGCGGTCACCGACGAGGAGTTGGCCGCGCTGGGGCGGCGGCACACCCGCGCCGACACGGTGCGGGCGGTGGAAGCCGCCCACCGGGCGGGGATCGACAATCTGTCGCTGGACGTGATGCTGGGCATTCCCCGGCAGACCGACACCACCGCCGTCGCCGCGGTCAAGGAGGCGGCGTCGCTGGGGGCGACCCACCTGTCGGCCTATCTGCTGAAAATCGAGGAGGGCACCCCCTTCGCCGCCCGGCGGCTCGATCTGCCAAACGAAGACGAGATCGCCGACCGGTATCTGGCCGCGGCACAGGCGGCCGGGGACGCCGGGTTTGCCCAGTACGAGATCTCCAATTTCGCCCGGCCGGGCTTTGAAAGCCGCCACAATCTGAAATACTGGGATCAGCGCCCCTATTTGGGGCTGGGACCGTCGGCGCATTCCTTTATGGAGGACAAGCGGTGGTATTATCCCCGGGACCTTGCCTCCTTTTTGCAGGGCGTCGACCCCTTGCCGGAAGCCGCCGACCCGCTTGTCGCCGACGGTTCCAAAGAGGAATACCTGATGCTGCGGCTGCGGCTGACCGCGGGGATCACCGAGGTGGGATTCCAAGCCCGCTTCGGCTCGCCGATCCCCGCCCTTTGGCGAAAAAGGGCCGCCGCGCTGCCGGCGGATCTGACGGTCGTCGACGAGGGCGGCATCCGCCTGACCCGCCAGGGGTTTTTGGTCTCCAACCACGTCATCGCCCATCTGCTGGATGGATAAACCAACGCGCCGCCTGTTTTCACAGGTGACGCGTTTTTACGGATGCATTCAAAACCGATCAAAGTCCAGACGAAACAGCTCCCATTCGCCGTCGACCTTGACGGCATGGATGTACCATGTGTCTTCAAAGACGTTCACATCATCAGAATAATCATCTACCTCTGAAATGTAGACGATCGTATCCACACGCACATCAATCTCCAACGAATACGCTTCGGTAATGCTATCCTCAGCATAACCGTAGTACTCGCTCAACGTTTTTCTCAGAAACCTGAAATCGTAATCGCCTGTTTTTTGGGAGCTTATGACTTTATAAGAATAATACATCAGGTTCTCGTGTTCGATCGTGTTATCGTGGCCGTATTTGTCCTCCATCCTCGCGTCAAAAGCATCCAGATAGGGACGACTGGCGGGATCTGCAGCGTTAACAGAACCATCGCCGTAATAATAATCGTCGCAATCTTCAACGCGATGGTGCTCTGTCTGGTCGCCGTCAACGGCGAGATCGACGTTGGTCTCTTCGGTTTCCTTAGGCGGCGGCGTTACGCCGCATCCGGAACAAAACAGTCCGACGGCGATCAGGGCGGCCGTCAGCGCCCACAGCACACGTTTCACATAAAAACCCCCTTCACCCGTATAGACCGGAATCGCCGGCATTCGGTTACGGGAGAAGGGGAGTTTTTATCGCTTCAGGGGCAGGGTGATGGTAAAGGCGGTGTATTCCGGGGTACTGGCGGCGGTGATGCCGCCGCCGTGCTGGGTGACGATCTGCTTGGCGATGGCCAGTCCCAGCCCCGCACCGCCGCCCCGGCTTTGCCGGGCGGTATCCAGCCGGAAAAATTTATCGAAGACCCGCTCGAGCTTGTCCCGCGGGATCTCGTCGCCGACGTTGCGCACCGTGACGGCCGCCATTCCCCCGACCGTCTCGGCCGACAGGGTGATGACGGTATCGGGATAACTGTAGCTGACGGCGTTGCGCAGCAGGTTGTCGAACACCCGCGCCAGCTTGTCGGCGTCGCCGATCAGCACGATCTCCCGCGGCACCTCCACCCGGACGGTCAGCCGCTTCTCCTCCAGCAGCGGATAAAACTCCTCGGCCAGCTGGCGCAGCATCACCCCCAGATCGATCCGGTTGTGATCCAGCGTGATGGTTTGCAGATTGAACCGGGTGATGTCGAAAAACTCGTTGATGAGCTGTTCCAGCCGGTAAGCCTTGTCCAGGGTGATGGCGGTGTATTTCGCCCGCTGCTCCACCGGCAGATCGGGAGATTCCTCCATCAGGCTGAGATACCCGATCACCGAGGTGAGCGGGGTTTTCAGATCGTGCGCCAGATAGACCACCAGATCGTTTTTGCGCTGTTCGGCTTCCCGCGCCGAGCGCTCCTGCTCGTACAGGCCGGTCTGCAGATTCCGCAGGGCGCTTTCGGCGGCGCGCAGATCGCTGGGAAACAGCGGCAGCGGCTGGCGGGCGGTCACGGCGGAGATACCGTCCTCCACCGTTTCGAGATACCGCGCGGCGGTGAGAAAGACCGAATACAGACACACCGCCGTTCCCACAACGTACAGGGTCGCCAGCACGATCAGCAGGGTGGTGCCGGTATACAGAAAATGGAAAAGCCGGTCCACCACCAAAATGGATACCACCAGCCCCCAAAACCCGCCGTTGAAAAGCAAAAACCGCAGCAGCAGCTTGCCGATCAGCTTCCATTGCAGCTGGTCAAAGATCGTTCTTTTCAATTTTATATCCCACTCCCCATACCGTTTTGATGAACCGCAGCTTGCGCGGCGGTTCCTGCAGCTTTTCCCGCAGACGGCGGATATGCACCATCACGGTGTTGTTGCTGTCGAGATATTCCTCACCCCAGACCCGCTCGAACAGCTCCTCGGCCGACACCACCCGGCCGTCGCTTTCGCACAGCGCCCACAGGATGTTGAACTCGGTGGGCGTCAGCGACACCGGCTGGCCGTAAAGGGTGCACGCGTGGGTGTCCCGGTTGATCACCAGTCCGCCGTAATCGAACACGTTGTCCGGCTTGGCGGCGTCGTTGTAACGGTTGTACCGGCGCAGCTGTGCCTTGACCCGCGCCACCATCTCCAGCGGGTTGAAGGGCTTGGTCATGTAATCGTCGGCGCCGATGGACAGCCCGTTGATCTTGTCCATATCCTCCCCTTTGGCGGTCAGCATCATCACCGGATAGGTGTGCTTTTCCCGGATGGCGCGGCAAAGCGCGAAGCCGTCGACGTCGGGCAGCATCACGTCCAGAACGGCCATCTGCGGCTGCTCGGTCCGGATATAAGACAGCGCCTGGGCGCCGTTGTAGAACACGTCGGTCTCAAACCCCTCGTTTTGCAGATAGACCGCCACCAGATCGGCGATCTCCCGCTCGTCGTCCACCACCAGAATGGCCATGGCGTTTCCCCCTCTCCCTCGGATACCTCTATTGTACCACATTTTGCCCGACTTGAGGAGAGGCAAACTCCTTACGATTTTCTGACGAAAAAACCCGGCTGATCGCTCAGCCGGGTTTTCGATCATTTCTCCTCGTCGCTGCCGTACAGATTCAACCGGAACAGGCGGGATTCGTCCTCGGGATCCTTGCAGATCACCGTGGCGGTGCCGATGGTGCCCCAATCGATGGCGCTCGACAGCGCCAAAAGCTGGGTCAGACGGCTTTTCATGTTCAGCACGTCTCCCTCCGGCGTTTGCAAAAACACCTCGCCCTTCGCGGTCGTCGCGAAATCGATCAGTTTTTGAAAATCGAAATTGTGGATCTCAAATCCGGCCATACCCATGACCTCCTTTTATCGTTTGTCAATGTCATTATAAGCATATTACCGGATAATTGCAACCCCCAATTTTCCGCCCAACCGGTTTCGTATCAGACGGGACGGTACACCACGTCGATATCCGACAGGGTCATCGAGAAGGTGCCCTCGTACTGGTTGACGGAGTCGATGTACATCAAAAACCGGTTGACGCAGCTCCAGTCGATCGCCTCCACGGTGCTGCCGTTGGCGCCGCTGATGGACTCGCTCAGCCGCAGCGTCAGGTAGTTGTCGCCGGTGTGCAGGTTGAGATCGTACAGTCCCCAGCGGTTGTTGTGCTCGGGGTTGTCGATGGCCGAGCGCAGCTTGATGGCGCCGCTGCGAAAAAGCTGACCGTCGCCGGCGGTGGTGCCGCTTTTGGCCAGGGTCACCTTGAGCTGCAGATAGACCTTGCCGCGGTCATGCCCGCTCAGATCCAGCGGTACGCCGCCGTCGAGCGTTTTCCAGTCGGCGTACAGGATCCCTTTGCCCGAGGCGGTGTTGGTGACCGTATAGGTGCTCTCGGCCGCCGTAAAGGATGCCAGCGTCTGGGGCTGGGAGTTGGCCAGCTTGATGCCGTTGAGCCGCTCGTCCACCTGCGCGCCGAAGGCGATGTCCAGATGCAGCTGCTTGCGGCAGTCGAGATTGCCGATGCATATCCCCTGGGAGCCCGACTCGTAGACGACGTGCGGGATCAGCCCCTGATCGTTATTGGAGGCGCTGATAAAGGTGCTGCCCAGCACGTTGAGGGTGCCGCCGGCTTTGGCGGTGGCGTAGTAGGCGCACCAGGAGAAATAGTGCACCAGGTTGACCGTGCCGCCTTCGACGTAGGCCAGTTTGGAATATCCGCTCCAGGCGTCGGCGTTGAACATGCTGATCGTGCCGGTGAAGCCGGGCTTGGTCACGATGTTGTAGCCGCCGCCCTGCTGGTTGAAGACGCCCATCGAGCTGAGCAGCGTCAGCTGCGCGTCGCAGTCGTTTTCGCCCACGACGCCGTACTGGCAGGCGTCAAACGCCACACCCCACATGGTGCCGTCGAACGATCCGCCGGTATACGGATCGGGGATCAGCCGCAGCTGGGTGCCGACCAGAATGTTGAAATCGGAGAAGAACTGCACGTCGTGGCATTCGCCCAGGGTGATGCCGGTGACCTCACGGGTGGTGTATTCGCACAGCAGATCGGTGCGGGTGGTCACCCCGTCGGCGGTCAGCTGATCGGCGGGATAGTTGGGATAAAAGCCCTGCTGACCCCATCCGGAATAATTGAAGTGGAAATCCTGCACCCAGCCGCCCCGGATGCCGTGCCCGATCGCCAGACACTCCTTGAGCGTCGCGCCGGTCACGTCCTCGATGACGATGCCGTCGCACCGGTTGGTCATGGCGTCGATGCCGGTATAGCCGGCGATGATCGCCAGATCCTGGATCCAGTCGCCGGCGTCGGCGCGGATGGTGGGCGGATAGGCGTGCACCCGCTCGGCGTCGGTCAGGCCAAGATCGCTGTATCCCTGCTCGGGATAGAAGACCGTGAACCCGGTCACGCCGGCGCCGGCCGCCAGGGTGATCAGCGGCGCGCCGTTCGGATTGTCCTTGTTGCCGTACGCGTACAACTGGGTGCCCCGGTTGGTGCTGTTGCCGTAGTGGGCGGCTTCAAAGCTGCCCCGCAGCTCCACCCCGGCAGGAACGCTCAGACTGCCGTTGACCCGCAAAATGCCCGCCGGCAGACAAACCGTGCCGCCGCCGGCCTGTCCGGCGGCGTTCAGCGCCGCCTGGATCGCCGCGGTGGCGTCCGCGCTACCGCCGACCGTCGCGCCGTAATCCGCCGCATTGAACAGCTGGGAGGTGCGCGGCTGGCGCACCGGAACGGGGGTGTACGCGAAGGTGGGCGACGCGGGGACGTCCCGGTTGGCGTCGTCCCGCACCAGACGGGAATCGGTGTTGCTCCAGCCGCTGCCGCTCAAAATGTTGTCGGCCTTCACAAAGGTGTTGCCCGTCAGCACCAGCTGATCCACCGCCGCTCCCAGTCCCAACGCCGTTTTGTCGGCCTGGAAGGTACAACGCGAGGCGTTCAGGCTGCCGCCGTCCATCTCAATGGCGCGGGTATTCCAGGAGGTGAAGGTGCAGCTGTGCAGGCTGACGCCGTGCTGCGCCACGCCGCTGGTGCGGATGCCGTAGTCGCCGCCCCGGAAGACGGTGTCGGAGATCGACAGGGTCTCCCGGCCGGTCACGGCGTAGTCGATGCCGGCAAAGCTGGCGCTGATGTCCGAATGGGACACCTCCAGCCCGGGATAGCTGATCTTGTCAATGTGGATACCGGTCTGCACGTTGGTGGTGACCAGCTTGCCGACGGAGATGTTGCCGTGGAACAGCCGCACGCCCCATTTGAGATCGTTGAGGCGGATATCGTACCAATAGCCCCAGTCCTGCTGGCCGCCGGCAATACCGACGGCGTTGGTGCGCAGATGGTTGACCAGCGTTTGGGCCGCGCCGCCGGCAGGCGCTCCCGGCAGGCCGCTGTCGATCCAATAGGACGAGTCGATGCGCACCCGCTCGATACGGGGAATGTCGTAGCCCTTTTCGGCGTAAATGCCCTCGGCCAGCGCCGTGGCGTAAAAATCGCGGATCAGCATGGACGAGCAATGGGTGCTGTAAAAGCCCCGGTAGGCGTTGTACAGAGTCACCTTTTCCACCACGGTATGCCCGTCGCCGCTGATAGCGGGCGGATACGCCGCAATGGCGTCCGCGGTCTGCTCGGGATACCACACGCTGATGTTTTTGAACGCCGACGCGCCGTGCAGCGATACGAACGCCGTCGCGTCGGGCTGGGCGTTGCCCCGGTCGGCGTAAGCCATCAGAATGGTGCCCTTGCCCGCGCCGCCGGTATCGGGATCGGCCCAATCGCCCCGCAGCGTCACGCCGCCGGGGACGTTCAGCCGTCCCGTCACTTTATACCGGCCGGCCGGCAGATAGACCGTGCCGCCGGTCTGGCCGGCCAGATTGAGGCATTGCTGGATCACGGCGGTACAATCGTCCCGCCCGGAACGGTCAGCGCCGCGGGCGAAGGCGTTGTAATGGACCACGGCGCGTTCCGCCGCCTCGATGCGCACGTCGGACAGGGTCATCGAGAAGGTGCCAAGCTTGGTGTTGACGGAATCGATGTACATCAGCACCCGGTTGACCTTTCTGAGATCGATGGGCGTCACGGTGCCGTTCGAGCCGCCCTGGATATCGCTCAGCCGCAAAGACAGCTTGTTTTCCCCGGTGTGCAGGCCGAGATTGCCCACCCACCAGTAGCCGTTTTTCTCGTTGGGATCGTCCACGCTGCGCAGCTTGATCATCCCGCTGCGGAACAACGAGGCGTCGTCCTCCTCGGTGCCGCTCTTGGTCAGGCGCACCGTCATTTTCAAGTAACATTGATCGCCGTCCACCCCCGACAGATCCACCGGTACGCCGCCGTCAAGCGGGGTCCAGTTGGCGTACAGGGTGCTTTGGGACTGCGGGGTGTTGACGACGGTGTAAGTCTTCTCAAACCCGTGGAAGGTCGCCATCTGCTGCGTTGCGGTGACCATCTCCGCCTGCGGATAACCGTCGGGAAGCTCCTCCACGATCCGCACGCCGGACAGGGTCATCGAAAAGGTGCCGACCTTGGTGTTGACGGAATCGATGTACATCAGCACCCGGTTGACCTGCCCCCAGTTGATGGCCGTCACCGTGCCGCCCGAACCGCCGGTAAGCTCGCTCAGCCGCAGGGAAACGGCGTTGTCGCCGGTGTGCAGGCCGAGATTGCCCACCCACCAGTAACCGTTTTGCTCGTTGGGATCGTCCACGCTGCGCAGCTTGATCATGCCGCTGCGGAACAGCGAGGCGTCGTCCTCTCCGGTGCCGCTCTTGGTCAGGTGGACGTTCATTTGCAGGTAGCATTGCGAGAGATCTTTGCCGGACAGATCCAGCGGGATTTCGCCGTCGAGCTGGGTCCAGTTGGCATACAGGGTATGCTGGGACTGCGCGGTGTTGACGACGGTGTAGGTTTGCTCAAACCCGCGAAACGTCGCCAGCTGTTGGGTCTGGGACTGCGCCTGCGCGTGGAACCATCCCGCTCCGGGAATGGCCAGCAAAAGCGACAGTCCGATCGCCGTTAGTTTGCGAATTCCTTTCATGTTTCTCGCTCCTTTCTCGTCTCCCGTTGCCCTTGTAAATTGGCAACAGAATAATTATACTCGCCCGCGATTTTTTATGCAATTCGCATTTTCCACAACACTTTGCCGGCCAATTCTACAAGATAGTGCAAAAATAGTGGTTGAATTGCCCGATTTCTGTAAAAAATGAAAGAGCCGGCAAAACCGTCCGCCGGGCGCGATTTTACAAATCATTCACAATTAGCCCTTGACATCGGCGGTCAGGAATGGTAAATTATAGTCAAGTTAGCACTCTGACCGTTGGAGTGCTAATTCCCATGTGAACGGAAAGGAGAGGGCCTTATGGAATTGGGCGAACGCAAACAGCGGATCCTGGCCGTCATCATCGACGAGTATATCCGCACCGGCGAGCCGGTGGGATCCAAAGCCGTGGTGCAGCGGCTGGATCAGGCCGTCTCCTCCGCCACCGTGCGCAACGAGATGGCGGAACTGGCCGCCATGGGTTATCTGGAACAGCCCCACACCTCGGCGGGACGGATTCCCACCGCGCCGGCCTTTCGGCTGTATATCGACCGGTTGATGCCCCGCCAGCCTCTGTCGGAGCCGACCCGTCAAAACATCGACCATCTGCTGGACGCTGTGTCCGGCGATCCCGACCGGCTGATCGAGGGCGCGTCCCAGGCGCTGGCGCAGATCACCGGCTGCGCCGCCGTCAGCACCGCGCCGCGGGATCGGCGGGCGGTGGTGCGGCGGATCCAGCTGATCCCGATGGAAGGGCGCTTCGTCGCGCTGCTGCTGGCCACCACGGTCAGCCTGCGCACCCGGGTGTGCCACACCCCCTTCCGGCTGGAGCCGGAGACGGTGGAGCGCATCGCGGGCGCCCTCAACGACCGGTTTTTGTACCAGCCGATCGAGGCGGTCACTCTGGCGCCGGTGCAGGGATTGCTGCTGGAGCTGGGTGAGGACGGCTTGTCCGCCGCGCCGCTTTTGACCGCTTTCCTCGAACTGGCGCAGGAGGCGTCGGCCGCCGATGTGCAGCTGTCGGGACAGCTCAATTTGCTGCAGCATCCCGATTACGAGCTCAACCGCGCCCGCTCGCTGCTCCATTTTCTGGCCCAGCCCGAGCTGGTCGCCGGAATGCTGACCGCCTACCCCGGCGGATTGCGGGTGGTGCTGGGCAACGAAAGCGACCGTCCCGAGCTGACCGGATCGAGCATCATCATCACCCGGTACGCGCTGGGAGACGATCTGTCCGGCGCCATCGGACTGATCGGGCCGCTGCGGATGGACTACGCCGCCGCCATCCCCCGACTGGAATATTTCGCCAACCGCGTGGGCAGACTGCTCACGGAGCTGTTGGATGAGTAAAGGAGAGGACACCATGGCCGAGGAAACCAGGCAAACGCCCGACGTGGAACAGGAGCCAAAAGCGGAGGAAAAACCCGCCAAAGGCCGCAAAAAGGATCACGAGCAAAAACGCCAGCAGCAAGCGGCCGAGCTGGAAAAGCTGAAAAAGGAACTGGAGTCCCAGCAGGACGCCTACCAGCGGGTGCTGGCGGAATACGCCAACTACAAGCGCCGCACCGAGCAGGAAAAAGAACAACTCGGGGCGTTTACCCGCGCCGAGGTGATCAAGGCGCTGCTGCCGGCGCTGGACAATCTCGAACGCGCCGCCGCCGCGCCGGCGGGCGACAAATACAAAACCGGGGTGGATATGACCATCCGGCAGCTGGCGGACATCCTCAAGGGGATGGGGCTGGAGGAGATTCCGGCCGAAAACGCCCCCTTTGACCCCGAGGTCCACAACGCCGTGATGCGGGAGGACGCCGACGGCGTCGATCCCGACACGGTGACCGAGGTTTATCAGAAGGGCTACCGCATCGGCGGGCGCATCCTGCGCCCGGCGATGGTCAAAGTCGCCAACTGATCCGGATATAACGGTTTCAAACAACCTTATATTATACTTTTCTTACTAACATTTCACTTTTGGAGGTAATCATTATGGCAAAGATCATCGGTATCGACCTGGGCACCACCAACTCCTGCGTATCGGTCATTGAGGGCGGCGAAGCCGTCGTCATCCCCAACGCGGAGGGCGCACGCACCACCCCTTCGGTGGTGGCGTTCAAAAAGGACGGCGAGCGGATCGTCGGCCGGGTCGCCAAACAGCAGGCGATCTCCAATCCCGAGCGGACCATTTCGTCCATCAAACGGGAGATGGGCAACAATTACAAGGTTTCCATCGACGGCAAGGATTTCACCCCTCAGGAAATCTCGGCCATGATCCTGCAAAAGCTCAAGCAGGACGCCGAGGCCTATCTGGGCGATAAGGTGACCGAGGCGGTCATCACCGTGCCGGCGTATTTCACCGACGCCCAGCGTCAGGCCACCAAGGACGCCGGCAAGATCGCCGGCCTGGACGTCAAGCGGATCATCAACGAGCCGACCGCCGCCGCGCTGGCCTACGGCATCGACAAGGAGACCGATCAGAAGATCATGGTCTACGATCTGGGCGGCGGCACCTTCGACGTGTCTATCATCGAGATGGGCGACGGGGTGCAGGAAGTGCTGGCCACCGCCGGCAACAACCGTCTGGGCGGCGACGACTTCGACCAGAAGATCGTGAACTGGATGATCGACGGATTCAAGAAGGAGACCGGCGTGGATCTGTCCGCCGACAAAATGGCGGTGCAGCGGCTGCGGGAAGCGGCGGAAAAGAGCAAGATCGAGCTGTCGGGCAGTACCACCAGCAACATCAACCTGCCCTTCATCACCGCCGACGCCACCGGCCCCAAGCATCTGGAT
>JBMNVL010000004.1:0-36713 GCA_050946775.1 Acutalibacteraceae bacterium
TGATCCGGGCGGTGAGAGACGCCGGTTACGGCGCCTCTCTCAAGGGCGAAAAGGCGGCCGCCGCGCCGACCGACGATCCGCTGGCCGACCGTCAAACCCCGGCGCTGCGCCGGCGGCTGATCGCCTCGCTGGCTTTTCTGGCGGCGCTGATGTATATCGGCATGGGACATATGATGTTCGGCTGGCCGCTGCCCGGCTGGCTGGAGGGCAACCACGTCGCCATGGGGCTGATCCAGATGCTGCTGGCGGCGATCGTGATGGTGATCAACCAGCGGTTTTTCATCAACGGCTTCAAGGGATTGCTTCACCGCGCGCCCAATATGGACACCCTGGTGGCGCTGGGGTCGGCGGCGGGATTTTTGTGGAGCGTCTGGTCTCTTTTCGCCATGACCGGGGCGCAGATGCGGGGTGACGCCGACGCCGTGGCGGGCTATATGCACAACCTCTATTTTGAATCGGCCGCCATGATCCTGGCGCTGATCACCGTGGGCAAAATGCTGGAGGCGCGCAGCAAGGGCAAAACCACCGACGCGCTGAAAAGTCTGATGCGGCTGGCGCCCAAAACCGCCACGCTGGTGCGAGACGGTGAAGAGGTAGCGGTGCCGGTCGGGCAGGTGCGGCCGGGGGACGTTTTCGTCGTGCGGCCGGGGGAGAACGTCCCGGTGGACGGGGTGGTGCTCGACGGCGGCGGCGCCGTCAACGAGGCCGCCCTGACCGGCGAGAGCGTGCCAATCGACAAAGCGCCGGGAGATTTTGTCAGCGCCGCGACGACCAATCAGGCGGGCTTTTTGCGGTGCGAGGCCACCCGGGTGGGCGAGGACACCACCCTGGCGCGGATCGTGCGGATGGTCGCCGACGCGGCGGCCACCAAAGCCCCCATCGCCAAGATCGCCGATAAGGTGTCGGGGATCTTTGTGCCGGCGGTGATCGCCGTCGCGCTGGTCACCCTGATCGTCTGGCTGGCGGTGGGACGGCCCTTCGGCTGGGCGCTGGCGCGGGCCATCTCGGTGCTGGTGATCAGCTGCCCCTGCGCATTGGGACTGGCGACGCCGGTCGCCATCATGGTGGGCAGCGGCGTGGGCGCCAAAAACGGCATTCTTTTCAAGACCGCCGTGTCGCTGGAGACGGCGGGCAAAACCGCCGTCGCGGTGCTGGACAAGACCGGCACGATCACCAGGGGCGAGCCGCGGGTGACCGATCTGCTGCCCGGCGACGGCATCAGCGAGCGGGAGCTGCTGGCGCTGGCGGCGGCGCTTGAGCAAAAAAGCGAGCATCCGCTGGCCAAAGCGGTGATGGCGCTGGCGGCGGCCGAGGGAATCGCGCCCGACGAGGCGACCGGGTTCCGGGCGCTGCCCGGCAACGGCCTGACCGCTGCGCTGAACGGCGAGATCCTTCTCGGCGGCAGCGAGACGTTCGTGTCCGCCGAGGTCGCCCTGTCCGACGCCGACCGGCAAAAGGCGGCGGCGCTGTCCGCAGAAGGCAAGACGCCGCTCTTCTTCGCCCGGGACGGCCGGCTAATGGGGATCATCGCCGTTGCCGACGTGCTCAAGGAGGACGCGCCGCAGGCCGTCCGGGAACTGAAGGGAATGGGCCTGCGGGTGGTGATGCTGACCGGTGACAATCCCCGTACCGCCGCCGCCATCGGCCGGCAGGCCGGGGTGGACGAGGTGATCGCCGGGGTGTTGCCCGACGGCAAGGAAGAAGCGGTCCGCCGGCTGCAGAAGACGGGCGCCGTCGCCATGGTGGGCGACGGGATCAACGATGCTCCGGCGCTGACCCGCGCCGACGTGGGGATCGCCGTCGGCGCCGGCGCCGACGTGGCGGTGGACGCTGCCGACGTGGTGGTGATGGGCGACCGCCTGCGGGACGTGCCGGCGGCCATCCGGCTCAGCCGCGCCACCCTGCGCAACGTCAAGCAAAACCTGTTTTGGGCCTTTATATACAATATTATCGGCATTCCGCTGGCCGCCGGGGTCTGGATCCCGGTCTTCGGCTGGCAGCTCGATCCGATGTTCGGGGCGGCGGCGATGAGCCTGTCCAGCTTTTGCGTGGTGACCAACGCCTTGCGGCTGAACTGGTTTGCGCCTTATAACGCCCGGCATGATAAACCTCTGCGGCAAAAAACGAAAAAGGAGCGTACCGACATGAAAAAAACGATGAAGATCCAGGGAATGATGTGTCCCCATTGCGAGGCGGCCGTCAAGGCGGCGCTGGAATCCCTCGACGGGGTGAGCGAGGCCGTCGTCAGCCACCAAAGCGGCACCGCGGCGGTGACGCTGAACGCGCCGGTGGAAAACGCCGCGCTGAAAAAAGCGGTGGAGGACAAGGGCTACGCCGTGACGGATATCACCGACTGATCCGGTAGGCGAAAAATCCGCCCGCCTCTTGCATCCGCCCGCCGGGTGTGCTACAATAGGCGCATATTCCCCAAAGGAGCGATGAGCATGGCAAACAAACGCGGGCGCCTGTGGGCGCTGATCGCGGCGGGAGTGATGACGATGACGGCCTTGACCGGCTGTGAGGGGCAGACCCCCAAGGCGCCGGAGGATCCGGCGTGGAAAGCGGTGGCGCCCTACCATATGGGTTTTATCGCCGTGGGCACCGAAGGCAGGATCGGCGCCATCGACGTCGACACCGGCAAAGCGCAGGCGCTTTCGTCCCCGACGACGGTCCATCTGCGGGACGTCGCGGCGCACGAGGGCACGCTGGTCGCCGTCGGGGACGGCGGCACCCTGCTGGTCAGCACCGACGGCGCGACCTTTACGGCGCTGGAATCCGGAACGACGCGGGATCTCTACGCCGTTACCTGGTGGGCGGGCCGCTGGGTCGCCGGCGGTGAAAAAGGCACCCTGCTGTACTGGGAAGGCGACGGGGTAAAGGCGCTGGACAGCGGCGTGAAGGATACCGTCGTCGGTCTGGCGGGCGGCGACGAGCGGTGCATCGGCGTCACCGACGCCGGCCAGGCGGTGGAATCGGTCAATCTGACCGAGTGGACGCTGATGGATTACAACGGCTACTACGGGATGCAGACCACCTTTCACCGGATCGTCTGGAACGGGCTGGTCTTCGTCGCCACCGGGCAGGATGAAAAGGACGGCCCGGTTTACGCCACCACCCAGGAGGGCGGCGTGTGGACCCAGCGGGATCTGAGCTATTACAACGACGAGCCGCAGGACGTGTCGGCGCTGCGGGTGACCGGGGTCGCCTTTGACGCCGACCAGACCTATCTCGCCTGCAGCGGCGGCGCCATCTACACCCTGCCCGACTGCTCCCAGTGCAACAAGATGGAGACCGTCGGCGGCAAAGACTTCAACGCCGTCGCCTACAACGGCGGCAAGATCGCGCTGGTGGGGAAGGACTACGACGTGACGGTGCTGGACACCGACGCGGTGCGGCAGTACGCCATCAAATCCCCGGCGGCGCTGCAGGCGCAGCAAAACGGGGCGGTCATCATCGACGTCCGCCAGCCGGAGGAATACGAGCCCCGTCACGTCAAGGGAGCGATCAACCTGCCGGTGGGCAGCGTGGAGCAGACCCTTCCCGGCGCTGTGCCGGACAAAAACACCCAGATCATCTTCTACTGCGCCAAAGGGGTGCGCGCCCAGACCGCGCTGGAAAAAGCCCGGACGATGGGATATACCCAGGTCTACAGCCTGGGCGGCGTGGACGATTGGGAATACGAATTCGAAGGGACTGAAGTGCCGTAAAAAAAGAGCCGCGTGAGCGGCTCTTTTTTTACGGCAGACAACCAATATCGGGCGATGGACGCACCCCGCCGATTTTCACAAATCTGCGGCGCGCGGATGCCTCCCTTGCCTAAAGGGAGGTGGCCGAGCGTCAGCGAGGTCGGAGGGATAGTCGCCCAAAGGGCGACACGCCGCATAAGCGGCGTTATCCCCCAGTCACGCCTGACGGCGTGCCAGCCCCCTTTAGGCAAGGGAGCCTTGCGCGCCGCGAATTAGCGGTACCCCGCAGGGGCACATATCCTCCACCCGCGGGACGGCGGCGTTACGGCCAGACCTTTTCAAATTCCTCGCAGACCACCGGCATATCCGGGGAGAAGGTCTGCCCGATCGACGCCAGCTCCTTGCGGAAAAACGCCTCGTGCACCTTGCGCCAGTAAGCCAGCGACAGATCGCCCTCGCCCTCCTTGCGGGCGTGCTCGGCGCTCACCTTGTCAAAAGGCACCACCCGCACGGCGGTGGTGCGGATGACGCACACCGCTTCGCCCTTGCCGCCCAGCACCACGCTGTAATCGCCCTCTTTGGGCAGCGGCTCGTTTTCCGCCTCGTAAACGGCGAAGGCACTGGAGGTGGCGGTCTTGATCTCCTCTCTGGTCAGGCTGGCCAGCAGATCGGGATCCTCCCCGAACGCCCAGGCGTCGGGCTCGCCCCGGCCGCCGAAATCCGCCCACATCTGTTTGGCATCCATCCTTGCCTCATCCTTTCCACCCTCTGTTTCCTTTATTATAACATACCGCACGTTTTTCGTCAATCAGACGGAAAAAGGCGGAAAAACAAGCAAATATGCGGAGGTTTTTCCATAACCGGGGCGAAAAATTGGAAAAAGTTCCAACAAAAACGCCGAAAAATCAAAAAAAGACTTGCCAACCCCCTGCAGTTGTGCTATACTGCTTTATACAGTTAAAGCGTCACGACGAAAAGCGTGGTTTGGCTGTTTTTTCTCGTTATTTTGTGTGCGGACGACGGTTCACACGCTGAATAAAATTTTAAGGAGGAATTTTTGATGAAGAAGATCAAAGGTGCTGTCGCCGTTGTGCTGGCGTTGGCGATGGTCCTTGCGCTGGCTGCCTGCGGCCCGAACGAGGTCGTGGACGACCGTCTTGCCAAGGACGTCTACGCCGAGTTCGACGCGACCAACTGGTCCGAGGAATCCTCGAAGGTCTACGAGGCCAACCTGGGCGAGTACAACGAGTACTACCAGAAGGCCAAACAGACCGATAACATCGCCGAGCGCTGGGCGCTGATGGCGATCGCCGAGGCGAAGATCATGGAGTCGGCCGTTATGCTGCCGACCACCACCCAGGGCGGCGCCTACGCCGTTTCCCGCGTGGTTCCCAAGACCATCAACAGCACCCTGTGGGGCAACGACAGCGATCGGTTCCACAACGCGCTGGTCGCCACCGAGATCCTGACTCCCGACGTGCGGGACGCCGTCAAGGCGAAATGGGTCGAGCTGGCCGGCACCGGCACCTTCGAGAAGTGGGCCAAGGAGTACGTCACCTCCAAGGGCTATAAGCTGAAGGACACCTACACCATTGCGTACACCAGCGATCCCCAGACCTGGGACGCGCTGGGTACTTCCCGCACCGCCGACTCCGAGGCGATCGTCAACACCTACGACGGTCTGATGGAGTACGATATGGAGAACGTCCAGAAGCCCGCCCTGGCGGAGTCTTATGACGTTTCCGACGACGGCCTGACTTACACCTTCCATCTGCGCAAGGGCGTTACCTGGGTCGACTCTCAGGGCCGTAAGATCGCCGACGTCGTCGCCGACGACTTCGTCGCCGCCATGCAGCACATGATGGACGCCGCCGAGGGTCTGGAGTACCTGGTGGGCAGCGATGGCTGCAACATCAAGGGCGCCGACGACTACATGGAAGGCAAAGGCAAATTTGAAGACGTGGGCGTCAAAGCCCTCGACGAGAGCACCGTCCAGTACACCCTGGCCGCTCCCTGCTCCTTCTTCACCACCATGCTGGGCTACAACGTGTTTGCTCCCATGAGCCGCACCTATTACACCTCGCAGGGCGGTAAATTCGGCGACGAGTACGCCGCGGACGCCGCGACCTACCTGTACGGTAAGGATCCCGACCACATCGCCTACTGCGGTCCCTATCTGGTGACCAACGCGACCGAGAAGAACACCATCGTCTTCAAGGCCAACCCGGCGTACTGGAACAAGGACAACATCAACATCAAGACCCTGACCTGGAAGTTCGATGACGGTAAGGAAGAGGTTCGTCCTTACAACAACGCCATCAGCGGCGAGATCGACGGCACCCCTCTGAACACCAGCTCCATCGAGCAGGCGAAGAAGGACGGCAACTTTGACAAGTATGCCTACGTGTCCGACACCAACGCCACTTCCTACATGGGCTTCTTCAACGTCAACCGCAAAGCGTTCGCCAACTTCAACGACGCCACCGTCGCCGTGTCCACCAAGACCGTCTCCGACGTGACCCGCGCCACCCTGGCGATGCAGAACGTCCACTTCCGCCGCGCCGTCGCGACCTCCATCGATCGCGGCACCTACAACGCGCAGTCCCGCGGCGAGGAGCTGAAGTTCACCAACATGCGCAACAGCTACACCCCCGGCACCTTCGTGCAGCTGCCCGAGGACGTGACCGTGAAGATCAACGACAAAGACATGACCTTCAAGGCGGGCACCTTCTACGGCGAGATCATGCAGGCGCAGATCGACGCTGACGAAGTGAAGATCACGGTTTGGGATCCCACCAAGGACGGCGGCATCGGCTCGTCCGACGGTTTCGACGGCTGGTTCAACGCCGACTACGCCAAGTCCGAGATGGAGCTGGCGGTCAAAGAACTGGGCAAGGAGATCACCGTCTCCGCCGAGAAGCCGATCAAGCTGGATATCCCCTACTTCGCGGGTTCTCCCATCTACACCAACCGCGCCCAGGCCATCAAGCAGTCGATCGAATCGGTGCTCGAGGGCAAGGTCATCATCAACCTGGTGGAGTGCGCCGCCATTGAGGATTGGTACAATGCCGGTTACTATCCGAACCACGGCTACGAGATGAACGCCGACTTCATGGACGTCTCCGGCTGGGGCCCCGACTACGGTGATCCGCAGACTTACCTGGATACCATGCTTCCTGACGGAGCCGGCTACATGGTCAAATCCATCGGTATGTTCTAAGTTTCGTCCCGTTACACGGACAAGACCGCCGCGCGCGGTCTGACCAACGCGACATACGCAGGGGGAATGGCCTGTGCCATTCCCCCTGTTCTGTAAAGGATGGATTTGATGACGAAATATCTGCTGAGGCGTATTCTGCACGGTTTGGTATCCGTCATTCTGGTCGTCGCCATCGTCATGCTGATGATCTATTCGCTGCTGGACCGCAAGCTGATCTTCGCGGGCGATCCGCAGTATTCCAAGGTTTTGGCCAACGACAAGGTGATGTACGAATACCGGCAGTGGAAGCGCTATGGTTATCTGGATTACATCACGTACGAGGAATATCTCCAGCAGCTCGCCAAAACCGGCGAGATCAGCGAGGAGGAGCGGAGCGCCGCGGTGCAGCTTGGACTAAAGCCTTCCGACGATTCCAAAAAGACCAAGGAGTACGTGAAAAAATTTACGGAAGAATACGAGGCGCAGGGCTACACCATCCGCCGTCTCAACGCCATCGCCAACCGGCGGGGCGTGATTCAGACGGGCGGCAAGCAGCGTCTGCTGGCCTATAAGGACCGGCCGCTGATCATGCGGTTGGGCTCGTATATCACCGGGCTGATCGGGGTGGACAACATCCATTCCGTCGAGGATGACGCGGTCGGGGAACGCAAGCTGACCTTCACCCTCCACGACCCGGTCTACGGCGGCAAATTCGCGCCGGCGATCATGGGCAACGGTACCCAGCACAAGTACCTGCTCTACGTGGACGGCGAATTTCCCTTCGTGCACCAGAATCTGGTGAACATCAATCTGGGGCAGTCCTATACCGTCAACCGCGGGGTGGACGTGGCCATCACCATGAGCCGCACGCAGGGCTCTTACGTCCAGTCGATGGTCACCTATCCCACTGGGCTGCAGGAGATGTCGGCGGACGATCTGCACACGGCGGTCTACCAGCCCGGCTCGCGGGAGAGCAGCGCGGTCGTGAAGGCGCGGTTCACCGACAACTACACCAGCGTGCAGACCCACAAGGGCGGTTTGTCCAAGGTGGGGTATTCCTTTGTGATCGGCATCTTCGCCGTGATGCTCACCTATCTGCTGGGCGTGCCGATCGGCATCTGGATGGCGCGCCGCAAGGACAAGCTGGTCGATAAGATCGGCACCGTCTACATCGTCTTCATCATCGCGGTGCCGTCGCTGGCGTACATCTTCCTGTTCAAGGCGCTGGGCGGCAAGCTTGGTTTGCCCACCACCTTCAACGTGGATTCCTTCAACGTGGCGATGACGGTACTGCCCATCGTGTCGCTGGCGCTGCCCTCGATCGGCAGTCTGATGCGCTGGCTGCGCCGGTACATGATCGACCAGATGAACGCCGACTACGTCAAGTTCGCGCGTTCGGGCGGCCTGTCGGAGCGGGAGATCTTCTCCAAGCACATCCTCAAAAACGCCGCCATCCCGTTGATCCACGGCATTCCCGCCAGCGTACTGGGTTCGCTGGTCGGCGCCATTATCACCGAGCGGGTGTACGTGGTGCCCGGCGCCGGTAACCTGCTGACGGAAGCCATCGGCAAATACGACAACGGCGTCATCGTGGGCGTCACCCTGTTCTACGCGCTGTTGTCGGTGGTGTCGATCATTCTGGGCGATATTCTGATGTCGATGGTCGACCCGAGAATTTCGTTCTCGTCGAAAGCGAGGTGATGAGAAGTGGAAGCTGTTAAAAATCTGGAACAGTACGGTCTGACCGACGAGGAGCTGTTCACCGTTATCGAGCACGACGAGCTGGAATCGGAAAAGATTACCGCGCCCCGGTATTCGTACTGGCGCTCGGTTTTCCGGGTGTTCTTCCGCAAGAAGATCAACATCTTTATCCTGATCGTCATGGCGCTGCTTCTCATCTTTACCTATATCTACCCGATGCTGATCGACTACGATCCCTTCGCCAACATCTCCAACGCCGAGATGAAGCATCTGGCGCCCGGGGCGGCGATCGAAAAGATGGGCTTCAGCCTGCACAGCATTCTGGGCACCGGCGACGCCGGTCAGCCCACCTTCGACGCCATCTGGAACGGCGCGCGCATTTCGGTGTCGCTGGCCTTCGTCTGCGCGGCGATCAACATGACGCTGGGCATTCTGGTGGGCGCCGTGTGGGGCTTTTCCAAGAAGGTCGATCTGGTGATGACCGAGGTGTTCAACATCATCGGCAACATCCCCTACATCCTGCTGATCTCGGTGCTGGTGATGCTCTTCGCGCCCAGCTTCTGGACGATGGTCTTCGCTCTGACGGTGACCGGCTGGCTGGCGATCGCCTATTTCATCCGCACCCAGGTCATCATCATCCGCGACCGGG
Organism: Acutalibacteraceae bacterium; assembly: GCA_050946775.1. Lineage (GTDB taxonomy): Bacteria > Bacillota > Clostridia > Oscillospirales > Acutalibacteraceae > UMGS1474. Next base: position 9,236 of record JBMNVL010000004.1, read on the forward strand.
AGCACAACCTCGCCTCGCGGTGCCTGGGGACCCCGTTGATCCGCATCGCCTTCAAGAACATCCTGCCCTTTATGACCTCGGTCATCGTCACCTACGCCGCGGCGGAGATCCCCTCGTACATTTCCTACGAGGTGTTCCTCTCCTACATCGGCATGGGTCTGTCCGATATGTCGCTGGGCCGGATGATCGAGCAGGCGCAAAACGCCATGGTCACCCCCGGCTGGGGCTTCGAGTTCTGGAGCCCGGTCGCCATAACCGCCATCATCACCGTGTCGTTGTACGTGATGGGTCAGAATCTCGGCGATGCCTCTGACCCGCGTACCCATATGTAGGAGGCGGCTATGGACGAGAAAAAAGTACTGCTGTCGGTAAAGGATCTGGAGGTCAAATTCCGGGTCCGCGGCCGTATCCTGACGGCCATCCGCGGCATTTCGCTGGACATTTATGAAAACGAGTCCATCGCCATCGTGGGCGAGTCGGGCTCGGGCAAATCGGTCTTTACCAAGACCTTCGCCGGCATGCTGGACGCCAACGGCTTTATCAGCAACGGCACCGTCGTCTTCAACGACGACGAGCTGGCCGACACCACCGTGTCGCCCGGGCGAATCGGCCGGATGCTGATGAACCATACCCGCAAACGGCTGGACAAGGGCGCCAAAAAGGAGCTGGGCGCCGATATCTACCGCCAACTGGCCGATCTCAAGTCGATCCGCCGGCAAAAGGCGTCTCTGTCCGGGGAAGAGGAGGCGGCCTTCGACAAGGAGATCAAGGAGATCCTCTTCCAGAAGACCGAGGCGAACAATCTCAAGCAAACGCTGGATCCCAAGGCGGACAAGGCGCAGATCGCCGAGCTGAACGGCAAGATCAAGCGGTATGAGAGCGATCTCAAGACCCGCCAGGACGAAAAGAAGGCGTTGATCGCCAAGCGGGCGAAGGAGGTCAAGGCCGACGCCGCCTACAACGCCGCTTACAAAAAACAGGCGGCGGAGCTGACCGCGCAATACGGGCAGAAGATCCGCGGGGAGATCACCGACGAGACCCGTCGGCGGGACGAGGTGCTGGCCAAGGAGATTTACCTGTCGGTCGGCCGCCACGGACTGTTCCGCCGGCTGAAGCTGATGCACGGGCTGATCAAATCCTGCCGTCAGGCGATGGTGCAGGGGGAGGATCTCGACAGCGAAAGCGTGCGCAACGCCGTTTTCGACGACGTGGCGCTGCGGGTGCGGTATCTCGACGAGACGCCGGACACCCTGCACGGCGTGTGCGTCCTCAACCTGGCCAAGATCCGCGAGGCCGGCGACTGGAGCCAGATCCGCGGGCGTCGCATCGCGACGGTCTTCCAGGATCCCATGACCTCCCTCAACCCCATCATCACCATCGGCAAGCAGATCACCTCCATCATCCGCAAGCACCAGGACTGCTCGGAGATCGAGGCGCGTGAGCGGGCGCTGATCCTGATGAAGAAGGTGGGCATCCCCAACGCGGAAAACCGCTTTGACGATTACCCCTTCCAGTATTCGGGCGGTATGCGCCAGCGGATCGTCATCGCCATCGCGCTGTCCTGTCAGCCCAAGATTTTGATCTGCGACGAGCCGACCACCGCGCTGGACGTGACCATCCAGGCGCAGATCCTGGAGCTGCTCAAGGAGCTGCAGCAGGAATACAACTACACCATCGTCTTCATCACCCACGATCTGGGCGTGGTGGCCAACGTCGCCGACCGGGTGGCGGTGCTTTACGCCGGCCAGATCGTCGAGCTGGGCACGGTGGAGGAGATCTTCTACGATCCCCGCCATCCCTATACCTGGGCGTTGCTCAGCTCGCTGCCGCAGCTGGCGCAAAAGGATACCAAGCTGTATTCCATCACCGGCACGCCGCCGTCGCTGTACAACAAGATCACCGGCGACGCCTTCGCGCCCCGCAATCCCTATTGCCTGCGGGTGGATACCCTGGAGGAGCCGCCGATGTTCCCGGTCAGCGAGACCCACTTCGCCAAAACGTGGCTGCTGGATCCCCGGGCGCCCAAGATCGAAAAGCCGGAGATCATCCACGATACCCACGAAAAGCTGAAGAAAGCCTTTAACATTTGAGGAGGGACACGGTTGTGAAAGAGAATAACGAAGCCGTCAAGGCCGAAAAACAGCCGCGCCGCTCCCATCTGCCGGAGCACGGCCCGATCGACGAGACCGGGCGGGAGGTGCTGCTGGAGGTCAAAAACGTCGACATCACCTTCGGCAAGGGCGACAACGCCGTGCGGGCGGTGAAGGACGCCAGCTTCAACATCTACAAGGGCGAGACCTTCTCGCTGGTGGGCGAGTCGGGCTCGGGCAAAACCACCATCGGCCGGGCGGTCATCCGGGTCAATCCCTGCGCCGCCGGCGAGATCCGCTATAAGGGCGTGCGTATCTCGGGCAAGATCCCGCGCACCCTCGACCGGGAGGTCATCCGCAACATCCAGATGGTCTTCCAGGATCCCGCCGCTTCCCTCAACGAACGGGCCACGGTGGATTACATCGTGTCGGAGGGGCTGTACAACTTCCATCTGTACGAAAACGAGGCCGACCGGGTACGCAAGGTCGAGACCATGATCCACGAGGTGGGTCTGCTCCCCGAGCACCTGACCCGTTATCCCCACGAGTTTTCGGGCGGTCAGCGCCAGCGGATCGGTCTGGCGCGGGCGATGGTCATGGAGCCGGAGCTGGTGGTGGCCGACGAGCCGATTTCGGCGCTGGACGTGTCCATCCGGGCGCAGGTGCTCAATCTGCTGAAAAAGTTCCAGGCCGAGCGGGGCATCTCCTACCTGTTCATCGCCCACGATCTGTCGATCGTGCGGTTCATTTCCGACCGCATCGGCGTCATCTACAAGGGCAACATCGTGGAGGTCGCCGCCACCGACGAGCTGTTCGATTATCCGCTGCATCCGTATACCCGGTCGCTGATCTCGGCCATTCCGATCCCCGATCCGCGACTGGAGAAGAACAAGGTGCTGTTCACCTACGATCCGTCGATCCACGATTACAGCGAGGAAAAACCCACGCTGGTCAACATCGGCCACGATCACTACGTTTACGGCTCGGCGAAGGAGATCGAGGAATACAAGCGGGTGCGGGAGGAGAACGTGCCGCTGAAATCCATCAACATCGTCACGCCGGAGGAAAAAGCGGCGCACGACGCGGAGGACGCCCGTCAACGGGAGGAAAACGCCACCCTGTCGGGCAGCGACTATCTGCTGCAAAAGCCGGTGCACGATACCGGCAGCGTCTGGTATTCGGTGCTGTCCTTCCTGCTGCCCATCCTCGGCCTGATCGCGGCGTGGATTTTCCGCTCCAAGAACTACATCAGCAACTTCAAGGCCTGCCGCAAGGGGGCGTTGATCGGGCTTGGCTTTATCGCCGCCATCGTGGTGTTGTTCGCGGTGTTCCTGGGACTCGCCGTATTGTAGCATTCAAAAGCCGTGCGCCGGATTTCGCCGCACGGCTTTTTGCGTTGCGAGCCGCACCCCGCGCATTCGCACCAACCGGCGGCGGGCAAACATGGCTCCCTCTGACGGGTAGCGTTTGTGAGCGCCGCCGGGGGCGGAAGCAGCGAACAAAAAGCTGGCGCCGCGGTCGGCGATCGGTGAGCGCGTATGCGCCACAACGGAGCCGGGCACCGCAAGTGGGCCTGAGCTGTCGAGCGAAGCGAGACTGAGGGAGAGATAACGCGGCTGGTGGCAATCCCTCTCTCCCTCCGTCTTTCGCCTGATGGCGAAATCCACCTCAGGCCCTCTTGCGGCGACCTTGTAGGGGAGGGGTTCCCCCTCCCTCCGTACAACCCGCCGGCGAGCGCAAGGCTCCCTCTGACGGGTAGCGTTTGTGAGCGCCGCCGGGGGCGGAAGCAGCGAACAAAAAGCTGGCGCCGCGGTCGAAAATGTTGCCCAGAATGACCATTCTTTTTACTGCGGTGTCATCCTGAGCGAAGCGAAGGATCTTATCTTGCAAGCTCCCGGCGAACGCAAGGCTTCCCCTTGAGGGGGAGCTCCCGCGAAGCGGGTGATGAGGTGTAGCCGCCGCAGGCGGCGTAAATGGGATTTGATCACCCCCTTGCCACCTCATCCGCCCGCCGCGCTGCCGGGCCGCCGTTTTACACATTTCACCGACAGGAGGAAGAGCCATGCCCCGAAACGACAAGGTGCTCAGCGTAACGCTCGACAGCCGGCATATGCGGCTGCGGGTGATCTTCGCGGCGATCTTTTTCGTGATCGCTCTGGTCGCCATCGGCTGGGGATTGCTGTCGCTGCTGCGGGAAGAGGGCGGCTGGGACGAGATCACCGCCGAGGGCAGCGTGGTGGAAAGCGTCGCCCAGGATATGACGCTGCAGTACCGGCTGGACGAGGCGATGTCCCGGGCGGAGCGCCGGCAGGTGACCGCCTGCTACACCGACGCGGCGGCGCGCGCCTGGCGGGTCTTCCATCCCGCGCGGGAATACGAGGGGATCGGCAATCTGGCGTCTCTCAACGCCCATCCCGGGGAATTCATCCGGCTGGAGCCGGAGCTGTACGCCGCGCTGGAGGCGCTGCGGGCGGCGGGTGACCGCACGGTGTTCCTCGGCCCGATCGGGGAGGAATACGCCGCGCTCTTCGCCGCCGGCGACGACGAGCTGGCGGCCGTCTACGATCCTTACGGCGACTCGGTCGAGAGCCAATATATGAAGCAGCTGATGACCTTTATCGCCGACGAGTCGGCGGTGTCGCTGGAGCTGAAGGACGGACAGGCGCGCCTGACGGTGTCCGACGCCTACCGGGCTTTTGCCGAGGAAAACGAGGTGAGCCGGTATCTCGACCTTTTGTGGATGAAAAACGCCTTCGCGGTCGATCTGGTTGCCGACGCGCTGGTCAAGGGCGGCTTTGAGAAAGGCTATCTGGTCACCGCCGACGGGTTTATGCGCAATTTCTGCCGGGAGGACGCCTTCACGCTGGAGATCGCCCTGCGGCGGGAGAGGACGGCGGTCGTCGGGGGAGAGGTGGCGTACACCGCGCCGCTGGCGGCGCTGACGCTGCACGACGCGCCCTTCGGGGAAGCGGCGGCGGAGCGCTACTACACCTTTGCCGACGGCACGACCCGCACCGGCTACGTCGACCCGGCGGACGGGCTGTGCAAATCCGCCCTGCCCGATCTGACCCTGTACAGCGACACCCGCACCTGCGGGCAGATCGCCCTGGCGGCGGCGCCGGTGTATATCGCCGATACCCTTGACGAGGCGGCGCTCAAGGCGCTGGCGAAGGAGGGGGTATACGCCGTTTACGAGAGCGCCGGTGAGCTGAAAACCACCGGCAAACCCGCCGATCTGAAAAAACCGTAATCCGCGGTGTTCCCAAATTGTGGGAACACCGTGTTTTTTTCGGTAAAATCACGCAGAAAATCCCACCGGGGAAACGGGTTTTCGGCCAAGTCGACAGATGGTGAAAATCCGCCGGAAAAAACCGGGAAAATCTTGACATTCCGCCGACGGGTCTGTTATAATACGACAGGCAATATCAAATAAAAGATAGGATGCGTGATCTATGGACATTACCAAAACCATTCACATCCCCGATCTGGGCGATATCGACGGCACCAGCGGCTTTCGTGCCCTGGAGGTGACCGAGGACGGCCGCTTCCAGGTGGGCAAGAACGGCGTCGTGGACATCGTGGAGACCGGCGACAGCAAGGTGGAGTTCGTCTCCTTCGGCGACAAGACCCTGGCCTGCGTCAAATCCGCCATCGCTTATCCGGTCTACTATCCGGTGCTGCCCGTCAGCCTGGAGCGCCCGGTCGAGACGGTGCTGATGGATCTCGACGGCACCACCGTGCGCAGCGAGGAATTCTGGATCTGGATCATCCAGATGAGCGTCGCCAGCCTGCTGGGCAACCCGAAGTTCGAGCTGGAAGAGGCGGATATGCCCTTCGTGTCCGGCCACAGCGTGTCGGAGCATCTGCAGTACTGCATCGACAAGTACTGCCCGGGCGAGTCGCTGGATCGCGCGCGCGATTTCTATTTTGAACATACCCATCGCGAGATGGAGGAGATCATGGCCGGCCGCGGCAAAGAGGGGGCGTTTACCCCCACCGTCGGCGTCAAGGATTTCCTGCTGGAGCTCAAGGGCATGGGCGTCAAGATCGGTCTGGTGACCTCCGGCCTGTACGAGAAGGCCTATCCCGAGATCAAGTCCGCCTTCCAGACGCTGGGCATGGGCGAACCCACCGATTTCTACGACGCCATCATCTCGGCCGGCTTCCCGCTGCGCAAGGGCTCGGTCGGCACCCTGGGCGAGCTGAGCCCCAAGCCCCATCCGTGGCTGTATTCCGAGACCTCCATCGTCGGTCTGGGCGCCAACTTCGCCAACCGCAACCGGGTCATCGGCATTGAGGACAGCGGCGCCGGCGTCTGCTCGGTGCGTCTGTCGGGCTACACCACCGTCGGTATCGCCGGCGGCAACATCATCGAAAGCGGCACCAAGCCGATGTGCAGCCAGTTCTGCAACAATTTCGAAGAGATCATGAAATTCATCAAAGGATAAGGAGTGGATCGTGTTGGACGAAAACAAGAAGATTCAGTGTCACTTTATCTCGAACACCCACTGGGACCGTGAGTGGCGTTTCTCCGCCCGCCGCACCCAGTACATGCTCGGCTATATGCTGGATATGCTGATGGATATCCTGGAAAAGGAGCCCGAGTTCCGGCACTTCCATCTGGATTCCCAGACCATGCCGGTGCAGGATTATCTCGAGATCTATCCCGAGAAGAAGGAAAAATTCAAGAAGCTGGTCTCCGAGGGCCGCATCGGGATCGGCCCGTGGTTCTGCCTGCCGGATGAGTTCACCGTCGGCGGCGAGTCGCTGGTGCGCAACCTGCTGCTGGGCCACAAGATCGCCAAGGAGATGGGCGGCGTCAGCAAGACCGGCTATTCGCCCTTCGGCTGGGGTCAGATCTCCCAGCTGCCGCAGATCTACGCCGGCTTCGACATCCACTTCGCCTCCTTCTATCGCGGCCTGAACGAGTATGAGGCGCCCACCTCCGAATTCTTCTGGGAGAGCCCCGACGGCACCCGCATCTACGCCTCCCGTCTGGGCAAGCGTCCGCGCTACAACATCTGGTACATCGTTCAGCGCCCGGTGTATTACAACCTGCCCAACGAGGGCATCCGGGACTTCCACTGGAACGACAACAACGGTATCTTCAAGTTCGTTGACAAAAACTACAACGAACTGGACTACCAGTACACCCATCCCTATTTTGAGTATCACAAGGAGCACATCAAGGAGCGCGCCGAGCAGGCCATCCGCGAGCAGAACGACGACTGGACCACCTCTCACCGCTTCTGGTCCAACGGCCACGACTCCTCCTGCCCCGACATCCGCGAGGTGCGGATGATCAAGGATCTGGACGCCGCGCTGCCGAACGCCGACGTCTTCCACAGCACCCTCAAGGAGATGGAGCAGGGGATCATCGACGAGTTCGATCCCAACACCCGCGTCCTCAAGGGCGAAATGCGCGCTCCCTTCACCAAGGGCTCGGTTTCGGGCATGATGGGCTGGATCATCTCCGCCCGCACCTACGTCAAGCAGGCCAACTTCAACACCGAGCGCCAGCTGGAAAACTACGCCGAGCCGATGGCGGTCTTCGCCTCGCTGTGCGGCGCGCCTTATCCGCAGAACCAGATCGATCTGTCCTACAACTACCTGCTGCAAAACCACGGCCACGACAGCATCGGCGCCTGTGGCCGCGACGTGGTGTACGAGGACGTCATCTACCGGTATCGCCAGTCCCGTGAAATGAGCGCCTGCGTGCTGGAGCGCGCCTTCATGGACGTCGCCGGCGACATCGACCTGCGCGACTGGGATCGCGACGACGCGGCGCTGGTGGTCTTCAACCCCGCTCCCTTCAAGCGCAGCGAGGTCGTCAAGGCGGTGCTGCAGATCCCGGCCGACTGGAAATCCCCCAACTTCAAGATCCTCGATACCGACGGCAGCGCCGTGAAGTATCAGATCCTGAAGACCAACAAGAACAACGCCCAGATCATCCAGAACCCCAACGACACCGCCAACGTCCTGCACACCCAGGAGTACACGGTGATGATGGAGGTCAAGGACGTTCCGGCCATGGGCTACAAGACCCTGAAGATCCAGCCGCTGGGCTACGTGCGCGCCAACACCCCGGTCACCATGCTGCGCGGTCCGCAGGCGATGGAAAACGAGTATCTGCGGGTCACCTTCAACGCCAACGGCACCTTCGACGTGGTGGACAAGGAGAACAACAAGACCTACACCGGCCTCAACTTCTTCAAGGACACCGGCGAGATCGGCGATCCCTGGCAGCACATCCTGCCTGAGAACGACGAGACCTTCACCACCCTCAACCAGAACGCCAAGATCACCCTGGTGCACGACGGCGAGATGGAGACTTCCTTCCGGGTGAAGATCGACTGGGCGCTGCCCGAGAAGCGGTCGATGGACGAGAAGACCCGTTCGCCCCATCTCAACCCCTGCACCATCGAGAGCGTGGTCAGCCTGAAGAAGGGCTGCCGCTGGGTCGATATCCAGACCACCGTCATCAACAATTCCGAGGACCACTACCTGCAGGTGGGCTTCCCGACCGGTATCAAGTCGGAGTTCTCCTACGCGCAGGGTCAGTACGACGTCCTCAAACGCCAGGTCGCCAAGCTGGACTACTCGCTGTATGACGAGATCCCGATGACCGAGCATCCGATGAACTCCTTTGTCGACGTCACCGACGGCACCTACGGCGTGGCGATGCTCAACGAGGGCCTGAAAGCCTACGAAGTCGCCGACGACGAGGACAATACCGTCTACCTGTCGCTGCTGCGCTGCTTCCCGCTGCGGATCTGCGTTACCTCCGATATGCAGGATTACAGCTGGGAGAAGGGCTCGCAGTGCATCGGCAAAAACGAGTTCCACTACGCCTTCATGCCGCACGCCGGCAACTGGGAGCAGGCCAACGTCTGGGGCGCTTCCGAGCAGTTCAACCTGGATCTGCTGATGGCGCAGGTCGCCCCGACCGCCCACGGCAAGAACCCGCTGATCCACTCCTTCCTGGAGCTGGGCACCGAGCGGCTGAACGTCAGCGCCGTCAAGCGCGCCGAGGATGGCGACGGCTACGTCGTGCGTCTGTTCAACCCGTCGGATGACGCGGTTCAGAGCACCATCCGCCTCAACGGCGGCATCGCGCCCATTGCCAAGCCCCAGTCCCCGGTGGAGCGTCAGGCGGCCGAATTCGAGCTGCCGGCCTATTCCGGCAAGGCGTGGAGCAAGGTCGAGCTGGTCACCCTCGAGGAGAAACCGGTCGAGACTCTGACCATGAACGCCGACGGCACCGTGCCCTTCACCATCACCGGCAAAAAGATCCTCACCATCAAATTCGGCTGCTGATCTTTTGCCTGATCCGCTGGTTTTCAAGGCGGGCTCCTGCGGGAGCCCGCCTTTTGCTTTGCCCAAAGACGCACAAACCGGCGGCGAGCGCACCCCGACCCCTTTTTTTCACAGATTATTGGCAAATGAGAAAAATGATGGTATAATGAACAACACGCAAAAAAGGAGGGATGACCCATGCGGTTGGAACTGCGGGATATCCGCAAAAGCTTCGGCGCCAAGCAGGTGCTCAAGGGGGTGACCCTGACCGCCGAGGGCGGTCGGGCGTTTGGCCTGCTCGGGCGCAACGGCGCCGGCAAGACCACCTCGATCCGCATTTTGATGAACGTCTTTCCCGCCGACGGCGGACAGGTGCTGATCGACGGCGCGCCCATCGACTACACCCGGGTGGGCTTCGGCTATCTGCCGGAGGAACGGGGGCTGTACCCCAAGAAAAAAATCCTCGACCAGCTTACGTATTTCGCCGAGCTCAAGGGAATGGCCCATCGCGCGGCGGTCGAAGCGGTGGATTACTGGCTCGACCGGCTGGGGATGAGCGAATACCGCAGCAAACGGCTGGATACCCTGTCCAAGGGCAACCAGCAGAAGATCCAGCTGATCACCGCGCTGGCGCACGATCCGCAGGTGGTCATCCTGGACGAGCCCTTTTCGGGGCTGGATCCGGTCAACGCCCGCCTGCTCAAAGAGGTGGTGCGCGACCAGATCGACAAGGGCAAGATCGTGCTGTTTTCCAGCCATCAAATGAACTACATCGAAGAATTCTGCGACGATATCGCCATTTTGTACGACGGCAAAGTGGTGCTGTCGGGGGATCTGCGGCAAATCAAACGCGGCTATCCCCGGGACCGGCTGGTGGTGCGCTCGCCGCAGTCCGACCGGATCGCCGCCGATTGGGGCGATCGCTGCACCGTGCGGCGCAGCGGCGCGCTACTGTTGGCGCTGGATTCGCCTGAGGAGAAAAGCGAGGCGATCAAGCGGCTGGCGGACACCTACGACGTCGACCAGATCAAGGTGTACGAGCCGTCGCTCAACGACATTTTCGTCGAGTACACCGACCGGAAGGAGGGCTGACGGATGAAGCAGTTTCAACGCATCCTGCGGTTTGAGATGCGGCACTATTTCACCAACCGCGCCTTCGTCGGCGTTACCCTCTTTTTGGCGGTGACGATTGCCGTGGTGATGTTTTTCCCGCGGATACTGGAGTCCGCCGGCAGCGGCGAAGGAGAACCCGTCGACCGGCCGGTGATGCTTCTCGCGGGCGATCCGTCGGCTGTGACGCCGGGACTGGACGAGGCGTTTGCCGGGGCGTTCGGAGAATACGAGGTGCGCCGTTTTGACGGCGACGCCGAGGCGATAAAAGCCGCCGTCACCGCAAAAGAAGGGGAATGCGGGATCTATCTGCACTCCCTGCGGGACTACACCTACTACGTCAACAACCGGATGCTGGCCGATCGCAACGCCGCCGTCGCCGACGAGGTGCTCCGCCAGTTGGCCGCCCAGCAGTTTTTGATCGAGCAGGGGCTGGATATGGCGGCGGTTCAGGCGGCGCAGACGGTTGCCGTCACCCACGAGGAGGTGACGCTGGGTTCGATCAGGCCCACAACTACTTTTACACCTACATCATGATCTTCGCGCTGTATATGGTCATCATGCTTTACGGGCAGATGGTGGCCACCAACGTCGCCAGCGAAAAGAGCTCCCGTGCCATGGAGGTGCTGATCACCAGCGCCAAACCGACGGCGATGATGTTCGGCAAGGTGATCGCCTCGGGATTGGCGGGGTTGATCCAGCTGGTGGTCATCTTCGGCTCGGCGGTGCTTTGCTTCAACCTCAACCGGGCGTACTGGAGCGACCTGGCGATCGTCGTCTCCATCTTCGATATGCCGCTGTCGCTGCTGGGCTATATGCTGGTCTTCTTCATTTTGGGCTTTTTCCTCTACGCCTTTATGTACGGCGCCATCGGCTCGACCGTCTCCAAGCTGGAGGACGTCGGCACCGCCGTGATGCCCATCACCATGATGTTCGTGGTCGCCTTCGTGGTGGTGATGACCGCCTTGAGCGGCAGCATGGACAGTCCGCTGATCAAGGTGTTTTCTTTCATCCCCTTTACCTCGCCGATGGCGATGTTTACCCGCATCGCCATGAGCACCGTGCCGTGGTACGAAATCGCCTTGTCGGCGGGACTGCTGACGGCGACGGTGATCGGTATCGGGGTGTTGGCGGCCAAGATCTACCGGGTCGGGGTACTGCTGTACGGCAACCGGCCGAAGATTTCCGCGCTGCTCAAAGCCATCCGCAAGGCGTAAACCGCCTGCCAAAAAGGGCGCTCGTTTGAGCGCCCTTTTTTCATGGGCTCGAATTTGCCGCCAACGGTTGCCAAATCGAAAAAAACGTGGTATACTAATATATCTATGAGCATAAGGCTTTTCCAAAGGAGGTGGCGATATGGATAACCGGGCGATCGGGGTGTTCGATTCGGGGCTGGGCGGCTTGACGGTGGTGCGTCAATTGATCGACCAGCTGCCGGGGGAGGACGTCGTGTATTTCGGCGACACCGGCCGGGTGCCCTACGGTACCCGCAGCAGGGAGACCATCGAACGCTACACCCGGCAGGACTGCCGCTTTCTGCAAAGCCGGAACGTGAAAATGATCATCGCCGCCTGCGGCACCGTCAGCTCGGTGGCGCCGCACATTCTCGAAAAATTGCCGCTGCCGGCCATCGGGGTGGTGGAGGCGGCGGCCGACGCCGCCGTCGCCGCCTCAAAAAACCGGCGCATCGGGGTGATCGGCACCGCCGCGACGGTCCGCTCCGGCTCGTTTGAGCGGCGGATCAAAGCGGCGGCGGCAGACGCCGAGGTGACCGCCATTGCCTGTCCGTTGTTCGTGCCGCTGGTGGAAAACGGCTGGATCGAGCCGGATAATCCCGTTACCCGCCAGACCGCGGCCGTCTATCTGCGGCCGCTGCGGGAGGCCGGGGTGGACACCCTGATCCTCGGCTGCACCCATTTCCCGCTGCTGGCGCCCATCATCGCGCAGGTACTGCCGGGGGTGACGCTGATCGATTCCGGCAAAGAAGCCGCCCGGCGGTGCGCCGTGATTTTGCGCCAGCAGGATCTGCTGGCCGACCGGCCAACCGGTGGAAAGCACCGCTATTGCGTCAGCGACCACGCCGCCGATTTTTCCCGGGTGGCGTCGATGTTTCTCGGGCAACCGGTCCAGGCCGACACCGAATGGGTGGGGCTGGAGGAGATCGAAACGCCGCCGGAGGCCTTGTGATGAAGGTGCGATTGCGGGTGACCGGCCGCCAGACGGTGGACGGGCAGACCGACGAGACGGTGCTGGATCTGCCGGGGACGCTGACGGCGCTGGACGACGGCTGGGAGATCGTTTATCACCAGCGGGAGGAAGGACAGGCCATCACCACCCGGGTACGGGTGACCGACGGGATGATGACCGTCACCCGTTCGGGTGACGCGGCGTCCACCCTGCGGCTGAAGCCGGGCAAACCGTTGAACGCCCGGTACGATACCGGCTACGGCGTTTTGCCGATGACGATACAAACCGATCTGCTTTTGTGCGATCTGACCCCGTCCGGCGGACGGGTGACGGCGCGTTACCGGCTGATCATCGGCGGGATGACCGCCGGCCATGAACTGACGATGGAAGTAAAACAAGAGGAGAGAGTTGACCATGTCCACTGTAGTGCAGACTGCCCGTGATCAGGTGCGGGAATTGATCCTGAACGCCTTGGGAGAGGCGGTGGCCGCCGGCGAACTGCCCGCCGAGCCCATCCCCTCGTTCGGCGTCGAGGTGCCGGGAGACCGGGCGCACGGCGATCTGTCGGCCAACGCGGCGATGGTGTCGGCCCGGGCGTTCAAGCTGCCGCCCCGCCGGATCGCCGAGATCGTGTCGTCCCATCTGCGGGTGGAGGACACCTATTTTGAAAAAGCGGAAGTCGCCGGTCCCGGCTTCCTCAACTTCTTTTTGTCCCCGGCGTTCTACGCCGACGTGGTGGCCGACGTGCTGGACAAACGGGAGGCGTACGGCCGTTCGGATTACGGCAAGGGCAAAAAGGTGATGGTGGAATTCGTTTCCGCCAACCCCACCGGGCCGATGCACATGGGCAACGCCCGGGGCGGTGCGCTGGGCGACTGTCTGGCCGCCGTGCTGGACGCCGCCGGATACGACGTCTGGCGGGAATTTTACGTCAACGACGCCGGCAACCAGATCGAAAAATTCGCCGTGTCGCTGGAGGCGCGGTATCTGCAGATCTTCAAGGGCGAGGACGCCGTGCCCTTCCCGGAGGACGCCTATCACGGCGACGATATCAAGGAGCACGCCGCTGCCTTCGCCGAACTGCACGGCGACAAATTCGTCGCCGCGGACGAGAGCGAACGCCGGCAGGCGCTGGTGGATTTCGCCCTGCCCAAAAACATCGAGCGGATGCACCGGGACATGGAAAAATACCGCATCCGGTACGACGAGTGGTTCCTCGAATCCACCCTGCACAACGACGGGGAGCTGCAAGCGACCATCGACCTGCTCAAAGAGCGGGGGATGACCTACGAAAAAGACGGGGCGCTGTGGTACAAAAACAAAGAGGTGCTCACCGAAAAACTGCTGGCCGAGGGAAAAACGCAGGCCGAGATCGACAAACTGGAGCTCAAGGACGACGTGCTGGTGCGTCTCAACGGCAATCCCACCTATTTTGCCGCCGATATCGCCTATCACCGCAACAAATTCGCCCGCGGCTTCGATACCTGCATCGACGTGTGGGGCGCCGATCACCACGGCCACGTCGCCCGGATGAAGGGCGCGATGGACGCCGTCGGGCTGAACGGGGACAAGCTGCAGGTGGTGCTCATCCAGCTGGTGCGGCTGATGCGGGACGGCGAGGTGGTGCGGATGAGCAAACGCACCGGCAAGGCCATCCAGCTGTCCGATCTGCTCGACGAGGTGCCGGTGGACGCGGCGCGGTTTTTCTTCAATCTGCGCCAGGCCAATACCCGGATGGATTTCGATCTGGATCTGGCCATCGAGGAATCCTCCTCCAACCCGGTGTATTACGTCCAGTACGCCCACGCCCGGATCTGCTCCATCTTCCGCAAAATGGAGGAAGAGGGCGTTGCCCTTCGCCCGACGACCGACGAGGAGCGGGCGCGGCTGACCCAGCCGGAGGAAAAGGAACTCATCCGCCATCTGGCCGCCTACACCGACGAGATCGTCGAGGCCGCCAAGGAATACGATCCCGCCCGGATCACCCGGTACTGCCTGGATCTCGGGGCGCTGTTCCACAAGTTTTACAACGCCTGCCGGGTCAAGGGCGAGGACGAGGGGCTGATGCAGGCGCGCCTGGCGCTGTGCGACGCCACCCGTACCGTGCTGCGAGGCGCTCTGACCCTGCTGAAGATCACCGCACCGGAGAGTATGTGACGTTAGATATCAGACGTTAGATATCAGACGTCAGACCGCCCGCCGGTGGTTTGGCGCAAAACGTCCGGACGGTCATCCTGAGCGAAGCGAAGGATCTTTCCCGCGCAAACCGGCCTACGGGCAAGGGGACCCAAAATAATCTGTGGTTTTCGGTTGCGTTCGGGGAAAAACTATGCTATACTGAATAAGATAAATGCCAATGCCGCGTGATCTTCGGCATACGGGCAGGCTGGTCCTGTGCGACGGTGCGCCGTGAACCATGTCAGGCGGGGAACCGAGCAGCATTAAGCGGTTGCGTCCGTGCGCCGCAGCCAACCGGTTTGTCCGTATGCCCAAGATCGCGCGGTTTTTGAAAATTGCCGCAGGAGGTGGCTTTCGTGTACCAGGTGCTTTACCGCAAATGGCGGCCGCAGACCTTTTCCGACGTTTACGGTCAGCCTCATATCACCACCGCGCTCAAAAACGAGCTGCGGGCCGGCCGGCTGGCGCACGCGTATCTGTTCACCGGATCGCGGGGCACCGGCAAGACCTCCTGCGCCAAGATTCTCGCCAAGGCGGTCAACTGTCTGCATCCGGTGGACGGCGATCCCTGCAACGAGTGCGCCATCTGCCGGGGGATCGACGACGGCAGCGTGCTGGACGTCGCCGAGATCGACGCCGCCTCCAACAACGGGGTGGACAACATCCGGGATCTGCGCCAGGAGGTGCATTTCACCCCGACGGTGGGCAAATACCGGGTGTACATCATCGACGAGGTGCATATGCTGTCGGCCGGGGCGTTCAACGCCCTGCTGAAAACGCTGGAAGAGCCGCCGGCCCACGTCATCTTCGTGCTGGCGACCACCGAGGTGCACAAGCTGCCCGCCACCATCCTGTCCCGCTGTCAGCGGTTCGATTTCAACCGCATCGCGCCGGCGGACATCGCCGCGAGGATGCAGTACGTCGCCGGGCAGGAGCGCTTTACCCTGGCCGACGACGCGGCGCTGCTGATCGCCCGGCTGGCCGACGGCGGTATGCGGGACGCGCTGAGTCTGCTGGATCAATGCCTCTCCCGCTCTCGTGAGATCACCGCCGACGTGGTGGCGGCCGCAGCCGGTATGGCTGGGCGGGAGCATCTGTACGCCATGGCCGACGCCATCCGCACCCAAAACGGCGCCGCCGGTCTTCAACTGGTCCACGAGCTGTACACCGCTTCCTGCGACATGGAGCGGCTGTGCGTGGAGATGATCGAGTTTTTCCGGGGATTGATGATCCTCAAAAGCGTCCAAAACGCCGCCGATCTGGTGGTGACCACCCCGGCGGAGCTGGAGCGGATGCGGGGATGTGCCGATACCTTCGAGTTGACCGCCGTGCTGCACGTGCTGGACGTGATGCAGTCGGCGATGGAACGCCTCAAGCAGGGCGGCAACCGCCGGATGGAGATGGAAATGGCGGTTTTGCGGCTGTGTTCGCCCGATCTGGACACCGGCGCGGCCGGTATGCTGCGGCGGATCAAGGATTTGGAAGACGCCGTGCGGCTGTTGTCGGCCGGCGGGCTGCCGGCGGCACCTGCCGTCGAGACGGCGGCCGTTTCGCAAACGCCGCCCGTCGTTTCACCGCCGCCGGTCGGGGAAAAACCGCCGCCCGTCGTTTCACCGCCGCCGGTCGGGGAAAAACCGGCGCCGGCCGTTGAAGCGCCGCCCGTCAAACCGGCGCCGGCCGAGCCGCCGTCGGAGGAAGAGCGCCCCTTGACCCGCTGGGACGAGGTGCTGGAGATCCTGTCGACGACCTGTCCGCCGCTTTACGGCGTGCTGACCGGCTCCAGCGCCGTTACCCGGGGCGATATGGTGCTCATCCAGACCGACAACGCCCTGTTCCGTTCGCTGGTGGGCGCCGACGCCAACAAGCAGCAGCTGATGGAGGCGGTCATGAAGGTGACCGGGCAAAAATGCCGCATCGGGCTGCGCAAGCTGCCGCCGCCCAGCGAACCGGCGGTCGATCCGCTGGCGGATTTTCTCCGCCGCAGCCGGGATCTGGGCGTCGAGGTGGACGTGAAGGAATAAGTTTCTCATGATAAAGGAGAGGTTGTTATGAAAGCAAGACTTCCCCAGGGAGTGGGCGGCGGCCCGGGCAATATGCAAAGCATGCTGCGCCAGGCGCAGAAGATGCAGGAGGATATGGCCAAGGCGCAGGAGGAGCTGGAGCAAAGCGAATACACCGCCACCGTGGGCGGCGGCGCCGTTACTGCCGTGGTGGACGGCAAGCATATGGTCAAATCGCTGACCATCAAGCCCGAGGTGATCGATCCCGACGACGCCGAGATGCTGGCGGATCTGATCATGGGCGCCGTCAACGAGGCCAACCGCCAGGCGGCGGAAGCCTCCGAGGCGAAGATGAGCGGCATTGCCGGCGGGATGAACATCCCCGGTATGCCGGGGCTGTTCTGATATGGGATACACGATCGCGCCGCTGGAGCGGCTGGTGGAACAGCTGCAGCGGCTGCCGGGCGTCGGCCACAAATCCGCCCAGCGGATGGCCTATCATCTGCTGAAGGCCTCCGATCAGGCGGCGGACGATCTGGTGAGCGCCGTCAGGGAAGCCCGGGAGAAGATCCACGAGTGCGAAATCTGCTGCAATCTGACCGATAAGGAGCGGTGCCCCGTCTGCGCGGCGGTCGACCGCGATCCTTCGGTCATCTGCGTGGTGGAGGATCCCCGGGACGTGATGGCGCTGGAGCGCACCCGGGAATACAAGGGGCTGTACCATGTCCTCCACGGGGCGATCTCCCCGATGGACGGCGTCGGCCCGGATCAGCTGCGGATCAAGCAATTGCTGGTGCGGCTGGGCGACGATCAGGTGCAGGAGGTCATTATGGCGACCAATCCCACCGTGGAAGGGGAAGCCACCGCCATGTATCTGTCCAAGCTGCTGCAGCCCTTCGGGCTGAAGGTGACGCGACTGGCCTACGGCATCCCGGTCGGCGGCGATCTGGAATACGCCGACGAGGTCACCCTGCGCCGCTCGCTCGAAGGCCGCAGCGAACTGTAATTTCACCCGACAGGGAGAAAAAGATTCTTCGCTTCGCTCAGAATGACACCGCTATGAATGCGGGCGGACAACAAACGCATGCGCGCGTATTGTCTGCGGCCATCCTGAGGAGCAACGCGACGAAGGATCTTTTTGCCCGTATCCGACAGGGAGAAAAAGATTCTTCGCTTCGCTCAGAATGACACCGCTATGAATGCGGGCGGACAACAAACGCATGCGCGCGTATTGTCTGCGGTCATCCTGAGGAGCAACGCGACGAAGGATCTTTTTGCCCGTATCCGACAGGGAGGAAAAGATTCTTCGCTTCGCTCAGAATGACACCGCTATGAAAGCGGGCGGACAACAAACGCATGCGCGTGTATTGTCTGCGGTCATCCTGAGGAGCAACGCGACGAAGGATCTTTTTGCCCGTATTCGACAGGGAGGGAACGCCGATGGCGGCGCAACAGAATAAAACCATCGCCGGCAACAAAAAGGCGTTCCACGACTATTTCGTGGTGGAGTCGATGGAGGCCGGCATCGCCCTGGCCGGCACCGAGGTCAAATCCCTGCGGCGAAACGGCGCCAATCTCAAGGACGCCTGGTGCAGCATCGACGACGGGGAGATGTGGATCAAGGGGATGCACATCAGCCCTTACGAGCAGGGCAACCTGTTCAACCGCGATCCCATGCGGGTGCGCAAGCTGCTGCTCCACAAGCGGGAGCTGCGCCGTCTCTACGGACTGATCAAGCAGCAGGGCTACACCCTGATTCCTTTGTCGCTGTATTTCAAGGGCTCCCGGGTCAAGGTGCAGATCGGGCTGTGCAAGGGCAAAAAGCTCTACGACAAACGGGAGGACGCCGCCCGCAAGGATATGCAGCGGGAAGCCGAACGGGCGCTGAAATCAAAGTAAAAAAGATGATCGCATCGCGATCATCTTTTTTTATACTGGCAGTGCAAAAAGCCGGTGCGGGACAGGAGGTTGTTGTAAATTAGAGGTGTGCCGTAGGGGCGGATATCATCCGCCCGCCGTATCAATCCGGCGGTATGCAACATGGCTCCCTCTGACGAGGGAGCCATAACGCCCCCTGCGCGTTCGCGCAGGCCGGTGGTTTACCCCGTGTAAAAATCCAGCCGGCGAAACAGCTTGACCAGCCCGGCCTTCCAGCACAGCAGCGGCCCGGCGATCCCGCCGATGGCCGCCTGCAGGAGCTCGTAGGGCAGCTTGGTGATCGAATAACTCACCGCGGCGTTGCCGTAAAGGGCGGGACCGTAGATGAACGCCCGGCCCAGCGTATAGCCGGCCACCATGATCACCCCGCCGATCACCACCCCGACCACCGACCAGAGCGCCTGCCGCTCCCGGCGGGCGGCAAGGGTGCGCTTGACCGAATCCGCGTCGGCGTCCAGCCGGATGAAGGCGTAGTGGGTGAACAGGGAAATGATCACCGCCTGCAGACCGTGGGCGATCAGCGAAACGAACATCGGCGCCGGATAAAACAGCAGATCCCCGAGAAACGACCCGATCCCGCCCACGCAAAACGCCGCCGGCGGATCCAGCAAAATGGCGGCGGTGACGATCACCACGTCGCAGACGTACAAATGCCCGCCGGGCACCGGGATGCTGAACACGCTCATGCTCGCGATCACGGTGAGCGCCATAAACAGCGCCGTCACCGTCAGACGCAGGGTGGAGCGGTAGGTTTTCGATCGCTTGTTCATTGCAAGGACCCCTTTTCGGGAAGATTGTTGACAGTATACGGCGAAATGTGATATAGTAAAATATCCAAAAACGAACATTTTTATATGACCAGATGAGGAGTATATCATGGCACGCCAATCCAAGGCCGAACCGGCCTATCTGACCATCTACAAGCAGCTGCGCCGTCAGATCGAAAAAGGGGATTATCCCTGCGGCGCCAAACTGCCCTCCAAACGGGTGACGGCCGACCGCTACCGGGTCAGCGTCATCACGGTGGAGCACGCCTACGCCGTGCTGGAGGACGAGGGCTACGTCGAGGCCCGGCAGCGGCGGGGGTATTTCGTCATCTACCGGGAGGGCGATCATTTTTCGGTGGGAGAGCCGGCGCCTTTGCCGGCGGCGCCCCGGCCGCAGGCGGCGGAGGATCTGCCCTTTTCGGTCTATGCCCGTACGGTGCGCCGGGTGCTGACCGACCGGGCGCAGGAGGTGCTGGTCAAATCGCCGCCGGTCGGATGCGAGGCGCTGCGCCGGGCGATCGCCCGGTATCTGTCCCGCAGCCGGGGAATGGCGGTAGACGCCGGGCAGGTGGTGATCGGTTCGGGGTCGGAATATCTCTACGGGCTGATTTTGCAGATGCTGGGGCCCTGCCGCCGGTACGCCATCGAGGATCCCACCTACGAAAAGATCGAGCGGGTCTACGCCGCCAACGGGATCGCGCCCCGGCGGCTGCCGCTGGGCGTCCACGGCATCCGCAGCCGGGCGCTGGCGGAATGCGACGCCGACGTGCTGCAGGTGACGCCGTACCGCAGCTTTCCCACCGGCGTTACCGCCACGCCGGCCAAGAAGCGGGAGTATCTGCGCTGGGCGGAGCAAGGCGAGCGCTGGCTGATCGAGGACGATTTCGAGTCGGAATTTTCCCCGACCGTCCGCCCGGTGGACACCCTGTACGCCCTGTCGGGCGGCGAGCGGGTGATCTATCTCAACACCTTTTCCAAAACCGTCGCCCCGGCGGTGCGGGTGGGGTATATGGTGCTGCCCCTGCCGCTGGTGGAGACTTTTGAGAAAACGGTGGGGTTTTATTCCTGCACCGTGCCCGCGCTGGAGCAGTACGTGCTGGCCGCGCTGATCGATTCCGGCGATTTTGAGCGGCACATCAACCGGGTGCGCCGCCGCCGGCAGGCGGAAAAGCCCGATCCGGTGACTTGACAAACCGCCGCCGGTGTTGTAAGATGAACGGGCGCCTTGCCCCCGTAGTTAAATGGATATAACGACCCCCTCCTAAGGGGTAATTATCGGTTCGATTCCGGTCGGGGGTGCCATGAAAGAACCCTGATTTGTCTACCAAATCAGGGTTCTTTCAGTTATATTCGCCTGCGGCGAGTTATATTGCGTTGCAGTTATATTCGTCCTTCAGACGAGTGATATTGCGCTTCGCGCAGTTTGGAGGCGAATATAATATAACTTCTCGCGTCAGCGAGAAATATAACTGTCCCGAAGGGACAATATCACTGCGCCGCAGGCGCAATATCACTTGATAATTTCACATTTTATGTTATAATGAACCGTAAAAAGAACTCAACAAATCGGGATTTGCGAAGATAAGGAGACTTCTAAGCATGGAAAGAGCGGAAATAACTGCATTATTTGATAAATACATCAAAAAGCTCCGAATCACACCGGCATGGGATGTACGGTTAGAATTGGTTGAAGATCCGTCATGGCGAAAGACTGGCGATTTCAAGATTGATTGTGACGACAAAAAAGCGATCCTGATGCTGAACGTCGTGAACCCAACGCAGGAAAACATGGAGGAAGTCATTATTCACGAGTTGATGCATATCAAAATGTATCCGCTGGATCAGGTCACGGAATCGCTCATTACGAACTGCTTTGAAGAAGGTACTGCGGCTAGTAACTTTGCTTATCAACAGTTTTTCACCGCTCTTGAGCAGACAGTGGAGGAACTGGCAAAATGCTTCCTGTATGAATTTGGTGAAAACAAAGAGTTTTCCTATGGTAGGTGTCGTAAGGGCAAATCATTCAACAACCTCTATGAAGGCTTGAATAACATAGAGTGACTGACAAATTCTTATTTATCTGTTAAACCCTCTGAAAACGCTGTATTTTCAAGGCATTTCGCCTATCTTGTGTTCCAACCTTATGTATTTTCCCTTGTTTTTGCCCTTACGAGCCGAAACAAGGGAAAGTTTTTTACTCTCCGCCGACCACCTTATCCAGCAGTCTTGCGGAAGTACGCTTCGCTTCCCTTGTAGCGTGAGCGTAAATATTCATTGTGGTACTGACATCGGCATGTCCGAGAAGCTCCTGCACATCCTTCGGCGCTGCCCCGTTTGAGAGCAGATTGCTCGTGAATGTGTGACGAAGTTGGTGGAAATGAAAGCCCTCCAAGCCCTCGACCTTTCTGCTTGCCGTCCTGCACATAATCCCTACCGTACTCGGTGATTCGTATGCGCCGTCAGGTCTGAGGCAGACAAAGGATATTTCCTTGTACCCCTCTGGGATTTCATCTGTCCTCGGCAGGCTGTAAACCTCGTAGTAAGTACGGTCTTTTTCCTTCACCTCGGTGTAGTAGTTGAGGTGGTAAAGCCCGCCATACTGGAGGCGGTTTTTGTGCTGTTCGGTTTTCGCCGCTTTGAGGATCGCCGCCAGCGTGTCGCAGAAGTCCACGGTACGGACTTTCTTCCGTTTGGTCGCTCCTATCTCGGTTTTATGCCTTGCCCCGTTGTAGCGCATACTGCGGCGCACCGTAAGGTACTGCTTGTCAAGGTTGACATCCTGCCAAGTCAAGCCGCAGACTTCGCCGATGCGAAGCCCCGTGTAGTAGGCAATCTGAATGGGCAGTAAAGCGGGGTTATCTTTCTTTTTCAGAAATTCCTCCAGCTTCAGATATTGCTCATGGCTGAGCGTGGGTGTGGAATCGGTATTGCCGTCCTCGTCCGAAAACAGGTCATAGTCCTCTTTTTTGCCCCGCCATACCACATACTGCATCGGGTTGAAGGTAATCAGCCGTTTGGGGAATACCGCAAAGTGGAACGCTCCTTGCAGGACTGCCGAGAACAAACGCAGATACCCTTTGCTAAGTGCCTTTGCCGTTGTACCGTCGGGATTTGTCCCGCCGAAGCTGAGAAAATCCATATACGCCTGCAAATGGTCGGCGGTGACGGTTTTCAGCTTTCGGCTGCCGATAGGGTGCTGCTTGATACGGTTTACCGTACCCTGATATGCCATTACCGTACCGTTGCTGAGACTGCCGGGCTTTAGTTCTTCCTCCACCCACATATCCAGCAGCATTCCCACCGTGGCGTTTTCAGACTTTGCAACGAATTTCTTTTCCTCGTAGTCCTCCATCGCCTTGCGGAGCAGGGCTTCCGTTTCGGATTTGCTTTCTGTTCCCACGAATTCACGCTGTACCAGATTGCCGCTTTCATCTTCGATATAGAAGCGGTAGTACCACTTTTTGCCTTTCTTTCTTACAGAACCTTTTGCCATAGATAAAAACTCCTTTCTATCCGTGGCAATCGGGACTGTGACATATGGTGTGCGTAAAGTAAAGAATGTCACTTTTGCCGGTTGGTTTCAATCGGCATATTTTTTTGTCAAGGTGCCACGGAATTTTCTTTTTCGGCAAGCCTGTTTTCGGCTTCCGTCACTATCCCGAAGAGGTCGCCCATAGATACTTTGGTGCGTCCCTCATCGTAGATATGTAAAATTCCGTCTAAAAAACGCTTCATATCTTCGATAGGTATTTCCATTTCTTTGCGGTAGACCCGTTCTTCGATTGCGCCCACCTCAATCGCATACCGCATAATCGACTGCTTCAAGCCCTCGTCCTCCGCCACACGGTCAACCTCCGCCATAGCGTTGGCAAAGTAGTGGCACAGCACCGAGTACAGGTCAATCATCTTGCCGAGGAAGGTGGTAAGAAGCTGCTGGTGCGGCTCTCCGCTGACCGTGGAGGAAACCGTATCAAGGTACTTTTTGATATGCTCCTCAATGTCCTTTTGGCAGAGCGTGCGGGCATCATATTCCTTTTCCTCGGAAAGCCCTGTCAGCCATTCGGGAGTGGTAAGCAGCGCATCGGCAAGACCGTTGATAATCATAGTACGCTTCGGGTCAACGCCGTCTGCTTCATACCGCTGAATGGTGGATTTGTTTACGCCGATACGCTTTCCAAGCTCAGGCATGGTAAGGTTTAGTTCTGTTCGGCGCTCTTTTACCCGTTCACCGACTTGTTTTGCGGTGAATTCAATTTCTTTTTTCAAGGTTTCCACCTCCTGACGAGTATCATTATAGCACATCAAAATGCAGATTGCAACCCTGAAACGGGATAAATATTAAAAAAAATTCCTAAACAGTTGCAAAACAGGTTGACACGAGATTGCAAAATAAGTATAATTAGGATTGTACAGTTGCAAAACAAGTATTTCAAAAGGAGGATGAGATAATGAACGCAGTTAAAATAGGTATGACCATCGAGGAAGCCGCCGAATGTACGGGTATCGGCAGGAACACCATGCGGAAATTGGTGGACTGGGGCAAGCTGCCTGTCTTAAAGGTAGGGCGCAAGACCATTATCCGAAGGGACACGCTGGAGCGTTTTATGACGGTCAATCAAGGCAGAAATCTTCTCAATCAGAATGATGTCCGCCGAGTAGATTGACCGTTCTTAAAGCCCTCGGCGTTTGAGAGCGAAATACACCCCTCGCACAAATCTGTCGATTTGTACTCAGGGTATTTCGCCCCTGCGGGGAGCTACCGTATCAACGCTTGCAGGAAATCCCTGCCGCTTTTGATACGGCGCTGTTCCGTCAGCAAAGCCGCCGAAACAGCAGCAACCGTCAAGACGGTTGCAAAATGAGAACGGTATATTTTAAAGAAAGGTTGGATTATGGCAAGACACAGCTTCATACAGATGTCGAAGCTGCCTAATGTCAAAGGACGAATATCGTATATCACCAGCCACGCAAGACAGGAAAATCTGTACGCCACTTACCGCACCGCCGACAATGCCTTTTGGAATAATCTCGCAAGGGAGAGCCGGCAGGAGTTCCAGCGCAGCGGCGCAGAGGGGAAATGTATTGAGGCAAGGGAGCTGATTATCGCCCTGCCCGAAGTTTACACGCAGTACGAGCCGCAGCAGGTGCTTGAGGATTTTACAGATGAGTTCCGCAGGCGGTACGGCGTGGAATGTGTGTCGGCATTGCACCACAATAAGCGCAAGACCAATTACCACATTCATCTGATTTTCAGCGAAAGGAAGCTGCTTCCTGAGCCTGATGTGAAGATTGCCACAAGAAGCGTATTCTTTGACGAAACAGGCAAGCGGGTACGCACCAAGAAGGAAATCACAGGTGAGGACGGGCAGATAAGAAAAGGCTGTACCATTATCAAAAAGGGAGAGGTTTACGAAAGCCATCTGTTCACCGTAAAGGATGACCGCTTCAAGAGAGAGCCTTTTCTTCGGGAGGTAAAAGAGGATTATACAAACCTTATCAATCTCCATATTGAAAACCCTGAACAGCACCTGAAGGTATTTGACAAAAACAGCGTGTACCTGCCGACAAAGAAAATAGGCAAGAACAATCCCAAAGCCGAAGAGATTGCAGCCGACAACGCTACAAGGCAGGAATGGAACAGGACAGCGGACATGGCACTTGTATCGGGGATTGAGGAGGCTAAAATACTGGAAATCAAACAAACCGAGATACACGACAAGGTTAGCCAATCCATTAAAAGCGAGGGCTGGCTGCCGAATCTGTTCCGCCGTATCGTGAACAAGGCGAAGGACATTTTACAAAACCTTATCCGTGAATACGGGATACCGCCGAAGCCCACGCTGGATATTGATATGACAGAGTTCTGCACCATGCGGAATCTAATGATACGGGTGCAGGATGAGGCAAGAGGGATTAGGAATTTGCAGGACAACATTCTGCCCAAGCTGAAAACACAGCTTGCAGAAACAACAGGGATTTTCAAGGGCAAGGAGCGCAAAGCCCTTACCGAGCAGATACAGCAGACGAAGCAAGAAATTGACCGCAGGCTGGATAAGCTCCCCGATATTCTCAGGGAGGACGGTTATCCCGATGTGCAGGCATTCATGGCGACCTATCGGGAGGCGGAAGCCGTTGTGGAACAATACAACCGTGACCTTGCCGAATGGGAGCGTCAGGTGAAACAAAAGAGCAGACCGCCAAGACCGCCCGAAAAGGAGAGCGTCCGAAACAGGCTCAGACAGTTGCAGGAGCAGGGCAGACAGCAAAAGCCACGAAAGAAATCCTTTGACAGAGGCAGCCGATAGGCGAAGAAAAACCGCCGCTATGGTTTTACCCATACACGGCGGCATACATATAGAGATTAGTTTTCCTGTTTCTTTATAACGGTTACTTTCAAGTTCTCTGCTTCTATCAGCGTTTCCTGCTTGCACTTCGGGCAGTAGAGAGGATAGTTTTTCAAGACCGTATCATATCTTGTTCTGTCACGGGTTTTGTTGCCACAAACAGGACATAATATCCATTCGGCTTGTTTCTGCATACACTCACCAATCCTTACGGTATTTCGTCAATTAACGTTACCGTCCATTTTCCATCTAACTGTTCAATATCCCAACGTGAATATGCTTCTCCGTTACCAGAAATGAGAGTATCATCCTTATCGTAATAATCGGCTGAATATTTCACCCAGATATATCCCTTCCCATTTTCCTGTTTGGTGGTTACAAGTTCTATCGAAACATCTGCCCGAACCGCCTTATCATCAAAGAAATAGTATCTTTCTAACGCACCGCAGTCCTCTTTATTCGTACCGTCTCCTGACCCGCAGTAAGACATAATATCCTTTGCTTCTGCTATGAGGTCATTTGCGACCTTTAGCTGTGTTTCATCGGTACACTCGATTTCCATTTCATCGACCTTTTCCTGACCATAATGCTTCACAAGTGTCGAAACGCCTTTACCGCCGCAGGCGGAGAGACTGATTACCATCGTCAAGAATAGAATAGCACATAAGAATTTTTTCATAGTTGACCTCCGTTTTTAGCAGCGTTACGCTTGCTTTTTAATTTAATCCAATCCTTTGCAATGCTCTCATTGCGGTTTACTGATAGGATAATTCCAACAAGTGCCATATCGTAAATAATGAACATTCCTCCTGTTACAACGAAGGGGACGCACATAAAGAAGTTCGGAAGAACCCCAATGTCGGATAAGGCAGTGAAAACAATTCGTAAAATATAAATCAACAGCACGGTATTGGTTAGAAGTTTGCCAACCTCTGTATCCTGCTTTTTTGAAGTCCTGTAAAGGATAGCAAACAATATCCCGAATACAAACAGCAAAAATACAAGTGAAAATTTTCCGTATTCGTACAGGAGCAGGGTGATTGGGTGGTCATAGAAGTAGCTCATTACCTTCACATCAACAGGCATTCCGCTTTTTCCAATTAACTCCGCTTCACGAAACACCGAAAAGAAATCGAGCTGTTGTAAATATCCTGTATTTTCCTGCAAGCGAAAAAGATGATAAAAGCGGCTTAACAGGTACACTCCGATAATAAGAAAAATCAGCATACAAGCCACACCGAAGATATTAACACGATTCCATTTCAGCCATTTTAATTTTAACCCGCAGCAAAAGATGAATAGCTCGCAAGCCAACAGCAACACAAAAACTGGAAACGCTTGATTTATTAACGCTAAAGTCAGCGGAAAAATAGCATATAGCCAGTAATGTATGATTTTTGTCTCGCTTTCACTGTTCTTTTCATAAAACAGGATTCCGACCAAAACAATCGGATAGCATAGCAGCAGGTAGAACAGAAAACCGTATCCAAGCGGTGCAAATCCGTTCCATAATTCATAGAGTAGCCCGAAGATTGCCGCCAGTGAGAGCAGTCCGTATAACGCTCTTG
>JBMNVL010000005.1:0-33079 GCA_050946775.1 Acutalibacteraceae bacterium
GGCGGCTTCGCACGCCGGCACACACGCGGGCACCCAAACAGTCCCCCGGACTGTTTGTCTCGCTTCGCTCGTGCCCTGTTCGAGCCTGACCCGCTAACCGCAAAAAAACCACCGCCAAATGGCGGTGGCCTTTTTGTGGAGCGGCTTACGAGGCTCGAACTCGCTACCTCCACCTTGGCAAGGTGGCGCTCTACCAGATGAGCTAAAGCCGCGTATTTTTCAAACGCAAGATGCATTTTATCACACGATAAGCGGCTTGTCAAGAAAAACTTTCCGCGGATCGGCCGTGTTTGACAGCTTTTGTCTGCCGGCGCCGTCCGGGACGGCGCTTGTACTGCATTATTATACACATCGCATACTATATCTTGCGGTCACATAACCGAATAGACACGAATTCCTAAAATTTACTATAGACAAACCGCCTGAAACCTGCTATAATGCCACTTGACAGGACGGAAAGGCAAAAGGAACGCCGGGCTGCCGTCACAGGGGAGATCTTCTCACAGATTGCCCAAAATGCCGCCCGTATGTTGTGCTTTATCACCAATTTTCCTTTTGGTTCTTGACATTGCCCGCGGGTCGATGTATAATGTCGACAAGGGGCAGGTATGCCCTGTTCGCACCTGTATATGTTCCCGCGAGGGAGTATATAAAAATCTGAAATTTCAGAAAAGGAAGTGTCAAACATGAAAAGTTTGCGCAAACTGATCGCCGTGATTTGTGTCCTGGCGATCGCAGCGGTGCTGCCGGTTGTTTCCTTCGCGGAGGAGACTTCTTTGACCATCGCTGCTGACAAGACCGAAGTGAACCCTGGCGATCTGGTCAAGGTCTCCTTCACCGCTGCGGGCATTACTGAAGACAATGCCTGGAACCTGTTGGAGTTCTCTATTGGTTATGATGCTGCCCAGGTCACTCCTCAAAAGCAGGGTGAAGGCCGTTACGCTAAGGATTACGCGGCCGGTCCTGCTCTGTTTACCGACACTGCGAAAATCTCCACCAACCTCGATCCCAACCCGGCTCTGTTCGCTTTCATCGATGATGAAGGTCAGATCGACAACGGCGAGATCCTGAATGTTGCGTTCAAGGTCGCCGAGGACGTCGAGCCCGGCACCGAAATCACCCTGACTGTCACCCTGAAGGGCTTCACCCACTCGGTTATCGAGAGCAAGCAGGTTGTTGAGACCATCAATCTGCAGGCTGCCGGCGAGTATCCGGTGACCGTGAAGGTTGCCGGCGGCACCGAGCCCAGCACTGAGCCCTCTACCGAGCCCAGCACTGAGCCCTCTACCGAGCCCAGCACCGAGCCCAGCACTGAGCCCTCTACCGAGCCCAGCACCGAGCCCTCCACCGAGCCTTCTGTCGAGCCGGCCACCGATCTGGAGACCGCTATCGAGCAGGCCAAGGCTGCTAAGGAAGATGGCAAAGAGTACACCGAAGAGAGCCTGAAGGCTCTGGACGAGGCTCTGGCCGCTGCCGAGGCTCTGGGCGAGGATGCGACTGACGAAGAGAAAGCCGCTGCTCTGGATGCTCTGAACGCGGCTATCGCCGGCCTGACCGAGGTCGCTGGCGAGGAGCCCGCTGTTACCGAAGAGCCCGCCGCTACCGATGCTCCTGTCGATGGCAAGGACGATGGTAAGGGCGTTGCTACCGGCGACGTTAGCCTGTACGTTCTGGCTCTGGTTCTGATGGCTGGCAGTGCGGTTGCTCTGTTCGGTCTGAAGAAGAAAGCTCTGAGCAAATAAGATCTTACCGATCATCGCGTTAAGCGATTCTAAGTAAGGCGCAACGGGGAAGCATCCGCTTCCCCGTTGTTTTTTGTGCCCGCACAAACCGGAAGCGGCACGCGCAAGGCCTCCTTGCCTAAAGGGGGCTGGATTGCCGAACGCTTTGCGTGAGGCAAGACGGAGGGAGAGAGGGGTGTGCCGCTAATCTCGTTATCTCTCCCTCAGTCTCGCTTCGCTCGACAGCTCAGGCCCACTTGCGGTGCCCGGCTCCGGTGTGGCGCTATCGCGCTCACCGATTGCCGACCGCGGCGCCAGCTTTTTGTTCGCTGCTTCCGCCCCCGGCGGCGCTCACAAACGCTACCCGTCAGAGGGAGCCAAGTTTTGCCCGCCGACAGTTTGTGCGAATCGGCGGGGTACCGTAGGGGCGGATATCATCCGCCCGCCAAAGGTTGCACAAACTTGTGGCGGCGCTGTAGGGGAGGGGCATTCCATCCCATTGCCGCCGGTTCATTTTCCGTTGACGAACGGGACAAACAGTGGTATACTGATACCATCAAAAAACGGGAGAGATCACCATGTTAAAACTGATCCGCTGGGCGGCGCTGGCCGCCGTTTTGTTGGTGCTGACGGCCTTTTTGCCGCTGGGCGCCGCCGCTGACGAACAAACCGAGATCCGGGTGCTGATGCCCCAGACGATCCAGGCAGGCGAACAATTCGCCGCTACCATCGACCTGCAGCACAACACCGGTTGGGCGGCGCTGCAATTCGCCGTCAGCTACGATACCGCGCAGATGAAGCTGGTGGACGTGCAGATGGGAGAACCCATCGAAAGCCAATTCACCTGGTTCACCTTTCACGAGCCGACGCCTGGTACGCTGAACGTGATGAGTATGTACAACGACGCGGCGCCGACGCAGGCGGAGTCGGGCAGTATGACCGCCAACGGCACGTGGGCGACGCTGATCTTCGCCGTGAACAAGGATGTGGCGGAGGGTGCGGCGATTGCCGTCAACGCCAAGCTGATCACCATGGTCAACGCCCAGATGGAGGAGCAGTTGAAGCCGGCCACCTTTACCGGCACCGCCAAGGTGGGCGCTCTTTCGGCACAGGATAAGCGGACCCAGCCCAGCGCCACCACCGGCGGGGCGGTGGTCAGCGGCGCCGTCACCGGGGTGACGGGGCAGTTCGGCACCGCCAACAACGACCAGCCGAAGACCACCAACGGATCCAAACAGCCGGAGGTGATCACCTCGGTGGTGACCAACGCCGCCGGGCAGACCGAGATCGTCACGGTGACCCGGCCGGCGACGGCTTCGGACGACGCCGGGTCGAACAGCTGGCTTTGGATCCTGATCGGTTCTGTCGCGGTGGTCGCCGTCGCGGTGGTGATCGTGGTCATCAGCCGTAAAAAGAAATAAAACTCCAAAAAAACGGCGCTCTCACCGCCATGGTGAGAGCGCCGTTTTCGTCTGTTGATTATCGTTTCATGGCCTCGTCGATGGCGACCAGCTCCTCGGGGGTAAATTCCAAATTTTGCAGCGCGCCGAGATTGCTTTCCAGCTGTCCGACGCTGGATGCGCCGATCAGCGCCGACGTGACCCGACCGCCCCGCAGCACCCACGCCAGCGCCATTTGTGCCATCGTCTGTCCGCGGGAGGCGGCGATATCGTTGAGCCGGCGGATCATCGCCAGTTGGCTCTCGTCGATGGTGTTGCGCAAGCCGTGATCGCGGGTGGCGCGGGAACCGGCGGGAACGCCGTTCAGATACTTGTCGGTCAGCCGTCCCTGCGCCAGCGGCGAAAAGGCGATGGAGCCCATGCCGTACTCGTCCAGCACGTCCTGCAAGCCGTATTCGATCCAGCGATCCATCATGTTGTAGCAGGGCTGGTGGATCAGGCACCGCACCCCCATGCTCTTGAGGATCTCGACCGCCTGACGGGTTTGCTCGGGCTGATAATTGGAAATGCCGACGTACAGCGCCTTGCCCTGCTGTACCGCCGTGGCCAGCGCGCCCATGGTTTCCTCCAGCGGGGTTTCGGGATCAAAACGGTGGGAGTAGAAAATGTCGACGTAATCGACCCCGATCCGCTTGAGGGACTGATCCAGCGACGCCAGCAGGTGCTTGCGGCTGCCCCAAGAGCCGTACGGTCCCGACCACATATCGTAGCCGGCTTTGGTGGACAGGATGATTTCGTCCCGGTAGGGTTTCAGATCGTTTTTGAGCACCTTGCCGAAGGTTTCTTCGGCCGATCCGCCCACCGGGCCGTAGTTGTTGGCCATGTCGAAATGGGTCACCCCCAAATCGAACGCCCGCAGCAAAATCTGGCGGCAGTTGTCAAACACGTTGACGCTGCCAAAATTTTGCCACAGCCCCAGGGAAATGGCGGGCAGCTTCAAGCCGCTTTTGCCCACCCGGTTGTAGACCATGTTCTGGTAGCGGTCGCCTCTTGCGTCGTATGCCATGATTGTTTCCTCCTTTTATTCACCCAGCACCATCGTGTTGATGGAACCGGGAGCCAGTTCAAACGTATAGGTTTCCCCGTCGAGGGTGAAGTCGACGGTCTGCTCCTCGGGGAAGGGGTTGTAGGTGACCAGAACCGCCGTCCCGTCGGGGTTGCGAAACGCCACCGAGGTGCCGGTCCAATGCCCCTGCAGCCGCAGCCGTACCGCGCTCCGCTGAATGTAGCGGGAAAAATGCTTCATCACGTAAAATTCGGGGGTCAGAACGTACTTGTCGCCGTCGACCACCACCATCGAATTCTGATGCCAGCCCCAACTGCTCATCCCGCCCTGCTCGAGGATCATGTTCCAGTAGACGTAGGCCGACACGCCGTTGGTCAGGTAATGGCGGAACAGCCCGTAGATGTAGGTGGCGTAGCCCCAGTCGTTTTGCCCGTTGCCGCACTCGTTTTCCGACTGGATCAGCATCTTGTCGGGAAAACTCTCGTGGGTTTGGGGCAGGCAGTATTTGCCGTTCCACTGGTAGCTGACGCCCCGGCAGTAGCGGGTGGCCTTGGGGTCGTGGAAGATGCGGTTGGCGTAGTCGTTGTAGGTTTTTTCGTCGGCGTTAAGGGTGCCGAGGAAAATGGCGGTATCCAGCCCCATTTTCTCAAACAGCGGGCCGATATAATCGGCGATAAATTCCCGGAACTGCTCGCCGCTCCACAGGCAAGAGGGGAATTTGTGGTCGGAGAAGGGCTCGTTCTGGATGTGGATCTGGTCGATATGGATCCCCTCGGCGGCGTACGCCTGGACGTATTTGGCAAAATACAGGGCGTAGGCGTTCAGGTTTTCCGGCGTCCAGATCAGCCGGCCGAAGTTGTACACCGGCGGGAATTTCATCCAGGTGGGCGGACTCCAGGGCGAGCCGAACAGCTTCATATCGCCGCCGCGGGCGTAGGCCGCTTTGATGTAAGGGAGCATATGCGGACGGTCCTCGTCGATGGAAAAATGCTCCATCGCAAAGTCGCCGGGGGTTTCGTTGTAGCTGTACCAGCGCGCGCCGTAATCGCTGGCGCCGATGGCCATCCGGTTGAAATTCAGCCGCAAGCCGTCGCCGGCGGGATTAAAGAGCAGATCCAGCACCGCGTCGCGGTCGGCGTCAGACAGTTTTTCCAGCGCGATGCCGCCCAGTTCGTTGAAGCAGCCGCCAAATCCGGCGATGGTCTGATCGGCAGACCCGTCGGCGGTGATGGACGATCCCGCTTGGCCTTTGGCGGGAGCGTAGGGGCGTTTTTGCCAGTAACGGTCTTGGGTGGTGGCGTACCAGGTGATGGGTTTCATACAGGCGTCTCCTTTGCGTTTATTCCTCAGCGTTGTCCGCTGTTTCCAACAATTGGGCGGCGGTCGGCTCGTCCAGCTTTTCCACCTCGCGCAGCCGGCGCTGGATCATGCGGGTGCGGGTGCCGACCAGCTTGTCCAGATCCTCGTTGGCCTGGTTCAGGCGCTTCTGGGTGGAGACCAGAATGTCGCCGAACTTGTCGAACTCCGTCTTGACGGCGCCGAGGATCGCCCACACCTCGCTGCTGCGTTTTTGGATGGCGACGGTGCGAAAGCCCATCTGCAGACTGTTGAGCAGCGCCGCCATGGTGCTGGGACCGGCGATGTTGACCTTGTAATCCCGCTGCAGCACCTCCACCAGTCCCCGGTTGACCACCTCGGCGTACAACCCTTCGAAGGGGAGAAACATGATGCCGAAGTCGGTGGTATGGGGCGGTTCGATGTACTTGTCGCGGATGTCCTTGGCGAACAGCTTGATGCGGGTCGCCAGCACGTTGAAGGCGGCCTGCACCGCCTCGGCCGAGCCGGATTCGTAGGCGTTTTGCAGATCGGCGTAGGCGTCGCCGGGGAATTTTGAGTCGATGGGCAGCCATACCGGCGCGCCGTCGTCACCCGGCAGCTTGACGGCGAACTCCACCACGTTTTTGCTGCCCGGCACGGTGGCGACGTTGCTTTCGTACTGCTCGGGCGCGAGGATCTCCTCCAAAATGGCGCCCAGCTGGATCTCGCCCAGAATGCCGCGGGTCTTGACGTTGGAGAGCACTTTTTTCAGATCGCCCACGCCGACGGCCAGCGACTGCATTTCGCCCAGTCCCTTGTAGACCTGCTCCAGCCGTTCGTTGACCAGCTGGAAGGACTGGGTCATCTTGTCCTCCAGCGTTTTTTGCAGCTTTTCGTCCACCGTCTGGCGGATGGTCTCCAGCTGCTTGTTGTTGTCCTCCTGCATATATTGCAGCCGCTGCGCCACGGTGTTGCGCACGGCGTCCATTTTCTGTTCGTTGGTGGTTTCAAAGGTTTTGAAACGGGTCTCCAGCTGGGTGGACATACCGGTGACCGACTGATTCAGCAAATCGCCCAGCGTCTTCATCGAGCTTTGCAGAGCCTCGTTTTGCTCCTGCCGGGACAGACGCTGCTGCTCGGCGAAGCTGTCCTGCAGCCGGCGCAGCGCCTCGTCGTCGTTTTGCCGGTGGGAAAGGGCGATCACCCGCCACAGCGTCACGGCGCCGATCGCCAGCGCCAGCGCCGACAGGATGATGGATAGGTATTCCATACGAACCTCCTGACCGGTTTGTCGATTGACAGAACCGGAAAAATCTTTTATAATCGTTTTGTATTTCAAACAAAGGGGATGACGTCGTGATCCCGCTGTACGAGATCCGAAGCGACAAGATGTTCGGCTTTTCCTGCGACCATCTGGAATATCCGCTGCATCTGCACGCGGTGGCCGAGTTCGTATACGCCGTCAAGGGCGGCATCACGGTGACCATCGACGGCAGCGAGCATATCCTGCGGGACGGCGAGCTGGCGGTGATCTTTCCCCATTGTCTGCACCGTTACGACCGGCCGCCGGCCGAGGCCGACGCCGCGCCCAACGAGATTTTGGTGCTGGGGATCCAGACCGCGCTGATCGGCGAGTACGCCGACGAGCTGACCCGGGTGCGGCCGAACCGGCCGATCCTGCCGGCGGCGTTGGTGCCGCCCGAGATCGAACGGGGAATGCGGCAGCTGATCGCCCAGCGGCACAGCGGCAAATACAACTGGCCGGTCTGCCGGGCGTGGGCGCAGCTGATGCTGGCGCTTTTGTGGAAGGATCTGCAGACCCGGCCTCACGACACCGCCGATTACGAGGATCTCGCCTACCGGGTGAGCCGGTATCTGGTGGAGCATTACCGCCAGCCCCTGTCGCTGGAGGAAACGGCGACGGGATTGGGCGTGAGCAAATACCAGCTGTCCCGGCTGTTCTCCGAACGGCTGCATATGAGCTTCAACGAGCATCTCAACCGGGTGCGGATCAGCGCCGCGCAGGATCTGCTGGATTCCACCGACAAGCCGGTGACCGATATTATGTACGAATGCGGCTTTGAAAGCCAGACCACCTTCAACCGGGTCTTTCGCAAGGCCTGCGGCGTCAGTCCCCGGCACTACCGCGAAAGACGCTGATTCCGCTTTTCATCCGGCAGCCGCGCGCTTTGGCGCGCGGCTGTTTTTGTTAAAAATGCACCTTGTCCAGTTCGTCGGCCACCATACGGGAGATCCGGTCGTAGACCGCGTGGAAGGAACAGATCCCCGGCGCGCAGCTGCAGGTGTACCCGTCCTCCAGACAGCGGCTGAGCCGGTAGGGGCCTTCCATCGCCTCGATCACCTGACGCATGGTGATCTGATCCGCCGGACGGGCCAGGGTATAGCCGCCGTGCGCCCCCTTGAAGGAGGTCACGATGCCCGCTGCGGTCAGCTTGCGCATGATCTTGAGCGCGAACCGGGGCGGTACGCGGGCTTCCTCGGCCAGCGCCGCGGCGCCGCGGCGGCCGTCGGCGGCCGCCAGCCGTTCCACGATACGCACGGCGTAATCCGATTCCAATGTGATATGCATAGGGACGCCCTCTTAATCCAAAAAGTCCTTGAGCTTTTTGCTGCGGCTGGGATGGCGCAGCTTGCGCAGCGCCTTGGCCTCGATCTGACGGATCCGCTCACGGGTCACGTCGAATTCCTTGCCCACTTCCTCCAGCGTCCGGGGACGGCCGTCCTCCAGCCCGAAGCGCAGCCGCAGCACCTTTTCCTCTCTGGCGGTCAGGGTGGACAGCACGTCGCCCAACTGCTCCTTGAGCAGGGTATGGGAGGCGGCGTCGGCCGGCGCGGGCGCTTCGTCGTCGGGGATGAAGTCGCCCAGATGGCTGTCCTCCTCCTCGCCGATGGGGGTCTCCAGCGAGACCGGCTCCTGCGCGACCCGCATGATCTCCCGCACCTTGTCGACCGGCATATCCAGCTCCTGCGCGATCTCCTCGGCGGTCGGCTCGTGGCCGTTGCGGTGGAGCAGCTGACTGCTGACCTTTTTGACCTTGTTGATGGTTTCGACCATATGCACCGGGATGCGGATGGTGCGGGCCTGGTCGGCGATGGCGCGGGTGATGGCCTGGCGGATCCACCAGGTGGCGTAGGTGGAAAATTTGAAGCCCTTGGTGTAATCGAATTTTTCCACCGCCTTGATCAGGCCGAGATTGCCCTCCTGGATCAGATCGAGGAACTGCATTCCCCGGCCGACGTACCGCTTGGCGATGCTGACCACCAGCCGCAGATTGGCCTCGCTGAGCCGCTGCTTGGCGGCGGCGTCGCCGTCCATGATCCGCATGGCCAGCTCAATCTCCTCCTCGGTGGACAGCAGCGGCACCCGGCCGATCTCCTTGAGATAGACCTTGACCGGGTCGTCAATGACGATGCTTTCGGCGTCGCCGTCGGCGGGCGTCCCGTCGGGATCGGCGTTTTCCAGCACGAACAGATCGTTGAGCGAGGTGTCGGTGAAATCGTCAACGATCTCGATGTTCTGGTTTTCCAGCATTTCGTAAAGCTTGTCGATCTGATCCACGTCAAAATCCAGCTCGTCGAGCACGTCCATGATCTCCTGAGTGGTCAGCCGGCCCTTGGCCTTGCCGACCTCCATCAGATCGCCGATCTGCAGCTTCTTTCCCCGGGGCGCCTTTTCGGCGGACTGTTCCCGCGCGGCGGCTTGTGCCGCCGCGTCGGCGGCCATTTCCTCCGCCAGAGCGTCCGCGACCGGCTCTTCCTCGCAGACGGCGGCGGGCGACTCCTGTGCCGGGACCGGCTCGACCGCTTCCTTTTCAACGGGCTTTTTGGCTTTGACTTCCTTCTTGCTCATATACACGACCTGACCTTTCTTTGTTATGATTTTTGGTCTTTGAGTTGTTCCAGCAGTTTTTGCATATCCTCGGGCGACAGCTCGGACGGGTTTTGGGCGGCGACGAGCCGGCGTTCCTGCCGGATCACCTGCGCCATCCGGGCGGCCTCCTCGGGAGAATTGGCGTGGTCCCGCGCCCGGATGGTCATCCGGGTGATGTAAGCGGCGCCGTCGGGCGTCTGGTCGGCGGCCAGCAGGGCGGGATCGATCGCTTCACCCCGCAGGGCGCGTCCGGTCAACTGCTCGTACAGCGCCCGGTTGAAGGGGGTCACGAAATCGTCCGGCTTCAACCCGTCGGCGATGGACCGGATGTAATCGGGGTTGATCATCAGCAGCCCCAGCAGTACCTCTTCCGCCCGTGCCGCCCGGGGATACCGTTCGGCCTCGGGGTTGGCTTTTTTGGCGGTCGAGCCGTCCTGCCGGACCAGCTCCACCAGCGGGCTTTCCTTTTTTTGGCGGCGCTTTTCGGCGTAGTAGCGGATCTGCCCCAGCAAAGACTGCTTGTCCACCGACATTTCCTGCGCCAGCTTGCCGGCGTAAACGTCCCGCTCCACCGGGCTGTCCAGCTCGGCCAGCAGCTGCGCCGCCGCCCGCAGATACCCCACCCGGCCGTTTTCGGTGGTCAGGGGATATGCCTGCCCCAGCTTCATCAGCCGGTATTCCACGTCGTTGGCCGACCGCTCGAGCAGCAGCTTGAACCGCTCGGCGCCGTTGCGGCGGATGAACTCGTCGGGGTCCTTTCCGTCGGGGATGGTGACCACCCGGATGTCGATGCCGGTCTGGCGCAGGATCCCGATGGAACGCTGGGTCGCCTTTTGTCCGGCGGCGTCGGCGTCGAAGATCAGGATCACCTCGTCGGCGTACCGGGCGATCAGCCGGGCGTTTTCCGCCGTCAGGGCGGTGCCCAGCGCCGCCACGGCGTTCGTGAATCCGGCCTGGTGCATGGCGATGACGTCCATGTATCCCTCGCAGAGGATCAGCCGCCGCTCCTTGGTCGCCTTGGCGAAATTCAAAGCGAACAGCTGGGTGGTTTTTTTGAAGACCGGGGTGTCGGAGCTGTTGAGATATTTGGGCTTGGAATCGTCCAGCACCCGGCCGCCGAAGGCGATCACGTTGCCCCGCACGTCGATGATGGGGATCATCACCCGTCCCCGGAAGATGTCAAACAGCCGGCCGTTGCGCTGGCTGCGCTTGGCCAGAAAGGCCGCCTGCAGCTCCTCGTCCCGGAAGCCCTTTTGGCGCAGATTGTCGATCAGAAAATGAAACCCCTCAGGCGCCCAGCCCAGACCGAAATGCTTGATGGTGCGATCGGTGTACCCCCGGGAATGGTAATAGTCCAGCGCGATCTTCCCCTCGGGGGCGTACAGGGCGGCGTGGTAGAGCCGCGCCGCTTCCCGGTTGGCTTCCAGCACCCGGGTGCGCAGTCTGGCCGACGCGTCGTCCTCCTCGATATCGGGCAGCCGCATCCCGGCACGCTGGGCCAGCAGCTTGACCGCGTCGGTGAAGTCGAGATTTTCGATCTTCTGCACAAAGGTGAACACGCTGCCGCCGGCGCCGCAGCCGAAGCAGTAAAAGGAGTTGTTCTCGGGATAAACGGTGAACGACGGCGTTTTTTCCCCGTGGAAGGGACACAGTCCCACCAGCGTGCGTCCCCGGCGGCGCAGCCGCACGTAAGGGGAGATCACCGCCTCGATATCGCTGCGGGCGGACAGTTCTTCTATAAAATTGTCGGGAAATCGCATGCGGTTTCACTTCCTTTCCCGCGTCGCGCGTCAAATGCTCTTGACCGTCCATCCGCGGGGGATGAACAGGTTGTGATAGATCTCCAGCGCGTAGTTATCGGTCATCCCGGCGATGTAATCGCACGCGGCGCGTTCAGCGCCCTCCTCGTCCCGGATAACGGCGAATTCCTCCGGGATCTGGTCGGGATGAGCGACGAAATGCTCGAACATCCGCCCCAGCAGACCGGTCACCTTGCTTTCCTCGCTTTTGGCGACGGGGTTGTGGTAGAGCGCCTCAAACAAGAATTCATGCAGCGCCTCGAACGCCTCGCCCACGTCGTCCGCCATGCGGATCTCGTCGGTGCTGTTTTCCACGATGGAGGTGACGATGGTATCGATCCTCGTGGTGCGCCGGTCGCCCAACACCCGGCGGATATCAGCGGGAATGTCGCTTTCGGTCAACACCCCGGCGCGGATGGCGTCGTCGACGTCGTGGTTGGA
The DNA here is from genome assembly GCA_050946775.1 of Acutalibacteraceae bacterium. GTDB lineage: Bacteria > Bacillota > Clostridia > Oscillospirales > Acutalibacteraceae > UMGS1474. The sequence continues at coordinate 11,637 of JBMNVL010000005.1, forward strand.
ATAGGCCACCCGGTCGGACACCCGCACCACGCAGCCCTCCAGCGTATCGGGCCAGTCGCCGCGGGTGTGTTTGAGAACGCCGTCCCGTACCTCGTGGGTCAGATTGAGTCCCCGGCCGTCGTTTTCCAGCCGGTCGACGGTGCGCAGGCTTTGCTCGTAATGGCGAAATCCGCCCGGCATCATCTGGTCGAGCGTGCGCTCGCCGGCGTGGCCGAAGGGGGTGTGCCCCAGATCGTGCGCCAGGGCGATCGCCTCGGTCAGATCCTCGTTGAGAGCCAGCGCCCGGGCGATGGTGCGGGCAATCTGCGCCACCTCCAGGGTATGGGTCAGCCGGGTGCGGTAATGGTCGCCCTCGGGGGAGAGGAAGACCTGGGTCTTGTGCTTGAGACGGCGAAAGGATTTGCAATGGATCACCCGGTCGCGATCCCGCTGAAAGGCGGTGCGGTAACGGCAGGGAACGTCCTCCCGCAACCGCCCGAGCGATTTCGCCGAACGGGCGGCCAAGGGCGACAGCCACTGCTCTTCCCGCTGTTCCAACTGTTCCCGAACCAGCATATACCCACCCCTTTTTTTGAATACTACCTATATATACGACGAAAATCGCGAAATATCCTTGCGGTTTTGAAAAAAGCGCAAAAGTTTTTTTCGCGGCGGCGAACGGTCGCCGGTCTTTGCAAAAAAACGGGCGGGAATCGTCTTCCCGCCCGTAGTTTACCACCGGTCCTGCGAAACGTTCGCTTTGCTACGCCTCCACCGCGAAGGGAGCGAAGGTGTGATCCAGCTTGGTTACCGTCAGCCGCCCGGCCGATTGCTCGGTCAACTGCTTTTGCAGGACGTCCAGCCGGTCGTCCTCGATGTGAAAGCGCACCGTTACCTCGGCGGCGAAAGCGGTGTCCTCGATCACCCCGCCCGCCGCCGGGATCAGCCGCTCCAGCATCCCGTAGCGGGGGTAGTCGGCGGTGATCGCCGCCACGGTGCAGGGGCGCATTTCCACCGGCTCGCCGGCGCGAACGGCCAGCCCCGCCGCGTGGGCGTAAGCCCGCACCAGACCGCCGGCACCCAGCAGTACCCCGCCGAAATAGCGGGTCACCACCACCGCGCAGTCGGTCAGTCCCGCCTTTTGCAGCACGTCCAGCACCGGAATGCCGGCGGTGCCCTGCGGTTCGCCGTCGTCGGAATACCGCCGGATCTGCCCGTCCCGCAGGATATAGGCGTAGACGTTGTGGGCGGCGTCCCAATGGATCTTCTTTTTCTCGTTGATGAACGCCACGGCGTCCTGCTCGGTCGTTACCGGGCAGACGGCGCCGATAAACCGGGAGCGGCGCTCGACAAATTCATCGGCGGCTTGCCGCCGCACGGTACGGTAGGATTCCACGGGACGCCTCCTTTCTCGAAAAGAAAAAAGGGCAACGCCAATGCGTCGCCCTTGCAAAAAGCGTGCTTATTTCTCGTCGGCCATGCCGAAACGCTTCTTGAAACGATCCACGCGACCGCCGGTATCCACCAGTTTCTGTTTGCCGGTAAAGAACGGGTGGCATTTGGAACAAATTTCCACACGGATGTTCTCTTTGGTGGAAGAAGTCTCGATCACTTCACCGCAAGCGCAGGTGATGGTCGTTTTCTGGTACTTGGGATGGATGTTCTCCTTCATGTTTGTCACCTCTTTCAGGGAAACCAAATGATATCGCACAAAGTACTATACCATATCGTTTTCAAAAATGCAACAAAAATTTTCAAAAAACTTTTTCAGCCGGTGGTTTCGTCCAGCCGGCGGGCGATCATCCGGGCGCATTTGTAAATATCGCCGCCGCCCATCGTCAGCACCAGATCGCCGGGGCGGACGTTGTCGACCACGTAGCGGGTCACGTCCTCGAAGGTGGGCTGATACACCCCGTTCGGAATGCGATCGGTGATCTGCCTGGAGGACACGCCGTAGGTGTTTTGCTCCCGCGAGCCCATGATGTCGCACACGACGGCGACGTCGGCTTCGCTGAGCACGGCGGCGAATTCCTCCAGATGCTGTGCCGTGCGGGAGAAGGTGAAGGGCTGGAATACCGCCCACACCCGCTCGTGCCCCAGCTTTTTGGCGGCGGATACGGTGGCGCGGATCTCGGTGGGATGATGGGCGTAATCGTCCACGACGGTCACCCCGCCGAAGGTGCCGAGGAATTCAAACCGGCGTCCGGCGCCGCGGAAGGAGGCGATCCCGGCGGCGATCTGCCCGGCCGGCACGCCGTACAAATGCGCCGCGGCCGCGGCCGCCATCGAGTTGCCGACGTTGTGCTCGCCGGGAATGCCCAGGGTGATGGCGGCGAAAAATTTACCGTTGTGATAGAGATCGTACTGCCCGTAGGAGCCGTTCACAAAGGTGACGTTTTTGGCGGTCCACTCGGCGTCACCGTTCACCCCGTAGGTGACGACGGTCTTGCCGGTGATCCCTTTCACCGCCTCGCCGGCGTGGGGATCGTCCCGGTTGACGATCAGCGTCTCGCCCGTCAGAGCGGCGAATTTCTGAAAGGAGCGGATCACCCCGTCCAGCGAGCCGAAATAGTCGAGATGATCGGCGTCGATGTTGAGGATAATGGAGATCGCCGGGCGCATTTCCAGATAGTGATCCTGGAATTCGCAGGCCTCGCAGACCATGATGTCGCTGTCTCCGGCGCGGCCGTTGGCGCCGATCAGCGGCAGCCTGCCGCCGATGAAGACCGCCGGATCCTTGCCGGCCTCGATCAGGATCTGGGAGAGCATCGACGAGGTGGTGGTCTTGCCGTGGGTGCCGGCTACCGCGACGGTGCGGGGATAGCGCCGGGTGATCAGCCCTAGGAGCTTGGCGCGTTCCAGCACCGGGATTCCCATGCGGATTGCCTGAAGCAGCTCGGGATTGTTGGCGCCGACGGCGTTGGTGTAGACGAACAGATCGATATCGTCGGTGACGTTGTCCGCCACCTGCTCCATCGTCACCGGGATGCCCAGCGAGCGCATCCGGGCGAGATTGTCCGATTCGTTGATGTCCGAACCGCTGATGCGGTAACCCCGGGCGTGGAGAATGTCGGCCAGCGGGCTCATCCCCGAGCCGCCGATCCCGGCAAAATAGATATGCTTTGCCGATTGCAGCAGATCCTGTTCCATGGTATGCCTCCTGAAAATCGCCCGGGCGTACCCCGGCGATAATGTGTTTTTTGGGGAAACTCGTCGTTTCGCCTTTCTATTATAGAATGAAATCGCCCAAAAGGGAAGACCTTTTTTGCGGCGAGGGTTATTTTGCGCTTTTCAAAAGAGAAAATACGGATTTTTTCATTGCATTTGCCGGCGTTTTTTGTTATAATTCTTTAGATAGTACCCTAAAAGGAAAAGGAGCCGTTATGGAGCAGGCAAATCCGGCGCCGTCCGCCGCCCGGTGGCAGGCGCAACAACCCTATATTGCCCGGGTGCGCGACTATTACGAGCAGCGGATCGTCCACTGGCCGCCGCTGTGCTGCGTGCGCACCTACGGCTGCCAGCAAAACGTGGCCGATTCCGAGCGGATCAAGGGGATGCTCGGGGAGATGGGCTTCGGGATGACCGAAAACGCCGACGAGGCGGATATCATCCTGTTCAACACCTGCGCGGTGCGGGAACACGCCGAGGACCGGGTCTTCGGCAACGTCGGCGCCCTGAAGGCCATCAAGCGCCGCCGTCCCCACCTGCTGATCGGGCTGTGCGGGTGTATGGTGCAACAGCCCCACGTTGCCGAAAAGCTGCAAAAAAGCTACCCCTTCGTCGGGCTGATCTTCGGCACCCATATGCTGGGGGAATTTCCCCGGCTTTTGTGGGAAGCGCTCGAGCGCCAAAAACGGGTGGTCGCCATTCCCGAGGAGGACGAGGTGATCGCCGAGGGGTATCCGGTCCACCGGGACAGCTCTTTCAAGGCCTGGATCCCGATCATGTACGGGTGCAACAACTTTTGCACCTACTGCGTGGTGCCCCACGTCCGCGGCCGGGAACGCAGCCGCGATCCCGACGCGATCGTCGAGGAAGCCAGGGCGCTGATCGGGCAGGGATACAAGGAGATCACCCTGCTGGGGCAAAACGTCAATTCCTACGGCAAGGGCGCGGCCCACGGGGTGGATTTTCCCGAACTGCTGCGGCGGATCAACGCCATTCCCGGCGATTTCTGGATCCGGTTTATGACCTCCCATCCCAAGGACGCCACCCGGGAGCTGTTCGATACCATCGCCGCCTGCGAGAAGGTGTCCCGGCATTTTCATCTGCCCTTCCAGTCGGGCAGCGACCGGATCCTGAGGGCGATGAACCGGCATTACGACCGGGCGCAGTATCTCGCGCTGATCGATTACGCCCGCAAAACGGTGCCGGGCATCCGGTTCACCAGCGACGTCATCGTCGGGTTTCCCGGCGAGACGCGAGAGGATTTCGAGCAGACCCTGTCCCTGATCAGGGACGTGGGCTTTCTCTCCCTGTTCACCTTCATTTTCTCGCCCCGCAAGGGTACGCCGGCGGCCAAAATGGACGATCCCGTCCCGGCGGCGGAAAAATCCCGCTGGTTCCGGGAGATGACGGCCCTGCAGGAACAAATCAGCGCCGTCCAGATGGCCGCGCTGGTGGGGCAGACCCGCCGGGCGCTGCTCGAAAAGGCGGAAAACGGGATCATCGAGGCCCGGCTGCACGACAACGTCGTGGTGCGGGTGCCGGGGGAGGAAAGCCTGGTCGGCAGATGGGCCGACGTGACGATCAACGAAGCGCGCAGCTGGATCGTATCCGGCGCGATTCAAACACTATATGAGTAAAACGGAGGACTTTACAATGGATCAACTGGTGGAAATGGCAAAGGATCTCGGATACGCGATCCAGCAGGACGAGCGGTATATCCGCCTGCAAATGGCGCAGGCGGCGGCCGATGCCGACGAGGCGCTGCAGGCGCTGATCGGGGAGTTCAATCTCAAACGGATGGCTCTCAACAACGAGCTGGGCAAAGAGGACAAGGACGAGCAAAAGCTCAAGGAGTACGACGCCGCTTTGCGCGAGCAGTATGACAAGGTGATGGCCAACGCGCATATGGACGCCTACAACACCGCCAAGCAGGCGATGGACGCTCTGATGCGCCAGATCAACACCGTGGTGATGATGGCGGCGCAGGGACAGGATCCCGAAACGGCGCTGGAGGAAAGCAGCTGCGCCGGGGATTGCTCGACCTGCGGCGGCGGATGCCATTGATAGATTTTAGACGTTAGACGTTAGACGCGCGCCAAAAGGCATTTCTCCACGCCCAACCTATGGCGCGGACAACGAGGATGTGAAAGACATGGCGGAACTGACGCCGATGATGAAGCAATATTTTCAGATCAAGGAGCAGTATCCGGGTTGTCTGCTGTTCTTCCGGCTGGGCGATTTTTACGAGATGTTCTTTGAGGACGCCAAGATCGCCTCGCAGGAACTGGAGCTGGTGCTGACCGGCCGGGACTGCGGTCAGGAGGAACGCGCCCCGATGTGCGGCGTGCCTTTCCACAGCTACGAGGGCTACGTCGCCAAGCTGGTCTCCCGCGGCTACAAGGTGGCCATCTGCGAACAGACCGAGGATCCGGCGCTGGCGCAGGGACTGGTCAAGCGGGACGTCATCCGCATCATCACCCCCGGCACGGTGATCGAGGGCAGTATGCTGGACGAGGACAAAAACAACTACCTGTGCGCCCTTTACCGCCAGCCCGACGGGGAGACGGCAGGACTGTGCTTTGTCGACAGCTCCACCGGCGAGGTCCGGGTGACCACCCTGACGGGGGAGGACGTCGACCGGCGGGTGACCAACGAACTGGGACGGGTGCTGCCGAGAGAACTGCTTTGCAACACCGCCGCCGCGGCCAGCCCGGTGATCGCCTCTTTTGTCAAAGGACGGCTGAACGTCACCCCCGACGTGGCGGGAGAAGACGCGTTTGACGAGGACCAAGCGACGGCGCGGGTGCTGACCCATTTTCGCGCCGGATCGCCGGATGAATTGGATTTGAACGACCAGCCGGCGGCGGTCAAGGCGCTGGCGCGGGCGCTGGAATATTTGTACGATACCCAGATGAACGGGCTCGAGCGGTTGGATCACGTCGAGGTGTACACCGACAGCCAGTATATGCGGCTGGATCTGATGACCCGGCGCAATCTCGAGCTGACCGAAACCATGCGGGCGCAGGAAAAACGCGGCTCGCTTCTCGGGGTGCTGGATCGCACCAAAACCGCCATGGGCAAGCGGCTGATCCGCCGCTGGATCGAACAGCCGCTGATCCATCCCGCTCCCATCACCCGCCGGCTGAACGCGGTGGAGGAGCTGGTGGGGGACGCGGTGCTGACCGGGGATATCACCGATCAGCTCGGCGGGATCTACGATCTCGAGCGGATCATGACCCGCATCGTCTATGGCTCGGCCAACGCCCGGGAGCTGCGTTCCTTAGCGCAGACCCTGCGTGCCGCCGCGCCCATCCGTCAGCGGATGGAGGGGTGCCGCGCGCCGCTTTTGCAAACGCTCTGCCGCCAGATCGACCCGCTGGACGACGTCGCCGGGCTGATCGAGCGGGCGATCGTCGACGACCCGCCCTTTTCGGTGCGGGAAGGCGGGATGATCCGGGAAGGGTACGACGAGGAAGTCGATTCCCTGCGGCTGGACATGACCGACGGCAAAAGCGTCATTACCCGCATCGAGGCGCAGGAAAAGGAGCGCACCGGCATCAAAAACCTCAAGGTGGGCTACAACCGGGTCTTCGGCTATTACATCGAAGTGTCCAAGGCGTTCAAGGGGGACGTGCCGGCGCATTATATCCGCAAGCAGACCCTCGCCAACGCCGAGCGGTATATCACCGAGGAGCTCAAGCAGCTGGAAGCGCGGGTGCTGGGCGCCAGGGAGCGGATCGTCGCGCTGGAATACCAGCTGTTCCAGGACGTCCGCGGCCAAATCGCCGAACAGCTGCACCGTATTCAGCAAACGGCGCAGGCGGTGGCGCAAATCGACGTGCTGGCATCCTTTGCCCGGGTGGCGGTCAAGGAGCGGTACTGCTGTCCGCTGATCGACCTCAAGGGGCAGATCGTCATCAAAAACGGCCGCCATCCGGTGGTGGAAGCGCTGATGAGCGCGCCCTTTGTTCCCAACGATACCATGCTGGATATGGCGGACAACCGGGTGGCGCTGATCACCGGCCCGAATATGGCGGGCAAATCCACCTTTATGCGCCAAACGGCGCTGATCGTGCTGATGGCGCAGATCGGCAGCTTTGTACCGGCCGACAGCGCCACCATCGGCATCGTCGACAGCATTTTCACCCGGGTGGGCGCGTCGGACGACCTGGCGGCGGGACAGTCCACCTTTATGGTGGAGATGAGCGAAGTGGCGGCCATTCTGCAAAACGCCACCTCCCGCAGTCTGCTGGTCTTTGACGAGATCGGCCGGGGCACCTCCACCTTTGACGGGATGAGCATCGCCCGGGCGGTGCTGGAATACGTCGCCGATCCCAAGATCCTCGGCGCCAAGACCCTGTTCGCCACCCATTATCACGAACTGACCGCCATCGAGGGAGAACGTCCCGGCATCCGCAACTACAACATCGCGGTTAAAAAGCGGGGCGACGATATTACCTTTTTGCGGCGGATCGTCCCCGGCCCGGCCGACGACAGCTACGGCATTGAGGTGGCCAAACTGGCCGGTATTCCCGAGCGGGTGGTCACCCGGGCCAAGCAGATCCTGCGGGGGCTGGAAAAAGACGGGGTCAGTCGGCCGCGGCCGCGCACCGAGCCGGCTCCGGACGACGGCCAGCTGTCGCTGGGCAATCTGGCGGATACCGCCGTGGCCGATCAGCTGCGGGCGCTGGACGTGGATACCCTGACTCCCATCGAGGCGCTTCAGCGGCTGTACGAACTGTCCGAGCAGGCCAAAAACGGCTGACGATTCGCGGCAAACGAATCAACATTCACTTTTTCAAAAGGAGGGATACCTATGGCCCGTATTCAGGTGCTGGACAAGCATACCGCCGAACTGATCGCGGCGGGCGAGGTGGTGGAACGCCCCTCGTCGGTAATCAAGGAGCTGGTGGAAAACGCCATTGACGCCGGCGCGTCGACCGTCACGGTGGAGATCGCCGCCGGCGGCGCCGCCATGATGCGTATCACCGACAACGGTTCGGGTATCCCGCGTGAGGACGTACCCACCGCCTTTTTGCGCCACGCCACCAGCAAGATCCGCACCGAGCGCGATCTCGACGCCATCGGGACGCTGGGCTTTCGGGGCGAGGCGCTGGCGTCCATCGCGGCGGTTTCCCGGGTGGAAATGGTCACCCGCACCGCCGACGAGACCGCCGGCACCCATTACGCGCTGGAAGGCGGCGAGGAGACGGCGTGCGAGGACGCCGGCTGTCCGGTGGGCACCACCATCGTGGTGCGGGATCTGTTTTACAACGTCCCCGCCCGGCTGAAATTTCTCAAAAAAGACGTTACCGAGGGCAACGCCGTCGCGGCCACCGTCGACCGGCTGGCGCTGTCCCATCCCGAGATTTCCTTCCGCTTTATCCGGGACGGGAAAGAGGAGCTGCTCACTCCCGGCGACAACAAGCTGTATTCCTGCATCTACACCGTTTTCGGCAAGGATTTTGCCAGGGGGCTGATTCCGGTGGAGTATACCCTCGGGGGGATACGGGTGCACGGGTTTGTCAGCAAACCGGCGGCGGCGCGCGCCAACCGCACCATGCAGCACTTTTTCATCAACGGCCGCTACGTCAAGACCCGCACCGCCATGGCGGCGCTGGAGCAGGCCTTCAAGGGCAGCGTGATGGTGGGCAAATTCCCCGCCTGCGTGCTCAACGTCGATATGCCCGCCGAGGTGGTGGACGCCAACGTCCATCCCGCCAAGATCGAGGTGCGGTTCGTCGACGAAAAGCCGGTCTTCGACGCGGTGCATTACGCCGTGAAATCCGCCCTGCAAAGCGGGGACGAGCCCCGGCAGACGACCCTGCCGGGCAGAGCCGTCACCCCGCCGCGGCCGGATCAGCCGGCCTATCCGCGGGGCGATCAGCTTCACATCCCGATGGGGCGGTCGAACGCCGCCGAGGTGATCCGCCGGATCGCCGAGAGTCCCGACGAACCGCTTGCCGACCGTCCGACCGAACGGGTGGCGCCGGTGCGGCCGGCTTATTCGGAAGGAAGCCGCACCCTGCCGGTACGGGCGCCGCACCCCGTCGACATCCGGGTGGACGACGAACCGCCGGCGCCGCCGGCCGCTCCCGTGCCGCCCCAACCGGCGCCGGTGGAGCTGACCGACCGGCAGACCCCGGCGGTGAAATACATCGGCGAAGCGTTTCATACCTATCTGCTGGCCGAGATGGGCGAGGCGGTCTTCATCATCGACAAACACGCCGCTCACGAGCGGATCTTATACAACCGGCTTAGGGAAAACGCCCGCGCCGACGCGCAGATGCTGCTCCAGCCGGTGATCCTGTCGCCCGGGCAGGAGGAAACGGCGGTATTGCTGGAAAACCGGGACAAGCTGGCCGAGGCCGGCTTTGAAGTGGAGGACTTCGGCGGCGGCTCGGTGGTGGTGCGCACCGTCCCGATGATGCTCTCGGGCGAGGACGTGCCCGCCTTGCTGCAGGAGATCGCCGCCGGCTTTTTGAAAGGCGGTCAGACCGTCCAGACGGACAAGCTGGACTGGATCTACCATTCCACCGCCTGCCGCGCCGCCATCAAGGGCGGCGACCGCAGCCGCCCCGAAGAGCTGGCGGCGCTGGCCGAGCGGGTGCTGCTGCACGACGACATCCGGTACTGCCCGCACGGGCGGCCGGTCTGCATCGAGATCTCCCGCCGGGAATGGGAAAAACAGTTCGGGAGGATCGTGTGATGGCCGCCCAGCCCTTGCCGGTGATCGCCGGGCCGACGGCCGGCGGCAAGACCGCGCTGGCGATCTGGCTGGCGCGGCAGTTGAACGGCGAGGTGATCTCCGCCGATTCGATGCAGGTCTATAAAGAGCTGCGGGTCGGCACCGCCCGTCCCACGAGCGAAGAAACGGGGGAGATCCCCTACCGGCTGGCGGGACACGTCGGGCTGGAGGAGGATTACCACGTCGCCCGGTATGCGGCCGAGGCACACGCCGCCATCCGCGACGCGGCGGCGAGAGGCAAGCTTCCCATTTTGTGCGGCGGCACCGGGCTGTATATCCGCTCGGTGATCGAAAATCTGACGTATACCGACCAGCCGTCGTCGCCTTCGCTGCGGGAAGAGCTTCGCCGGCGGTACGACGACGAGGGCGGCGACGCCCTGCTGGCGCGGCTTGCCGCCGTCGATCCCGAAACCGCCGCCCGTCTGCATCCCCACGACGCCGGGCGGATCATCCGGGCGCTGGAGGTGTACGAGACCACCGGCGTCACCATGGCCGAGCAACAGCGGCTTTCCCACGCGGCGCCGTCGCCCTACGACGTCTGCCTGCTGGTGCTCAGCTGCCGCAACCGGCAGACGCTCTACGACCGGATCGACCGGCGGGTGGACGAAATGCTGGCGGGCGGACTGCTCGACGAGGCGCGCTCGCTGCTGAACGACCCGCGGGCGACCACCGCCCGTCAGGCGATCGGGTATAAAGAGCTGGCGCCCTATTTTTCGGGCGAGATCCCGCTGGAGGAGGCGGTGGACGCGCTCAAGCGGGACACCCGGCGCTACGCCAAGCGGCAGCTTTCGTGGTTTCGCGCCATGGCGAACGCCGAGTGGCTGTACAGCGACGATTACGACGACCCGGACGGTCTGCGGCGGGAAGCGCTGCGCCGGATCCGGGAGCACTACCGAAAGGAGGAACACCGATGAGCCATACCCTCAAGAGGATCGGCACCCTGTTGCTGGCGCTGGCGCTGCTGGCCTACGTCGGCTATCAGGTGTACCAGGTGTTTTTTTCCTCGGTCGAGACCGAAACGGTCTATTCCCACTCGGTGTACAACACGGTGGACGCCCAGGGGCTGATCATCCGCAGCGAGACCCCGGTGACGGCGCAAAAGACCGACGGGTATATCTATTACAGCGTGTTGAACGGCGAGAGGGTCGCCAAAAGCGGCAAGATCGCCGAGATCTATAAAACCGAAAGCGACGCGCTGGCCTATCGCCAGATGCAGGAGCTGGCCGACGAGATCAAGGTGCTGCAGGCGCTGGACGCGCAAGGGGTGTCCGGCCGGCTGGATCTGGATATGATCGGCCAGCAGCTCTCGGCGCGGATCCGCCAGCTGACCCGGCAATCCTATTCCCCGCGGATCTCCGATCTGCGGGGACTGCGGGCGGAGCTGCTGGGGATGATGAACAAGCAGCAGATCACCACCGGCAAGGTGACCGGGTTTACCGAGCGGATCCAGGCGCTGCAAAGCAAACGGGCCGATCTGGCGGCGAACCACACCGGAGTACAGGCGTCGATCACGTCGCCGGTGGCGGGATATTTCGTCGACCGGGTGGACGGGTTTGAGGAAACGCTGGATTACGACAAGGTCGACGCCCTGACGGTGGCCGACGTGACCCAGGCGCTTTCCGCCTCCCCGCAAGTAGATCAGTCGCAATATCTCGGCAAAGTGGTGGGGGATTACCAGTGGTATCTCGCCTGCGTGGTCAGCGAGGAGGACGCCGTGCGGATGCCGCTTGGCGCGACGATGACGGTGCTGCTGCCCTTCGTGACCGACCAGTCGGTGCCGGTGGAGGTGGTGGCCGCCAATCCCGACCAGAACGGCTCGGTGGCGGTGGTGTTCCAAAGCAATCAGATGATCGAGTCCCTGTCGGCGGTGCGGGCCGAGACGGTGCGCATCCAGGTGGAGAAATACGAGGGGCTCAAGGTTCCCAAGACCGCGCTGGTTTTTGACGAAAACAACGAAGCCGGGGTCTTCGTCCGGGTGGGCAACGCCGTCGGCTGGCGCAAAACGCGGATTTTGTACAGCGCGGCGGATTATTCCATCTGCGAGATCAGCTCCGATCCCGGCACGCTCAAGCTGTACGACGACATCATCGTAAAGGGGAAGGGCCTGTATGACGGAAAGATCATCCAATGACGCCGCCCGGATCCGGGACAATCTCGCCCGGGTGAGGGAGCACATCGCCGCCGCCTGTGCCGCCGCCGGCCGTTCGCCGCAGGAGGTGACCCTGCTCGGGGTGACCAAAACGGTCGATCCCGCGCGGGTGCAGGCGCTGCTGGACGCCGGGGTGACCCAGATAGGGGAAAACCGGGTGCAGGAATTTCTGGAGAAAAAGCCGGCATTGCGGCTGGACGGGATCACCACCCATCTGATCGGGCATCTGCAATCCAACAAGGTGAGCAAGATCGTCGGCGAGGTGGATATGATCCAGTCGGTGGACAGCGAGCGGCTGGCGCGGCTGATCGACCGGGAATCCGAAAAGAAGGGGATCGTCACCGACCTGCTGATCGAGGTCAACATCGGCCGCGACGACGCCAAGACCGGACTGGATCCCGATCAACTGGAGCCGCTGCTGGAAGCCGCCTCGACTTTGCCGCATATCCGGGTGCGCGGACTGATGACGGTGCCGCCCATTCTCGATACCGAGCGGGAGAAAAGAAAAGTTTTTATGAATATGCGCAAACTGTTTATTGACATCAGGGACAAAAAGATAGATAATATAGACATGCGGATCCTGTCTATGGGGATGTCGGGCGATTTCGTCGAGGCGATCCTGGAGGGGTCCACCATGGTGCGGGTCGGATCCGCGCTGTTTGGAGCAAGACAATATTGAAAACGGAGGATATAAACATGGGCGTTTGGGAAAAATTCAAAAAAGTGATGGACGGCTCGCCGGAGTACGACGAGGTGGAGACCCAGGAGCAGGAGATCCCCTTCAGCGACAACCGCCGCCGGGACGACTTCTCGGAGTTCGACGCCGGCGCGGAGTTCTCTTCCGAGCCCAAGCGGGGAAACAAGGTGGTCAACATCAACGCCACCGCCCAGCTGCAGGTGGTGCTGGTCAAGCCCGAGCGGTTTGACGATTCCAGCTCCATCGCCGACCACCTCAACGCCAAGCGGACGGTGGTGCTCAATCTCGAGTCGGCCAACAAGGATATCGCCCGCCGGATCCTCGATTTCCTCAGCGGCGTGGCCTACGCCAACAACGGCCAGATCAAGAAGGTCGCCAACTGCACCTTCATCATCACCCCCTACAACGTGGGGATCATGGGCGATCTGCTCGACGAGCTGGAGAACAATGGCCTCTACTTCTGATCCCGCCGCGCAGGACGCCTGGCTGAAGGCCCGGCTGACCGACGCGCTCGATCAGTGCGACCGCTACGCCGCGCCGCGGTTCGTCGGGTTTCTCGACGAGCGCCAGCAGGCGGCGGCGCGGGCGATATTGCGCCGGGCGACCGGCGTGACGGTACGGTTTTTCGGCGGTCATCCGGACGCCGAACGCGCTCTGGCGGGAATGTTCCCGTCGTATATGGAACCGCTTGACGAGCTGTTTCCGCTGACGGCGGTGGGGTTCGTTTATCGACAGGAAGCAACGCTGACCCATCGGGATTTTTTGGGGGCGCTGCTTTCTTGCGGTATCAAGCGGGAAAAGCTGGGCGATATCCTGTGCGCTCCCGGCCTGGCGGTGGCGTTCGTGGACGAGGGGCTGGCGCCCTTTTTGGCCGACCAGATCGATCAGGTCAGGCGGGAAGGGGTGCGTCTCGAAATCCCCTACACCGGCGAGCTGCCGGCGGCGCATACCTTTCGGGAAAAGCGGGACACCGTGGCGTCGCCCCGGCTGGACGCGGTGGTCAAGGCGGCCGCCGGGATCTCCCGGGAGGAAGCCGCCCGCCGGATCGCGACGGGGCTGGTGCAGCTCGATCACGTCGTGTGCCAATCGGCCTCGGCCGAGGTGAAGCAGGGGATGATCCTGTCGATCCGCGGCGTCGGCCGGTTTTTGGTCCAGACCATCGGCCCGCCGACCCGCAAGGGACGGCTGGGGCTGATCTTGCAACAATATTGCTGATGAAAGGGGCATGCATATGCTGACGGCGGAGAACATCCGAAACGCGGAATTCACCCGCAACCTCGGTGGCTACAAAGCAAACGAGGTGGACGATTTTCTGGACAAGTGTGAGGAAACGGTGGCGTCGCTGACGGCGGAAAAAGCCGATCTGACCGCCAAGCTCAACGTGCTGGCGGACAAACTGGTGGAATACCGCAAGGACGAGGACAGCCTGCGCAACGCCCTGCTGGACGCCCACAAAATGGCCGACCAGATCGTGCAGGAGGCCAGGGACAAAGCCGCCGCGATCGTGGCCGAGGCCAACGATCAGTACGGCCGCGCCAAAGCCGAGGCGCAGACCGGTATCGCCGCCGAGCAGGCGGAGCTGGCTCGCGCCAAAGAGGAAGTGGCCGCCTTCAAGGCCAAGGTGCTGCAGATGTACCGCGATCAGATGGCCGCGGTGGAACGGCTGCCGGGCGAAAGTACCGCGGCCGAGCCGCCCAAACCCGTGTCGCCGTTCGTGGAGCCGATCGTACCGTCGCCCGCCGAGCCGGCGGCCGACGAGCCGGCCGGGCCCGAGCCGGAGGAGAAGGCCGAGGAGCCGTCCAACAGCCGGTTCACCGATCTGAAATTCGGCGAGAATTACGATATTGCCGAGGACGTCGACGAGGACGAGGAAGACGACGGCAAGGTTTTTTTCAAACGCAAGAAATAAACTGAGGAGACTACACCTATGCAACAGGACTACAACCAGACGCTGAATCTGCCCCAAACCGAATTCCCCATGCGGGCCGGCCTGCCCAAGCGGGAGCCGGAAATGCTGCTGCACTGGGAGACCGGCCGCCTGTATGACCGGCTGATGAAGAAAAACGAGGGCAAGCCCCGCTACGTGCTGCACGACGGCCCGCCTTACGCCAACGGCGATATCCACATCGGCACCGCCATGAACAAGATCATCAAGGACATCATCGTGCGGTACCACAACGTCAGCGGCTACCAGTCGCCCTACGTGCCGGGATTCGATACCCACGGTCTGCCCATTGAGCTCAAGGCGCGGGCCAAGGCCGGGGTGGAAAACGCCGCCACCATGTCGCCGGTCGAGCTGCGGGCGATCTGCAAGGAATTCGCCCTGTCCTATCTCGACGATCAGCGGGAGCAGTTCAAGCGGCTGGGCGTCCTGGGTGAATGGGATCATCCCTACGTTACGCTGGATCCCGCCTTTGAGGCGCGCCAGATCGAAATTTTCGGCGAAATGGCCACCAAGGGCTACATCTACAAGGGCCTCAAACCGGTCTACTGGTGCCCCGAGTGCCAGACCGCCCTGGCCGAGGCCGAGATCGAATACGCCGAGGATCCCTGTTATTCGGTCTACGTCAAATTCCCGGTGGTCGACGACAAGGGCCTGTTGACCGCCAAGGGGATCGATCCCGACGAAACGTACTTTGTCATCTGGACCACCACCACCTGGACCCTGCCGGCCAACGTGGCCATCTGCCTGGGCCCGGAATTTACCTATCACGTCATCCGCTGCGGGGATGAGAACCTCGTCATGGCCGACGGGCTGTATACCGCCGCGCTGGCCGAGGCGGGCATCACCGATTACGAGGTGATCGCCTCCTTCAAGGGCAGTGAGATGGAGTATATGAAAGCCCGCCATCCCTTCCTCGAGCGGGATTCCCTGGTCATCGTCGGGGATCACGTCACTCTGGAAAGCGGCACCGGCTGCGTGCATACCGCCGGCGGCCACGGCGTGGACGACTTCAACATCTGCAAACAATATCCCGAGATCCCGATCATCGTGCCGGTGGACGCCACCGGCCATATGACCGAGGAGGCCGGCTCCATCTGCGCCGGTATGACCACCGACGAGGCCAACAAAGCCATCGCCCTGCATATGCAAAAGACCGGCGCTTTGCTGGCCACCAAAAAGATCGTTCACCAGTATCCCCATTGCTGGCGGTGCAAAAAACCGGTGCTTTTCCGCGCCACCGAGCAGTGGTTCTGCTCGGTCGACAGCATCAAGGAGCAGGCGGTCGAGGAGATCAAAAAGGTGTCCTGGATGCCGGCGTGGGGCGAGGAGCGGATGATCTCGATGGTCCGCGAGCGCAGCGACTGGTGCATTTCCCGTCAGCGGCTGTGGGGCGTGCCCATCCCGATCTTTTACTGCGAGGACTGCGGCGAGGCGCTGATCGACGGCGATTGCATCCACGCGGTGGCAGAGCTGTTCCGCAAAGAGGGATCCGACGCGTGGTACACCCACGAAGCGGCGGAAATCCTGCCCGCCGGAACGGTCTGCCCAAAGTGCGGCGGCAAGCGTTTTCGCAAGGAAAGCGACATCATGGACGTCTGGTTCGATTCGGGCAGCTCCCACGCCGCCGTGCTGGACGACCGGGACTATCTGACCTGGCCGGCCGATCTGTATATGGAAGGCGGCGACCAGTATCGCGGCTGGTTCCAGTCCTCGCTGCTGACCGCCGTCGCCTGGCGGGGCAAGGCGCCCTATAAAGCGGTGCTGACCCACGGCTGGACGGTGGACGGCGAGGGCCGCAAAATGAGCAAATCGCTGGGCAACGTCATCGCGCCCAGCCAGGTGGTCGATCAGTACGGCGCCGATATCCTGCGGCTGTGGGTGGCGTCGCTGGACTACCGGGTGGACGTGCGGCTGTCCCAGGACATCCTCAAGCAGCAATCCGAATCCTACCGCAAGATCCGCAACACCGCCCGGTTCATCCTGGGCAACCTGTTCGATTTCGATCCCGACGCCGACGCGGTGGATCCCGAAGGGCTGGAGGATATCGACCGCTGGGCGCTGATGCGGCTGGACGAGTTGACCGCCCAGGCCCACCGGGCGTATAAAGCGTTTGAGTTCCACGACGCGCTGCACCGCATCCATAACTTCTGCGTGGTGGATATGTCCAACTTCTATCTCGACGTGGTCAAGGATCGCCTTTACGTTGAAAAGGCGGACAGTGCGACCCGCCGGGCGGCGCAAACGGCCATGTGGACCATCCTCGATACCCTGACCCGGCTGCTTTCGCCGATTTTGGCCTTTACCTCGGAGGAGATCTGGTCGTACCTGCCCCATAAGGCGGGCGACGATCCCGAATCGGTGCTCTTCAACGAGATTCCCTCGGCGCCGCATATCGCCCCGGACGAGGCGTTTATGGCCCGCTGGGAGAACATCCACGCTCTGCGCGACGACGTGCAAAAGGCGCTGGAGCTGGCCCGCAACGACAAGCTGATCGGCAGCTCGCTGGAGGCGAAGGTCACCCTGCACGCCGCCGGCGACGCGCTGGCGCTGATTCGCTCGATTGAAGAGCAGTTGCCGGCCATCCTGATCGTCTCGGCGGTCGCCGTGGCGCAGGATGCCGCCGGCGCTTTCACCGGCGAGACCGCGGGACTGTCGGTGACGGTGGAACGCGCCGACGGGCAAAAATGCGCCCGTTGCTGGACCTACAGCGACACGGTGGGGCAAAACGCCGCTCATCCCGACGTTTGCGCCCGCTGCGCGGCCATTTTGGGTTGATCCCATCCAAACGGCGCACCGGCCGGTGCGCCGTTTTTTCACGGGAGGAAGGTTATGTTGTGGTTTGTGTTGGCGGCGGGAGCGCTGCTGGTCGGGCTGGATCAGCTGACCAAATGGTGGGCGATCACCGCTCTGACCGAAAAGCCCGTGGTGCTGATCGACGGGGTGCTGGAGCTGCGCTACAGTGAAAACACCGGCGCCGCCTGGGGGATATTCAGCGGCGCCCGCTGGCCTTTGATCGTGCTGACGGTGGCGCTGTTGGGGGTGGTGATCTGGGTGCTGCTCAGCCGCCGCTTTCGCTCCTACCGGCTGGCCAATATCGCCGCTTGCCTGATCATGGGCGGCGGCATCGGCAATTTGATCGACCGGATCTTTCGCGGTTACGTGGTGGATTTCATCTACGTCAAGCTGATCGATTTCCCGATTTTCAACGTCGCCGATTGCGGCGTGGTGATCGGCGCGGCGTTGATGCTGATCTTTTTGGTGTTCATCTATCGGGACAACGAGGGAGGCGCCGCCAATGGAACAAAAAACCTGGGTGGTCCTGCCTGAGCAGGCGGGTCAACGGCTGGACCGGTATTTGAGCGAGGCCGCCGGGGTCACCCGCGCCGCGGCGCAGGGATGGCTGGAGACCGGCTGCGTCGACGTGGGCGGCGTTGACCGCCCCAAAAACTATAAAATCAAGGCCGGGGATCTGATCACTCTGCGGGTGCCCGATCCGGTCAGCGCCGACGTGCTGGCGGAGGATATTCCGCTGGAGATCGTGTACGAGGACGGCGATCTGCTGGTGGTCAACAAGCCCCGGGGGATGGTGGTCCATCCCGCCGCCGGACATACGTCGGGCACTCTGGTCAACGCCCTGCTGGCGCATTGCGGGGACAGCCTGTCGGGAATCAACGGGGTGCTGCGTCCCGGTATCGTCCATCGCATCGACAAGGACACCAGCGGTTTGCTGATCGTCGCCAAAAACGACCGCGCTCATCAGGGCCTGGCCGCCCAGATCAAGGCGCACACCTTTACCCGCGTCTACGAGGCGGTGGTGCGGGGACATATGAAGTCCCCGTCGGGCACGGTGGACGCGCCCATCGGCCGGCATCCCGCCGAGCGCAAGCGGATGGCGGTGGTGGCGACGAACTCCCGCCCGGCCCGTACCCATTACGAAACGATTGCGGAATATCCCGGCTACGCCCATCTGCGGCTGCGGCTGGAAACCGGCCGCACCCATCAGATCCGGGTGCATATGGCCCATCTCGGCCATCCGGTGGCCGGCGATCCGGTCTACGGCGGCCGGGTACTGCCGGGCGAGCCGGTCGGCCAATGCCTGCACGCTAAGGAGATCGGCTTTGTCCACCCCGTCACCGGGGAAAGTCTGTATTTCACGTCTGATCTGCCGGGGTATTTCACCGATTTTCTGGCGGCGCTGGCCGCCCGATAGGAGGCAAATATGGAACGCAACGTCACCTTTACCTACGACGAGGTGCTGGCTCTCAAAAAGGCCGCCGCCCAGGCGACCGGCGGCTATATCCATTTTCACGACGCCTGCGGCGGACAGTCCTTTTCCTTCGATCAGCCCGATCCCACGACCAAAGCGTTTGTGGAGGACTATTTCGCAAAGCAGGGGATGACCGCCGTCTTCACCCCCGACGGGACGGACTTTACCGTCCGGAAAGGGAGCGTATGACCGATTCGTTTTCCCGTACCCGGCTGCTGCTGGGCACGGATGCAATGGCCAGGCTGGCCGCCGCGCGGGTGGCGGTGTTCGGCCTTGGCGGCGTGGGCGGCTACGCGGTGGAGGCGCTGGCCCGTTCGGGAATCGGCGGGCTGGATCTGATCGACCACGACCAAATCAGCGAAAGCAACCTCAACCGCCAGATCCTCGCCACCCGGCAGACCATCGGCCGGGACAAAGCCGACGTGGCCAAAGAACGGGTGCTGGCGATCCATCCCGGCTGCGACGTGACCGCCGTAAAAACCATGTTTTTGCCCGATACCCGGGATCAGTTCGACTTTTCCCGGTACGATTACGTCGTCGACGCCATCGACACCGTCACCGGTAAGCTGGCGCTGATTGAGGCCGCGCAGGCGGCTGACGTGCCGATTATCTGCGCCATGGGCGCCGGCAACAAGCTGGATCCCACCGCCTTTGAAGTGGCGGATGTCTACCAGACCACCGGCTGTCGTTTGGCGCGGATCATCCGCCGGGAATGCCGTCGCCGCGGGATCGAGTCTCTCAAGGTGGTCTATTCCCGGGAACTGCCCCGTCGCCATGGTGACGAGACACCGGGCGAAGCGCCGCCGGAAGGCCGCCGGGATATCCCCGGCTCGGTCGCCTATGTGCCGTCGGTGATGGGGCTGATCCTCGCCGGCGAGGTGATCCGGGATCTGACCGCGCGTTGAAAAACCAAAAACGGGCAAAGCCGACCGGCATTTGCCCGTTTTTTGCTGTTAAGTCCATGTCGCGGATACGGTTGAAAAGCGACCGGTTCAGCCGTTTCCCTGTTCCACCTGCGCGATCTCGTCTTTTGACGCGTCTTTGAGCGAATAGGTATCAAAGGCCGCTTCTCTTGGCAGCTGTATTTCGAGCCGGTCTATTTTCTGCAGCCGGCATTCCCCGTGACCCATGGAAACGTCAAACACGTGTCCGCCAAGCCTGCGGTCCTCGGAGACGAAATGCAAATGCCACCCGGACGCGTTGATGCCGTCCATATAATCCGGATAATAGACGCAGATCAGCGACCCGTGAAGACGCTCAAAACAAAAGTCCTTCTGCGTTTTGGACAGAATATCCTTCAGCGAAACGTGCTGCGAGCGGTAAGCGGCGCCTGCCCGCGCGCGTATGAGGTCAAAGTATCCGTCTATTCGCGCGATGTGGATGCTGTTGAGACCAAACCATTCCTCAATTTTTAAGGTCAGCTCCGTCTTGATGGCGTCTATATCCCGCTTTTCTTCCATATTGAACGTTCTGCCGTTTTGCAGGGAACCGACAACGGCAAAGGGTACCCCGGCCGTTTCCTGAGCGCAAACGATGCTGCCGTCTTGCTTTGCCTGATAACATACGCCGTCCGCGACGATCATTTCCCCGTCCACGCTTTCAAATGTGCCAAGTCCCGTGTCCCCGTGCGCCAGCAATTCCCGCGCGGTGACGACCGGCCTTGTGTATCCCAGCGCCAGCGCCTGCAATGTGGACACCTGATAGATCTTGTTTGATTCCATTGGATTCTCCCTCATTATTCTGAAATAGGACGATACCGGATCCGTTTGAAAACAGTATAGCACACATTTTGGCGAATGAACAGAGGGGATCGGTATATTTTGATTTGAGCAAGGACAGGAGGACTTGCCGTTGCCCTCTTGCGGTGCCCGAAAAACGCTTCAGGCGCTTCGCGCTGATCCGCTTTTCGCCAAATCAAAACGCCACCCAAACGGGTGGCGTTTTGCTTTGGCAGGGGCAGAAGGACTTGAAGTTGCCCTCTTGCGGTGCCCGAAAAACGCTTCGGGCGCTTCGCGCTGATCCTCGCGTTTTTCGACCGCGGCGCCAACCCCTGCTCGCTGTATCCGCCCCCGGCGGCGCTCGCAGGCGTTGCCCGGCACGCTCCGCGCGCCTCGGGTTAATCCGCTTCTAACAAAATCAAAACGCCACCCAAACGGGTGGCGTTTTGATTTGGCAGGGGCAGAAGGACTTGAAGTTACCCTCTTGCGGTGCCCGAAAAACGCTTCGGGCGCTTCGCGCTGATCCTCGCGTTTTTCGACCGCGGCGCCAACCCCTGCTCGCTGTATCCGCCCCCGGCGGCGCTCGCAGGCGTTGCCCGGCGCACTCCGCGCGCCTCGGGTTCATCCGCTTCTAACAAAAGCAAAACGCCACCCAAACGGGTGGCGTTTTGCTTTGTGACTGAGCGACGAATAGGCACAATGTATTATGCTGCTTAAAATAAGGTGTTTCTGCTTGACATAGTCGTATTACCCGCTATTTGCATTTGGCGAG
>JBMNVL010000006.1:0-32262 GCA_050946775.1 Acutalibacteraceae bacterium
GTAAAATGAGTGTAGGACTTCATAGCAACCTCCGTGTATCTGTTTGTTGTGGTGACTACATTTTACACTTTGGTTGTTATGAAGTCTACTATTATTTTGAGTGTTGCACTTCAAATGATAACTTATCAAGGCCCCCTCTGACGAGGGGGCTGGCACGGCGCCAGCCGTGACTGGGGGAGAGATAACGAGAACGGCGATAGTCCCTCTCTCCCTCCGTCTTTCGCCTGACGGCGAAATCCACCTCCCTCGTCAGAGGGAGGCATCCGCACCCGGCACATTTTTGCAACCCGATGCCAACCCGTAGGGGCGGATACTATCCGCCCGCAAAAACCGCGCAAACTTGCGGCGGCGCCGTAGGGGAGGGGTTTCCCCTCCCGCGGGATGACGATGAAAGATCCTTCGGGCTTTGCCCTCAGGATGACAGCATTCCTAATAGCGGTGTCATCCTGAGCGAAGCGAAGGATCTTTTTTGAAAACACACCCCGCCAAATTCATCGTTGTTCCGCGGGCGGATACTATCCGCCCCGGCGGCATCCCGCCAATTATGCAAGCCCGCGGCGGCCGATCACATCCCGCGATCGCGCAGCGCCGCCACCTTGAGCACCGCCGTTTGGGTCTTGGCGTCCCTGATCTCGCCCCGCAGCACCATATCCACCGCCTCTTTAAGAGGGATGCGTTCGGCCTCAAGAAATTCGTCTTCATCGGGATGGCATTCCCCGAAGGTCAGCCCCTCGGCGTAATACAGATAAATGATCTCCCCGCAATAACCGGGGGAGGGATACAATTGCCCCAGTGACCGGTATCGCGCGGCGGTGGCGCCGGTCTCCTCGGCCAGCTCCCGTTTGCCGGCGGGAAGCGGGTCTTCGCCACGCTCCAGCTTGCCGGCCGGCAGCTCGAGCACCACCTCGGCGTAGGGATAGCGGAACTGCCGCACGAACAGCAGCTCCTCGTCGTCGGTCAGCGCGGCGACGCATACCCCGCCGGGATGCTCCACCACTTCCCGCTTGGCGAGTGAGCCGTCAGGCAGACGGGCGTCGTCCACCCGCACGGTGATGATCTTGCCCTCGTAGACGACGGATTGATTGACAGGGGTTTCGGTGAGATTCATAGCGGTTTCGTCCTTTCCATATGTATGATAGCAAAGGGGAGGGATGACGGATGATACCGATCGATCGGCCGGCCGCGCCCAAGGCGGTGGAGCAAGCCGTCGCCGCGCTGCGCCGGCGGTATCCGGTGTGGCAGGCGGCGCCGATCGGCGCCAGCGTGAGGGGACGGCCCTTGTGGGCGCTGGCGCTGGATCAGGGGGAGGAAACGGTGGTGATCGCCGCGGCGTTTCACGGACAGGAATGGATCACCTCGTGGGTGGCGCTGCGGCTGTGCGCCGACATCGCCAAGGCGTGGGAGGAAGACCGTCCGCTGGCGGGACTCAACGTCCGCCGGGCGGCGAAGGGACGGCGGCTGGCGGTGGTGCCGCAGGTCAATCCCGACGGGGTGGCGCTGGCGCTGGAGGGCGCCGTGGGGTGGCAGGCCAACGCCCGGGGGGTGGATCTCAACCACAATTATCCCGCCGGATGGGAGAGCCTGCGCGCCATGGAGAAAGCGGCGGGGATCACCGGGCCGTCTGCCCGGCAATGGGGCGGACCCTGCCCGGCCAGCGAGCCGGAAACGAAAGCGATGATGCACCTTTGCCGGCGGCTGAAGCCCCGCCACGTGGTGGCGCTGCACACCCAGGGAGAGGAGATCTACTGGCAATACGGCCCGCGCACTCCCGAACGGTCCCGGCTGATGGCGCAGGTGATGGCCGACGCGTCGGGCTACCGGGTGGCGGCGCCGGCGGGACTGGCGTCCCACGGGGGGTTCAAGGACTGGTTCATCGAGCAGACCGGCCGCCCGGGCTTTACGCTGGAGATGGGCAAAGGGGTCAATCCCCTGCCGCTGTCCGGTTTTGAGGGGCTGTACCGCAAGGCGATGGAAATGCTGCTCCTCGCCGCGTTTATGTAATTTTCGCCAAAGAGCGGGTTTTTTTGCCGGAATCCTTGCCAAAAGCGTAAAAATAGTATATCATAAAAGAATAGATTTGACTACCTTTTTTGGGAGGAACCGCCGATGCGCCGCTTGCCGGAAAAAACCCGCCGCCGGTTGGCCGACGGGGTGATTTTGCTGGTTGTGGCGGCTCTGGCGGGGATTCTGTGGCTGGCGTCGCTTTCCGGCGGGCCGGCGGCGACGGCGGTGGTCACCGCCCCCGACGGGGAGCGGACGATCTCGCTGGCGAAAGACGGCGACACCGTCCTGACCGGCCGGGACGGCCATACCGTCACCCTGCGGGTGGAAAACGGCCGGATCCGCTTTCTGGAAAGCGACTGTCCCGATCGGGTGTGCGTGAACAGCGGCTGGCTGTCCCGCGCCGGGCAGACCGCCGCCTGCGTTCCCGCCGGGATCGCGGTGCGGGTGACGGGCGACGCCGGCGTGGACGGCGTGTCCCGGTGAGGTGGCGCCGATGAAACGAAGCAAGATAACGGACAAGCCGGCGGGGAAGATCGCCCTGCTGGGCATACTGGCGGCGCTGGCCGTCGCCCTGTCGTGGCTGGAAAGCGTGCTGCCGGCGCTGCCGGTGCCCGGCGCCAAATGGGGATTGTCCAATCTGGCGACCATGACGGCGCTGTCCGGTATGGGCTGGCCGGCGGGACTGGCGATCACCCTCGTCAAGGCGGGCTTTGCCCTGCTGCGAGGCGGTACGGCGGCGCTGATGAGCCTGGCCGGCGGTGTGTGCAGCCTGCCGGTGATGGCGCTTTTGTGGCGAAAAGGCCGGCCGGCGGCGGGATTTCTCGGCATCGGGATCGCCGGAGCGGCGGCCCACAACGCCGGCCAGCTGCTGATGGCGATGGCGCTGGTGGACGCGGGCTTGTGGCGATACGCCCCGGTGCTGCTGGTGATGGCGATCGCCGCCGGCAGCGTCACCGGACTGGTGATGCGGGTGGTGTGGCCGGCGCTGAAACGGATATTGTAGCCGCCGCAGGCGGCGTGGCGTAGGGGCGGATACCATCCGCCCGCGGGATAACGCAGGAAAAAGATCCTTCGCTTCGCTCAGGATGACACCGCAACAAAAAAGAGGGCCATCCTGAAGAGCGCAGCGACGAAGGATCTTTCCTGCACAAGCTTGCGGCTGGCAAACATGGCCCCCTCTGACGAGGGGGCTGGATCGGCAGGCGCGATAGCGACGGCCGAGACTGGGGGAGAGATAACGCGACTGGCGGCAATCCCTCTCTCCCTGTGTCTTTCGCCTGACGGCGAAAGACACCTTCCCTACAAACCGGTGCAGGCGTACGCAGCCTGCCCATCCCGGGGAAACCGGTTTTACACGGCCCGTTTTCCCTATTTCATATTTTGGAGAGGATGATCTTATGACGCTGCGTGAAAGGTGGCTGGCGCGTCCCCACGGGGGCGCTCACGTGCCCCATTTCAAAAACACGGCGGACAGCGAAACGGTGGTCATGCCGCCGCCGGAGAAGATCCTGCTGCCTATGTCCCAACACATCGGCGCGCCCTGTATGCCCACCGTCAAGATCGGGGACGAGGTGGCGGTCGGCCAGATCGTCGGCGACAGCAATCAGGCGGTGTCGGCGCCCATCCACAGCGGCGTGTCCGGCACCGTGACCGGGATGCCGATGCTGATGCTGCCCGGCGGCAGAACGGTGCAGGCGCTGGAGATCACCTCCGACGGCCAGCAGCGGATGGACGAGAGCGTCGCGCCGCCCAAGGTGGAAAACCGCGAGGATTTTCTCGCCGCGGTGCGCGCCTGCGGACTGGTGGGCCTCGGCGGCGCGGGGTTTCCCACCCATATCAAGCTCAACCCGCCCGATATCGACGCCATCGACACCCTGATCATCAACGCGGCCGAATGCGAGCCGTATATCACCGCCGACTACCGCGAATGTATGGAAAATTCGTGGGACATCGTGTCGGGGGTGCAGACGGTGATGGAATTCCTGGCGGTGCGCCGGGTCGTCATCGGCATTGAGAAGAACAAACCCGCCGCCATCGCGGAGCTGTCCCATATCGCGGCGTCGGTGACCAAGCCGGGACGGGAGGTAACGGTCAAATCCCTGCCCGCCCGGTATCCGCAGGGTGCGGAAAAGGTGCTGATCGCCACCTGCACCGGCCGGCGGGTACCGCCCGGAAAACTGCCGGCCGACGTGGGATGCGTGGTGATGAACGTCACCTCCGTCGCGGTGCTGTCCCGGTATCTGAAGACCGGACTTCCCCTGATCCACAAGCGGCTGACGGTGGACGGCTCGGCCGTCGCCGAGCCCAAAAACGTGCTGGTGACCATCGGCACCCCCATCAAAGACGTGATCGCCTTTTGCGGCGGGTATAAAGAGCCGCCCCAAAAGATTCTGATGGGCGGCCCGATGATGGGGCTGGCGCTGATGGACGACGAGCTGCCGGTGCTCAAGCAAAACAACGCCATTCTCGCGCTGGGCGAAAAGGACGCGAAGACCCATCCCATCACCGCCTGCATCCGGTGCGGGCGGTGCGTGGCGGCCTGTCCGATGCGGCTGCTGCCAACCGAGATCGCCCGGGCGTACAACGCCGGGGACATCGACGCGCTGCGCCAGCTCAACGTCGCCACCTGCATGGAATGCGGGTGCTGCACCTATTCCTGCCCGGCCCACCGGCCCATCGTGCAGACCATGCGGATGGCCAAGGAAGCCGTGCGCAAGGCGTCCATCAAGTAAGGAAGGAGTGACGGGACAATGGACAAACCCTTGACAATCACCTCGTCGCCCCATCTGCATTGCGGCGATTCCACCCGTACCGTCATGCTCGACGTCATCATCGCCATGATCCCGGCGGCGGCCATGTCGGTATGGCTGTTCGGCTGGCGGGCGCTGGTGGTGGAGCTGGTCTGCGTGGCCGCCTGCGTGGCGAGCGAGTATCTCAGCTGTCTGATTATGAAACGCCCCTCGTCGGTGGGCGATCTCTCCTGTATGGTGACGGGATTGCTGCTGGCGTTCAACCTGCCGGTCACCATTCCGCTGTGGCAGGCGGCGCTGGGCGGCGTGGTGGCCATCGTGGTGGCCAAGCAGCTGTTCGGCGGCATCGGGCAAAATTTCGTTAACCCCGCTTTGCTGGGGCGGATCGTGCTGATGGGCAGCTTTGCCGAGTCGATGAACGCCTGGGTCACGCCGCGGATGGTGGATACGGTGTCCTCGGCGACGCCGCTGGCGGCGCTTTCGCAGGGCGATACCGGCGCGTATTCCGTCTGGCAGCTGTTTTTCGGCCTGCACGGCGGATGCCTGGGCGAGACCTGCGTGGCGGCGCTGCTGCTGGGCGGGCTGTATCTGGTCGTCCGGCGGGTGATCACCCCGACCGTGCCGCTGGTCTTCATCGGCACGGTGTTCGTGCTGTCCTGGATCCTCGGGGAAGATCCCCTGCGGCAGATCCTGTCGGGCGGGCTGATGCTGGGCGCCGTCTTCATGGCGACCGATTACACCACCTCGCCCGTCACCGGGCTGGGAAAAGTGGTCTTCGCGGTGGGCTGCGGTCTGCTGACGGTCCTCATCCGGCTGTACGGCTCACTGCCGGAAGGGGTATCCTTCGCCATTTTGCTGATGAACATTTTGACCCCGTTGATCGAACGGGTCACCCGGCCGGTGCCGTTTGGGATGAAGCGGAGGTGGCGCAAATGAAGAGCAAGCTCAAATCGGTGCTGCTGGCGGCGCTCACCCTGACGCTGATCGCCGGGGTGACCACCGCGGCGCTGGCGGTGACCGACTATTTTACCAGGGACACCATCGCCGCGCGCAGCGAACAGATCGCCAACGAGGCGCGCCGGCAGGTGCTGACCGCCGACGCGTTTGAAGAAGCGACCGTCGCCCTCGACGGCAAGGACGTGACCTATCACGTCGGCAAAAAAGGCGGTCAAACGGTGGGCTACGTCTTTTCGGTGACCACCTCCGGCAAAAGCGCGGGGCTGGTGATCATGACCGGAGTGGATATCACCGGGCAGATCACCGGCGTGGCGGTGACCGAAAACAGCGAGACCGCCGGTTACGTCGACAAGGTGACCAAGGCCGGCCTGTTGAGCGGTTTGGTCGGCAAGGATTCCACCGACGGGGTGGATACGGTATCGCAAGCGACCAAAACGTCCAAAGGCGTTCTCCACGGGGTGGAAGACGCCCTGGCGATTTACGCCGCCATCACGGGAGGTGGGACGCATGAGTAAATACTGGAATGAGTTTTCCAAAGGGCTGCTCAAGGAAAACCCCACTTTGCGGCTGGTGCTGGGCACCTGCCCCACCCTGGCGGTCACCACCGCGGCGATCAACGGGCTGGGCATGGGTCTGGCGGCCACCTTCGTGCTGGTCTGCTCCAACGTGGTCATCTCTCTTTTGCGCAAGCTGATCCCCGATAAGGTCCGGCTGCCGGCCTTTATCGTGGTCATCGCCGGGTTCACCACCATCGTGCAGATGCTGGTCAAGGCGTTTTTGCCCTCGATCGACGCGGCGCTGGGCATCTATCTGCCGCTGATCGTGGTCAACTGCATTATCCTCGGCCGCGCCGAAGCGTTCGCCAGCAAAAACAGCGTCGGCCTGTCGGCGCTGGACGGGCTGGGGATGGGCTGCGGTTTTACCGCGGCGCTGATCGTGATGGGCGGCATCCGGGAATTTCTCGGCAACGGCACCCTCTTCGGCTGGCCGGAAGGCGGTCTAATCCCGCCCATCACGGTGTTCGTGCTGCCGGCCGGCGGATTCTTCGTCTTCGGGATGCTGATCTGGCTGGTCAACCGCATCACCGCCCGGCAGGGCAAAAAACCGGCGGCCGAGCCGGATTGCGCCAGCTGTCCCAACGCGTCGCTGTGCGGCGCCTGCCCGGCGGGCGAGGGAAAGGAGGCCGTGAGCGATGGCAACTAACGGCTTTTTTGCGATCCTGATCGGCGGTCTGCTGGTCAACAACTTCGTGCTGTCCCAGTTTTTGGGGATCTGCCCCTTTCTCGGGGTGTCCAAAAAGATCGGCAGCGCGGCGGGAATGTCGCTGGCGGTCATTTTCGTGATGCTGATGGCGACGGCGGCAACCTGGCCGCTGTACAACCTGCTGCTGGTGCCGCTGGGGCTGGAATATCTGCAAACCATCGTCTTTATTTTGATTATCGCGGCGCTGGTGCAGCTGGTGGAGATCGTTCTCAAACGGTTCGTCCCGCCGCTGCACAAGTCGCTGGGCATTTACCTGCCCCTGATCACCACCAACTGCGCGGTGCTCGGGGTGACCATCCTCAACATCGACAAGGGCTACGACTTTTTGCATTCGCTGGTCAACGCGCTGGGCGCGGGACTGGGCTTTTTGCTGGCGATGGTGATGTTTGCCGGGGTGCGGGAGCGGCTGGAAAGCGCCGATATCCCGAAATCCATGCGGGGTTTGCCCATCACCCTGGTGGCGGCGTCCATCGTGTCGGTATCGTTCCTCGGCTTCCAGGGCCTGCTGGGACTGTGATCGGAAAGGAAGGCGGACTATGACGGGAATTCTTTGGGCGGTCGGCGTGGTCGCCGGTCTGGGTCTGTTGGCCGGTCTGATCCTGGCGATCGCGTCGGTGGCGATGGCGGTGCCGGTGGACGAAAAGGTGACGGCGCTGCGGGAAGCGCTGCCCGGCGCCAACTGCGGCGCCTGCGGCTTTTCGGGGTGCGACGGCTACGCCGAGGCGATGGCGCATGACGGCGCGCCGACGGGACTATGTTCGCCCGGCGGCGACGCGGTGGCGGCGGCCACGGCCGCGATCCTCGGGGTCAGCGGCGGCGCGGTGGAGAAAAAAGCCGCCGTGGTGCGCTGCGGCGGGTGCGAAAGCGCCACCAGCCGCAAGCTGGCGTATCACGGCATCCCCTCCTGCGCGGCGGCCAATCAGTTTTACGGCGGCGACTGGGCGTGTCCCCACGGATGCCTGGGCTACGGCGACTGCGCCGCGGCGTGTCCTTACGGCGCCATCAAGGTGGAAAACGGTCTGGCGCGGGTGGATCTGACGAAATGCGTCGGCTGCGGCATCTGCGCCAAAACCTGCCCCAAGGGGCTGATCGCGGTGCTGCCGGCCGATCTGCCGGGGGTGGTGCTTTGCTCCAGCCACGAAAAGGGCGCGGCGGTGCGCAAGGCGTGTACCGCCGGCTGCATCGGCTGCATGAAATGCACCAAGGTCTGCGAGCACGAGGCCATCACGGTGCAGAATTTCCTGGCGTCCATCAAGCCGGAGGCCTGCGTCGGCTGCGGCAAATGCGCCGAAGCCTGCCCGGTGGGCTGCATCGACATCCGGGGAATGGCGGCCAAAGCCGGGGCGTAAGATTTTTTGAAAAATTGTATTGACAAGCCCGGCGGGTATGTTGTATAATGATCTTCGCCTTTCGAAGGGCGATGATCTATGGCTGTATAGCTCAGTTGGCTAGAGCATGCGGTTCATACCCGCAGTGTCACTGGTTCAAATCCAGTTACAGCCACCATTTTTGTTCCCCCAATCGGGGGAGCATACGGCCCGATGGTCAAGCGGTTAAGACACCGCCCTTTCACGGCGGTAACACGGGTTCGATTCCCGTTCGGGTCACCAATACGGGCGTATAGCTCAGCTGGTTAGAGCGCTTGCTTCACACGCAAGAGGTCAGCGGTTCGAGTCCGTTTACGCCCACCAGAAAAAAGCACTTGCGACAGCAAGTGCTTTTTTCAATGATGTTTGCCCTGTCGGGCAAATGATGTGCGCTTCGCGCATGATGCCGCTTCGCTGATGATGTGTCCTGCGGGACATTGGGGCAAACATCGCATCATTGTGAGCGATAGCGAACAACATCATTTCTGCGTCAGCAGATACATCATCAGCCGCATAAGGCGGCGACATCATTGATTTTTGCGTTCAAACATAATACAATTCAACAAAAAGGAGAGCGTGAAAATGAAAGAAAACAAACTTGCCGATATTTCCATGGACTTCTCTGTTCAAATAATAAATCTTGTCAAAGACCTGAAAGCAAAACATGAGTTAGTCATTCTTAATATACCAATCAAAAAGGCCCCGAAGCCGGGATTGAGGCAGATAAGTTTAATCCAATGCCAGCAATCTGATTTTTGGTACGCTTTTACGCGCTCTTTCAAAAAAACCCACCCGTGTCACGCGCGGGTGGGTATTTTTATGGGTGGCGTATCGTAGGGGCGGATATCATCCGCCCGTATCCCGCTTTTGGTTTCCCTAAAACAGCGAGCGGGTGCGGGAGCGGTAATGGCTGGGCGGTTCGCCCACCCGCTGGCGGAAGCGGCGGGAAAAATAAAACGGATCGCCAAACCCCAGCTCCTCGCTGATCTGCGCCAAAGGGCGGGTGGTATCGGCCAACAGCCGCCGGGCGGCGTGGAACACCATATCCTCGGCGTACTGGCGGGGCGTTTTGCCCACCTCCTGCCGGAACCGGCGGGAGAGGGTGGCGGGGGAGGTGAAGGCCGCCTGGGCAATCTCGTCCACCGTCAGCGCCGCCGACAGATGGCTTTGGACGAACTGCATCGCCCGCTCCACCGGGGGTGAATAGCTGCGTACCCCGTCCTCCAGCACGCCGTAAGACTCGAGCAGGCGCCGGGTGACCGCCTCGATCCCCTGACGCAGGGTCAACGCGTCGATCCACCGTTCGCCCCGGTAGGCGCCAAGCAGCGTTTCGAATTCGCCCTCCTCCATTTCGCAGGCGGCGGCAAAGGGCAGACCCTCGGCCAGATCGTAGCCGTCGGGACGGATCAGCTGCAAGTGAAAATACAGCTTGCGGATGTACGTCTCGCACCCGTAGTCAAAGGTCAGTCCCGCCGGGACCCAGTAGGCGTGACCCGCTTTCAGCGGGACGACGCCCTGCGCGGTGCGGATCCAGCCGTCGCCGTCCTCGATCAGATACAGCCGGGAAAAAGGGGAACGGATCCCGCGGCCGATCCACCAGTCGCTTTCGGCGACGATATAGCTGTGTTCCCCGATCTCGGCGCGAAAGGCGTTGACCGTTTGGGCGATCTGGGGATGATATTCTCGCTCCATGATCGAAATCTCCATATTCTTGATCGATTTATCTATAGATTGTTCGGGATAAACGCTTTATAATAATAGTATAGTCCATATTGCTTATTTGGACAACCCCCAAAAGGAGGAACGGGATATGAAACGTGTTTTTCGCCGTCTGACCGCCGTGATCGGCGCCGGAGTGATCGCGCTGTCCGGCTTGTCGGCGCTGGCGCTGGGCGAAGGCGCCGCCACCGGCGGGCTGGATTTCGACGCCTCCAACGGCACCGACGCCCGGCTGTTGTACGGCACCATGTTCTATATCGACTGGAAGCCTGCCAACGGGCTGACGGATCAGCACGGCGATCTGCCGGGCCGGGACTGCTCGGGCGACGCCGCCAACGGCGCCAACCCGGATATGGCGCTGTGCCTGACGGTTTCCTTTGAGGCGGTCGACGGGGTCAGCGATCCCGCGACCTGCTGGCGGGAGATCAAGCTGCGGCTGCGCTCGTCCCAGGTGAACGGGGAAGAGCGGGCGTCGGAGTTTGCCGTGATCCCCCGGCCGACGGGCGGCGCCGCCCGGATGGAGATCGCCGTGCCTCTGTCGACCTTCGACACCCGGATGATCGACTGGCGCGACGTCAAGGAATTGATTATTCAAGTACCGGTGGAAGCGGCTTATCAGTTGGGCGAAACCGGCAACAGCGACAAGATCCGGCTGACCGTTGAGGGCGCGCGGATCGTCGATTTCGCCAATCTGGCGGGTCGGGCGCGGCTGAAAGAGCGGCTGGAGCAGACCGAAAACTACCGCTATGCCGACGACGAGGCCGGCGCTGCCTTTGAGCAGGTGCGGCAGGAGGCGCGCGAGCTGCTGCGGGGCTATGCCGCGGACGACGCCTATTCCGCCATGGCCGACCGGCTGGACGCGGCGATCCAGGCGCTGCACGATCTGCGGGACATGGCCGAGCGGGCGGTGCCGCTGACCGGCCCGGCCGAGCCGGAGGAGCCCCTTGACGGGCGTGTTACACTGGAACTGACCGGCGAGGGCGATCTCGCCTATCACGCGCCGGACGCTTTGTACCTGCAATGGGAAGGCCGGGGAACGTTGACCGGCGCCGCGGCGACGGTCCATACTCCGGCCGGGGATATCCCGGTCACCGGCGATTTGGAAAGCGCTGCGCAGGACGGCGTCGGCCGCTACCGGATGGCGCTGCCGCCGGTGGAGAAGGTGACCGGCGTCACTCTGACGCTGATCGCCGACGCGCCCTTCACCCTGACCGATGCCTTTATCGGGGACGGATCCTCTTGCGCGGACGCGGCGGCACGGCTGACGGTGCTGCTGGGAGAAGATCCGCTTTTGGATGACGAAGGCGATACGCTCGTTGCGGAATACGACGCCGCGATCGAGCAGGCGGCCGCGTTGGCGCAAACACCGCTGGTCACCGCCGGGGAATTGACGGCCGTCGCCGACAGGATCGCCGCTTTGCGCCACGCCCGGCGGGAGATCTCCCGCGGGGACGTGGACGACGATATGCGGATCACCGCCGCCGACGCGCTGATGGCGCTGCAGGCGGCGACCGGAAAAATTTTGCTGACAGACGAGGAGAGTGTCATGGCCAACGTAGACCGTACCGACGGCGTTTCGGCCGCCGACGCGCTGCAGATTTTGCAGTTTGCCACCGGCAAGATCGGCGGCTTCGCCCGCCCCGAAAAGGAGAGCGTCCCGGCGGACAAATTCGCCGACGCCGCCGCTCCCGACGGGCAATACCAGGTGCTCATCGGCGCTCCGGCGGCCGACGAGGAAGCCGCCGGCTTTGAGGGCGAGGGCGGGTATCTCGCTTTTCGCGGGGTCAACTTCGGGCAGGGCAATCTGCGCGCCTTTATGGCGATCGCGGCGGTGCCGGACGAATTGGCCGGCCAGACGCTGGCCGCGCGGCTGGACAGTCCCGCCGGCGATCCGGTGGCGGCGCTCACCCTGACCGCCACCGGCGGCGAGGCGATCTTTGCCGAGCAATACGCCCCGTTGACCGCCGCCGTGACCGGGGTGCACGATCTGTATCTCACCGCGCCCAAGGGGGTGCGGCTGGACGGCTTCGTCTTCTCTTCCTATACCGGTGAGGAGACCGACGAGGAGCGTGCCGAGCGGATGGGCTGGTGGAACGACGCCCGGTTCGGGATGTTCATCCACTGGGGCGCTTACGCCAACTATCCCTTTACCCCCGACTGGCACAACGGTTACACCGAATGGGTGATGAGCAACGACAAGGTCAGCCGTGCCGATTACGAACAGCGGGCGGTGGCCACCTTTAATCCCCAGTCGTTCGACGCCGACGCCATCGTGAAACTGGCGAAAGACGCCGGGCAAAAATACATCGTCTTTACCTCCAAACACCATGAGGGCTTCAGTATGTTCAACACCCACGTGGACGGATTCAAGGATTACAGTCTGACGGGCTACGGGGTCTATCAGGGGGCGGACGTGCTGGCGCAGCTGGCTGACGCCAGCCGCGCCGCCGGGATCCCCTTTGGCTGCTATTATTCCATTATGGACTGGCGCCATCCCGCCGCCGCCGAAAACTGGGGCGGGATGCTGGACAAGGCGCGGTATCTGTCGGATATGAAGGCGCAGCTGCGGGAGCTGATCCAGTTCTACGATCTGGACATTTTGTGGTTTGACGGGGAATGGGTCAACTGGTGGAGCACCGCCGACGGCCGGGCGCTGTACCGCTATCTGCGCACCCTGAAGCCCTCTTTGATCATCAACAACCGGGTGGGCAAACGCGCCGAAGACGACGGCGATTTCGGCACGCCCGAGCAGACGATCCCGGCGGGAGGCCTGGGCTACGACTGGGAAAGCTGCATTACCATGAACAACAACTGGGGTTACGCGCCCTACGATCAAAACTGGAAATCGCCCGAGTGGATCGTCCGCTCGGTGGTGGACACCGCCTCCAAGGGAGGCAATATTCTGCTCAACGTCGGCCCGGACAGCCAGGGTGTGGTGCCGGCCGACTGCGCGACCAATATGCGCGCCGCCGGGCAGTGGTTTGCCGTCTGCGGCGAGAGCATTTACGGCACCACCGCCTCGCCCTTCACCGACGCCCTCTCCTTCGGCGCCGCCACCAAAAAGGAAGGGACGCTGTATCTGCACGTCCTCAACCGCCCGGCCAGCGGGAAGATCACCTTCCCGGCTCTGAAAAACGAACTGCTGGGCGCCGACGTGATGGGCAGCGGTCTGCGGCTGAACGTCGAGCAAAGCGGCGACACCTGGTCGATCACCCTGCCGGCCACCGCCGTGGTGCAGTACGATACCGTTATCCGGGTGGAGGTCGAGGGGATGCCCGCTCCGGCCAAGACGCTGACCTATTCCGAAAACTATGCCCTCAACAAGCCGACGAGCGTCAGCAACTACTATCAAAACAACAGCCAGTACGACGGCCATGCCGCCGTCGACGGCGATTCGGGTACCCGCTGGGCGACCGACGACGACGTGACCGACTGCTGGCTGGAGGTGGATCTGCAAGCCGATACCACCTTCAACGCCGCCATCCTCTCGGATTATCAGGACCGCACCACCTCCTACGCGGTGGAATACTGGGACGGCAGCGACTGGCAGACCGCCTACACCGGAGAGGCCATCGGCGCCCGGGCGGCGGTGCAGTTCCCGGCGGTGACGGCGCGCAAGGTGCGGCTGCACATTTTGACCATCCGCCCCGGCAACGGCCCGTCGATCTGGGAGTTCGGGGTCTATACCGCTTCCTAAACCCGTTTTCACAAAGCGAAAGCCGCGGACAGTTGAAACTGTCCGCGGCTGTTTGTATCGATCGGGAGGGATCATTCGCCCCGGATCATGCCGGTGGTTTGTTCGCTGCCGGTGGGATAGGGCTTGGGCAGGGTCAGCGCGTAGAGATCGGCGGCGCGGTTTTCCAGCTCCCACACCGCTTTGGCGTCGCCGGTGAAGCCGTCGGTCTGCGACGCCCGGCCGATCAGCGGCAGGGTCGCGGTTTTGCGGGCGGCGTCGAGGATCTCCCGCCCGCGGGGCGAATACCCCAGCACCCGCAGATAGGGCGGGGCTTTTTGCGCCATATCCGCCGGGATCCCCAAAAACGCGGCCCACAGCATCCGCCGGATGCGGGTCATGGGGTAGCGTTTGGTCTTGATCGCCTGCTCCAGCTCCTCCCACGAGCCGGCGGCGGCAACGGCGCTGGCCACCCGGTTTTCCAGCCCTTCGCCCATGCCGGGGACGGCGGCCAGATCTTCGGCGGACATCCGCCGCAGATGGGCCAGCACGCCACGCTCCAGCCGGGCGGTCTCGGCGGGGCAACGCCCGGCGTCGGCCGCTTCGCTGAGATACCGGAAGGCGCCCCGGGGGATATAGGGCGCGGCACCCAGCAGCTTGCCCGAGCCGATCATCCGGCGCAGATACCCGGCCGACGCGGTGTCGCCCAGCGGCACCAGATCGTCGTGCCCGGCGCCGGTACGTTCCACCGTAAAGGGGATGATGGAGGAGCCCAGCGCCCGCAGGGCTTTGAGATATTCAATGGCGAGGATGTTGTTGGGATGGGCCAGCAGATCGGCGGTTTTCTCCCCGGCGATCTCCGCCACCGCCATCTGCCGCGCCTCGGGAAAGGCGATCCCGCCGCCCATCCGGTAGCGAAGCAGGGTGGAAAACCGGTCGCTTTCCAGCACGTCGACCACCTTTTGCAGCGGTGCGATGGCGCCGCATTCGCTGCCAAAGGCGATGGCGTCGACGCAGCCGAGGGCCTCCAGCAGCGCCACGCCGCCCCGGGCGAACCCCTCGGCCGAGGAGAGCGACCAGGCGGTCGGCAGCTCCACCACCAGATCCACCCCGGCGGCCAGCGCCGCCTTGACCCGGTCGGGCTTGGGCAGCAGCGCCGGTTCGCCCCGCTGCACAAAGTTGCCGCTCATTACCGCCGCCACGTGGGTGGCCTCGCACCCGCCTTTTTCGGCGCGTACCCGCTCGATCAGGTTGCGATGGCCGTTGTGAAAGGGGTTGAATTCGGCAACAATTCCGGCAATTTTCAAAAAAATCCCGCCCTTTCTCTTGCAAAACGCGTTTGATTATATTATATTATACTTTGGTTTGTATCAAAAATCAACACCGAAGAAAGGAACGAAACCCTTTATGAAGATTCTGGTTATCAACGCCGGCAGCTCGTCGCTGAAATATCAGCTGATCGATATGACCGACGAATCCATGCTGGCCAAGGGCAACTGCGAACGCATCGGCATCGACGGCAAGTTTACCCACAAGACCGCCGCCGGGGTGGAGATCAAAAAGGACGTCGCCATGCCCGACCACACCACCGCCTTCGGGGTGGTGAAAGAGGCGCTGACCACCGGCGAGGGCAAGGTGATCGACGATCTGTCGGAGGTGACCGCCATCGGCCACCGGATCGTGCAGGGCGGCGCCCGGTTCGACCGCTCGGTGCTGGTCGACGAGGACGTCATCCAGGGCATCGCCGATTACGCCGCGCTGGCGCCGCTGCACAACAAAGCCCACGTGCAGGGCATCCGCGCCGCCATCGCCGCCTTCGGCGACAAGATCCCGCAGGTGGTGGTGTTCGACACCGCCTTCCATCAGACCATGCCGCCCAAGGCGTACCTGTTCGGCCTGCCCTACGAGTATTACGAAAAATACGCCGTGCGCCGCTACGGCTTCCACGGCACCTCCCACCGCTTCGTCAGCAAGCGCTGCTGCGAGCTGCTGGGCAAGCCCGACGGAAAGGACACCCGCATCATCTCCCTGCACCTGGGCAACGGCTCGTCCATCGCCGCCATCAAGGACGGCAAGGTGATCGACACCACCATGGGCCTGACCCCGCTGGACGGCTTTATGATGGGCACCCGCTCGGGCGCGGTCGATCCCTCGGCGGTCACCTTTGTGATGGCCAAGGAGAATCTGTCTCCCGCCGAGATGGACATCATCCTCAACAAAAAATCCGGTATGCTGGGGATCTCCGGTCTGTCCAGCGACGACAGGGATATCGACGCCGCCGTTCAGCAGGGCAACGAACGGGCCAAGCTGGCGTGGGATATGCGCACCTATCAGATCCTCAAATACGTCGGCGGCTACATCGCCGCGCTGGGCGGGGTAGACGCGCTGATCTTCACCGCCGGCATCGGCGAAAACCAGCCCACCGTCCGCAAGGAGATCATGGAAGGGCTGGCCTATATGGGGGTCAAGCCCGATCTGGAGGCCAACAAGGTCCACGGCAAGGAGACCGAGATCTCGGCGCCCGATTCGGCGGTCAAATGCTACGTGATCCCCACCAACGAGGAGCTGGTCATCGCCCGCGATACCAAAGCCATCGTTGAAGCGCTGTAAAAAAGAAAGCGAAAAATCCCCCGGCCGGTCGGCCGGGGGATCTTTTTGCGTTTCAAAGAAGCGGTTTGTATGGCTCTCCTTGAGTAAACGCCAATGGAATACGATACGTCTTTTGGAACGTCATTCTGAGGAGCGGAAGCGACGAAGAATCTTAGCGGGCAAGCCGTTTTTAAGATCCTTCGCTTCGCTCAGGATGACGTGCCGCAAGTGTTGCGATTGAATCCGTACTTATTTTCTGGGGGAGCTGGCGGCGAAGTCGACTGAGGCTCTTCTTCTGTGAGCAGACAGCCGCGCCCAAACGGTCAGGCGGCCTTTTTGTCGAGCTTGTCGTACACCCGCCGTCCCAGCGGCAGCAGCCAGGCGCCCACCGAGTTGCCCAGCGTGGCGGCCAGGATGCTGACAAGCATCTCCCACGAGAAGATGCCGGCGATGGCGAAATAGGCCATGTTGGCGACGACGTGCTCGAATCCCGCCAGGATAAAGACCGCCACCGGCAGGAAGGTGGCCAGATACCGCTGCAGCGGATGCTTCGCCTTTTGGTTGGTGTCGCCGGCGACGAACATCAAAAATCCGCAGAAGACCGCCAGCACGAAGGTGTGCCAAAAGGCGTCGCCCAGCTTGATATCACACAGCGCCGCGGCTTTCTGCCGCCAGGCGTCGGCCACCGCCGGGCGGGCAAAAGCGGCCGCCAGCCATCCGGTCGCCGCCGCGCCGATGAAGTTGCCGATCCAGGTGATCCCCAGCTCCGGCAAAAAGGCGGCGTTTTTCTCAACGAGAAACCCGATTTTGCCGGTGTACAGCGACAGCCCGAAGTTGAAGATGGAAAACAACCCGATGCCGAACAGGAACGCGCCCAGCATCTTGTGGTCGGGCAGCAGCGCCAGATAGACCAGCGCTCCGACGGCGATGCAAAAGCCGGCCAGAATGGATTTGATCAATGTGGAAAGATGCTTCATAGTCTGATCCCTCTCAACGTGTTTTTCTCATCTTACCACATTTTCCGACAGAAAACAACCGGCTTTCAGGAAAAGATCGCCGTCCAGGTGTCGGCGTCGATCAGCCCGGTCGCCGGCAGACCGATCGCCTGCTGGAAGGCGGCCACCGTCTGGCGGGTGGCGGCGCCGTAAAGGGCGCGCTCGTTCAGGGCTTTTTGGGAGCAGGCGGATTTGGCGGCCAGCGCCTTTTTGGCCGCCAGCACCCCGTCGCCGTAGCTGCCGGGGATCAGCGGCCGCCCGGGATAGGCCGTCGCCGGCTCGAAAGCGGCGCGGCTCATTACCGGCGCGGCCTGCGGGTCGGACATAGCGCCGCGGGTGATCACCGGCAGACAGCCGCCGCGCACCGCGGCCGCGACCGAGGAAAGGGCGCTCCAGGTCTGAGTGCCGACGATCCCGTCGGCGGTCAGCCCGAAGATCTGCTGAAAGGCGATCACCGCTCTTCCGGTCGCCGGGCCGAACCGGCCGTCCACCGTCACCGCCGGGATGACGGGCATCGCCCGCCGGGCGGTGTTCAGGGCGTTTTGAATATACCGCACGTTGTCACCGGCGTTGCCGGGACGCACCGGGGCGCCGGGATAGGGACGGGTCTGCCCGTCGGAGGAGGACAGGATGCAGTCCCGCCGCACGGCGGTATAAATGGTGTTCAGCGCGTTCCAGGTCAGCCGCCCGACGACCCCGTCGGCCGACAGCCCGAAGATCCGCTGAA
The DNA here is from genome assembly GCA_050946775.1 of Acutalibacteraceae bacterium. Taxonomy (GTDB): domain Bacteria; phylum Bacillota; class Clostridia; order Oscillospirales; family Acutalibacteraceae; genus UMGS1474. The sequence continues at coordinate 18,045 of JBMNVL010000006.1, forward strand.
AGGCCCGCACCGCCCGGTCGGTCGCCGGGCCGAAGGCGCCGTCCACCACCACGGCGGGGATTTGCTTGAAGACGGTGGCGATATGCCGCAGCAGGGTCTGGACGTACCGCACGTCGGCGCCCGACGACCCCTGCCGCAGCAGGGTGCCGGGGAAATCCCGCACCGGGACGTCGCCGTCCGGATCGTCGGGATCCTCGTCCTTGACCCCCATGTAAACGGCGACGATCCGGTTCCAGGTGGCCTCGCCGACGATCCCGTCGACGGTCAGCCCGTAGAAGGACTGGAAGGCCCGCACGGCGTTTTCGGTCTGCGGGCCGAACCGGCCGTCGGCGGACAGGTTGGGGATGGCGTTGTTGTAAGCGGCGACGGTCTGCAGATAAAACTGCATCGCCTGGACGTCGGAGCCGACGTCGCCCCGGCGCAAAGGCGTGCCGGGATAGGTGAATTCGTTGTACACGGGACGTTCTCCTTCCGATTCCAATTCGCCCAGCCGGGTGACGCCGGTGTAGATCGACGAGATCCGGTACCAGGTGTTTTTGCCGACGACCCCGTCGGCGGTCAGTTGAAAGATCCGCTGAAACGCCCGCACCTGCGCCCCGGTGGCCGAGCCGAAATTGCCGTCCACCGTCACGGTGGGGATGGCGGGATAGTTGCGGGCGATCCGGTTGAGCTGGCGCTGGACGGTGCGCACCGCCTCGCCGGACGAGCCGACCCGCAGCGGCGTGCCGGGATAAGAGGGCTGGACGCTTTGGCGCACCGGCTCGTTGACGATTTCGATGCTGCCGTAGTAAAATTCGAGGATCTGCCGGGCCGACAGTCCCTGGTTGGCCAGCCCCACGCTGCCCCATTGGGACAACCCGTTGCAGGTGACGGTGGTGCCGTTGCAGTAGGTGGCAAACAGCGGCTCCAGCCGTCCGGGACGGCGGACGTACATGGTGAACAGCTCGTCGACCTCGTCGGAAATGCTCTGGAAAAAGTTGCGTCCGTAGACGAAGGCCTGATCGAAGGCGGTGGAGGAGGTGATGTCGAAGTTGTATCCCCGGGAGGGATACCATTCGGTGAAGACCCGGTTGAGGGTCAGGGAGATCTGCGCCAAAATATTGGCGCGGATGGCGGCGCGGGGCCAGGTGGGGTAGATCTCGCTGCAGGCGACGTTTTTTATGTAGTCGATGAAGGGGACGGTGACGTTGCGGGCGTTGGCGTTCGGCGCGCCGAGATGCACCGTGATCTCGGTGGGGATGAACACCCGCGACAGCACCCGGGAACCGGGAACGTCCCCGGGCGGTTCGGGCGGCGGCGTGGTATCGCCGGTCAGGTTGGTGGGAGTAACGGTGTAGGTCAGGGTATCGCCGCTGTCGCCCATCGGCAGGGGCAGCATCTCCACCGGCAGCACCGATTCCTCCCCGGCGAACACCTGCACGTTCTCCACCCGGATGGTGTAGTATCCTGCGGCGGACGCCTCCACGTCGCAGACGGTGTAAGGGCGGTCGTCGCCCGGGCTTTGGGACAGGGCGGCCTCGGGCGCGGACAGGGTCAGCCGTTCGGTCAACCCGCAGGCGTCGGGCAGCAGCGTTTCGTCCTGCAGCACGGCGCCGTTTTTGGCGGTCACGAGGATGCGGGCGTCGTCCACCGAAAACGCTTCCGATGCGGCGCGGGCGGTCACGACCAGAGTTCCAGTCGGCAATCGAATCATCCTTTCTGTTGAAAATGACGGGCCTCACTCCAGTGTATGAGCCGCGGGAGGAATGGTGCGCCGGGCGGATCTTTTGCGGGCTTTCGTCCAATAGGATCCTGGCGCAAACGTCCACCGCCTGCCTTTGCGGACGTTTTATCATGCGTTTTTCAACGGATTTTTCCAATTCCTTTCCCAAACCTCTTGCAAATCCCGGAAAAATAGGGTACAATATGCAATTGAGCGTTATGTTTTTAACAATCCAACACAGAAAGGGTGCTTTTATGAACTATCTCAACAAGAAAACCATCGAGGATATCGACGTACAGGGCAAGAAAGTCCTGGTGCGGTGCGATTTCAACGTCCCGCTGGCGAACGGCGTCATCACCGACGACAAGCGTATCCGGGAATCCCTGCCCACCATCCGCTATCTGGCGGAGCATGGCGCGGCGGTCATTCTGTGCTCCCATCTGGGCCGTCCGAAGGAGGACGACGAGGAGTCCAAAAAGGCCGCCACTCTGGCGCCGGTCGCCAAACGGCTCGGCGAGCTGCTGGGCAAGGACGTGAAATTCACCACCGATATCGTGGGTGACGAGGCGCAGGCCGCGGCCGCGGCGCTCAAGCCCGGCGAGATCCTGATGATCGAGAACGTCCGCTTCTTCAAGGCCGAGACCAAAAACGATCCCGACTACGCCAAAAAACTGGCGTCGCTGGCCGATATCTTCGTCAACGACGCCTTCGGCACGGCGCACCGCGCCCACGCCTCCACCGCCGGCGTGGCCGATTATCTGCCCGCCGTGTGCGGCTATCTGATCCAAAAAGAGATCACCATCATGGGCGGCGCTCTGGCCAATCCCAAACGCCCCTTCGTCGCCATCCTGGGCGGCGCCAAGGTGTCGGATAAGATCGGCGTCATCACTAATCTGATCGACAAGGTGGATACCCTGATCATCGGCGGCGCCATGGCGTACACCTTCAACGCCGCCCGCGGCCAGAAGATTGGCGCCTCCAAGTTTGAGGAGGACAAGGTTGAGCTGGCTAAAGAGATCCTCGCCAAGGCCGAGGCCAAGGGGATCAAATTCCTGCTGCCGGTCGACAACATGGCGGCCGACGCGTTTGACGAAAACGCCAACACCAAGGTGTTCGAGGGCGATATCGACGACGGCTGGATGGGGCTGGACATCGGCCCGAAGACCCAGGCGCTTTACGCCGAGGCGGTCAAGGACGCCGGCACCGTCGTGTGGAACGGTCCGATGGGCGTTTTTGAGATGGCGCCCTTCGCCAAGGGCACCATCGCCGTGGCCAAGGCGATCGCCGACAGCGACGCCATCTCCATCATCGGCGGCGGCGATTCCGCGGCCGCGGTGGAGCAGCTCGGCTTTGCCGACAAGATGACCCACATCTCCACCGGCGGCGGCGCGTCGCTGGAGTTCCTGGAGGGCAAGGTCCTGCCGGGCATCGCCTGCTTGGAGGAGAAATAAGATGCGCAAATACGTGATTGCCGGAAACTGGAAAATGAACAAAACCCCCGCGCAGGCGACGGCGCTGATCAACGAGATCAAGCCGCTGGTGGAAAACGCCGCCTGCGACGTGGTGGTGGGCGTGCCCTTCGTCGATCTGCCGGCCGCGCTGGAGGCCACCAAGGGCACCCGCATCGGCGTGGCGGCGCAAAACTGCCACTGGGCGGTGAGCGGCGCCTTCACCGGCGAAGTCTCCGCCGAAATGCTGCGGGAAATGGGCGTGGGCTACGTCATTCTCGGCCACAGCGAGCGGCGCACCTATTTCGGGGATACCGACGTAACGGTGCGCGACCGGGTGCGCGCCGCGCTGGATCAGGGGCTGACCGTGATCCTGTGCGTGGGCGAGTATCTCGAGCAGCGGGAACAGGGCGTCACCGGCGAGGTGGTCGCCAGCCAGGTCAAGATCGCGCTGGGCGGGGTGTCGGCGGAGGAAATGAGCCGGATCATCATCGCCTACGAGCCGGTCTGGGCGATCGGCACCGGCCGCACCGCCACCGCCGAACAGGCCAACGAGGTCTGCAAGCTGATCCGCGGCGTTATCGCCGGGCTGTACGATGAAACCGTCGCCGGGGCGACGGTCATCCAGTACGGCGGCTCGATGAACGCCGGCAACGCGGCCGAGCTGCTGGCCCAGCCCGACGTCGACGGCGGACTGATCGGCGGCGCTTCGCTGAAAGCCCCCGATTTCGCCACCATCGTGGCCGCGGCCAAGCGGTAAGAAGGATAACCGAGGGCTGCAGCGGGTCGCTGCAGCCCTTGTTGTTAAAGGAGCAAACGATATGAAAAAACCGATGACTCTCATCATCATGGACGGGTTCGGGCTCAACGCGTCGGATTACGGCAACGCCATCCACGCCGCGAAAACCCCTAACCTCGACCGGCTGTTCAAGGAGAACCCCACCACCGCCATCGGCGCGTCGGGGATGGACGTCGGTCTGCCCGACGGGCAGATGGGCAACAGCGAGGTCGGCCATACCAACATGGGCGCCGGCCGGGTGGTCTATCAGGAGCTGACCCGCATCACCAAAGCGATCGCCGACGGCGAGCTGCCCCAAAACGAGGCGCTGATGAACGCCGTTGCCGCCGCCAAAAAGCCCGGTGCTGCGCTGCATCTGTTTGGCCTGCTGTCCGACGGCGGCGTCCACAGCCACAACACCCATCTGTACGGTCTGCTGAAACTGGCCAGGGCTGAGGGGGTGGAGCACGTCTACGTTCACGGTTTCATGGACGGGCGGGACGTGCCGCCGACCTCCGGTAAGGGCTACGTGGAGGAGCTGCTGGCCGAGATGGACAAGATCGGGGTGGGCAAGCTGGCCACCGTGATGGGCCGGTACTACGCGATGGACCGGGACAACCGCTGGGAGCGGGTGGAAAAGGCCTACGCCGCCATGGTCTACGGCGAAGGGGTGCAAAATCCCGACCCGGTCGCGGCGATGGCGGCCTCCTACGCCGAAGGGGTGACCGACGAGTTCGTGGTGCCGGTGGTCTGCGACAAGACCGGCGTCATCAAGCCGGGCGACGGGGTGATCTGCTTCAACTTCCGCCCCGACCGGGCGCGGGAGATCACCCGCACCCTGGTGGATCCCGATTTTGCCGGATTTGCGCGCAGGGACGGCTTTTTCCCGCTGACCTACGTCTGCATGACCCAGTACGACGCCACCATGCCGAACGTGCAGGTCGCCTTCAAGCCCCAGTCGCTGAAAAACACCCTGGGGGAATATATCAGCGATCAGGGAATGACCCAGCTGCGGATCGCCGAGACCGAAAAATACGCCCACGTCACCTTCTTCTTCAACGGCGGCGTCGAGGCGAAATTCGCCGGCGAGGACCGGGATCTGATCCATTCTCCCAAGGTCGCCACCTACGATCTGCAGCCCGAAATGAGCGCCTATCCCGTTTGTGACAAGATGGTGGAGGAGGTCGAATCGGGGAAATACGATATGATCATCCTCAACTTCGCCAACTGCGATATGGTGGGCCACACCGGGGTGTTCGAGGCCGCCGTCAAGGCGGTGGAAGCGGTGGATACCTGCGTCGGGCGTGTGGTCGACGCGGTGGTGAAAGCCGGCGGCGCGGCCATCGTGACCGCCGACCACGGCAACGCCGACAAGATGCTGGAGGACGACGGCTCGCCCTTTACGGCCCACACCACCAATCTGGTGCCCCTGTGCGTGATCGGCTACCCCTGCACCCTGCGTCAAAGCGGCGGCAAGCTGGCCGATATCGCTCCGACCATGCTCCAGATCATGGGCCTGCCCCAGCCGCAGGAAATGACCGGCAAAACGCTGATCGAGTGAGATTTCACGACAGCAAAGCCTGCCGCCCGGATCCCGGACGGCAGGCTTTTTTTGTTGGGGAGAGACGTGCGCATGATTCACGACCTTACCGTAGGGGCGGATATTATCCGCCCGCCGCACCAACCGGCGGCGGGCATTCTTGGCTCTCCCATAGGGAGAGGCAAGACGCACCCCATGCATTTGCGCAAACCGGTGGCAGGCATTTTTGGCCCCCTCTGACGAGGGGGCTGGATCGGTAGGCGCGATAGCGACGGCCGAGACTGAGGGAGAGATAACGCGACTGGCGGCAATCCCTCTCTCCCTCCGTCTTTCGCCTGATGGCGAAATCCACCTCAGACCCTCTTGCGGTGCCCGGCTGAGGTGTGGCGCCTTCGCGCGCACCGATCGCCGACCGCAGCGCCCACCATTTTCTCCCTGTATCGCCCACCGGGCGCGGTCGAAAATGTTGCCCAGGATGACCGAATTCCATATGGCGGCGTCATCCTGAGCGAAGCGAAGGATCTTGAACGGACAGTGCGGCGACGAACGGCAAAAGGCTCCCTCGTCAGAGGGAGCCTTTTGGTATGTTCCTCTTAAAATCCCAGATCGTCGTTGACCAAAATCACGTGGATACGGCCCTCGTGGCGGGAAAAGCGGGTGATCAAGAACTGGCAGCAGATGGTGTCGGGGGATTTGCAGTTGAGACAGGAGCCGGTTTTGGCGCAGGGGGTGGACAGCCCGAACCGCTGGGCGTTGATGGGCGCCGCCACGCTGCGGGCGCGTTTGATCGCCCCGTCGACGTCGTCGCAGATCTTGTTCATCCCGACGATGAAGATCACCTTTTTCGGCCCTTGCGCGATGCAGGACACCCGGTTGGCGTTGCCGTCGATGTTGACCAGGATCCCGTCCTCGGTCACGGCGTTGGCGCCCGACAAAAACACGTCGGCGTCGTAGGCGTCGAGCAGCGCCTGACGGGGATCGGCGTAAGCGCCGCGATCCAGGAAGCGGTAATCACCGGCCTTAAGCGCGTCCACCAGCCCGATCTCGACGGCGCTCATGGCACCGCCCATGGTCACCGTGTTGCCCGGCGCGATAAGCGCCAGCGCCTGCTGCAGCGCTTGCTGCCGGTCGGGAGCGTAGTAGCCGGTCATATTGCGGGAGCGCAATCCCTTGATCACCTTTTGCGCCAGCAGGGCGTTTCGTTTTTGGACGTTCTCGTTCATGGCGATTCCTCCTTTTTTCTATTGTAACACACGAATGAGCATTTTTGCAATATGGATGGCGGAATATGCACTTGCGTTCCCTGTGGGAGCGTGATACAATGGAATCATTCGACAAAGGAGGGAACGGCGTATGCAAATCGGCGCGCAGTTGTACACCGTGCGGGAGTTTATGAAAACCGAAGAAGGGGTGGTCGATACCTTCCGGAAGATCCGCGAGATCGGGTTTTCGGTGGTACAGGTATCGGGGATGTCGGCACCCATCTCGCCGCAGCGTCTGCGGCAGATCGCCGACGACAACCGCCTGCGGATCGTGCTGACCCATACCGACCAAAACCGGATCAAAAACGACACCCTCGCCGTCATCCGGGAGCACGAGGCGATGGGCTGTACCCACATCGGGATCGGCTGCCGGGACGGCGGGCAGTACAAGGAGACCGCCGCCGACTACCGGCGGATGATCGCCGATTTTACCCCGGCGGCGCGGCTGATGAAAGAACACGGCATGGCGCTGCATTACCACAACCACAATTTCGAGTTTGAGCGGATGGACGGGGCGAAGACCGGCTTCGATATTCTCACCGGCGAGAGCGATCCCGCTTTGTGGCAGTTCACGGTGGACACCTATTGGGTGCAGGCCGGCGGCCGGGATCCGGCGGCGACCATCGCCGCTCTGCCGGGGCGGGTCAGCGCCGTGCATATCAAGGATATGGCCATCGTCGGCGGCGGACAGCGGTTCGCCGCCGTGGGCGAGGGCAATCTCGATTTTGCCGCCATTATGGACGCTTGCAAACGCGCCGGCGTCGAATGGGCGCTGATCGAGCAGGACGACTGTTACGGCGAGGATCCGTTTGCCAAGCTGGCGATCAGCCTGGAAAACGCCTCTCGTTATCTGTAAAAAAGGAGTGGACAGCATGGATCAGGTACGCATGGGGATCATCGGCCTTGGCAATATGGGGCATTGCCACGCCGAGCATATTGTCGACGGCAAGATTGAGGGGATGACTCTGACCGCCGTCGCGGATATCAAGCCCGAACGGCTGGAATGGGCCAAAGAGCGGCTGGGCGAGGAGGTAGCCCGGTTTTCGACCGCCGAGGAAATGATGGACAGCGGGCTGATCGACGGCGTGATCATCGCCGTTCCCCACTATTTTCATCCGCCCTACGCCATCTACGCCTTCGAGCGGGGATTGCACGTGGTCTGCGAAAAACCCGCCGGGGTGTATACCAAAGCGGTGCGCGAAATGAACGCCGCTGCCGACAAAAGCGGCAAGGTCTTCGCCATGATGTTCAACCAGCGCACCGACCACCTCTTCCGCAAGATGAAGGAGATCGTCTCGTCGGGGGAGATGGGCGCCATCAAGCGCACCAACTGGCTGATCACCGACTGGTACCGCTCCCAGGCGTACTACGATTCGGGCGACTGGCGGGCCACCTGGAGCGGCGAAGGCGGCGGGGTGCTGATGAATCAGGCGCCCCATAACCTCGACTTGTTCCAATGGATCGCCGGTATGCCCACCAGGGTGCGGGCGTTTTGCCACAACGGCAAATGGCACGACATCGAGGTGGAGGACGACGTGACCGCCTACGTGGAATACGCAAACGGCGCCACCGGCGTGTTCGTCACCACCACCGCCGACTGTCCGGGCGACAACCGGTTCGAGGTGATGTGCGAAAAGGGCAAGATCGTCTGCGAGGGCGGCCAATTGACCGTCTACAAGCTCAACCAGAGCGAGCGGGAATACTGCTACCATTCCACCGAGGGCTTCAAACCGCTGGAGCACGAGGTGATCCACCCCGAAACCGACGGGCGCAGCGATCAGCACGACGGGGTGCTGCGCGCCTTCGTCGGGGCGGTGCTGCGGGGCGAACCGCTGGTGGCCGACGGCCGGGAAGGGATCAACGGGTTGACGCTGTGCAACGCGATGTATCTGTCCTCCTGGCTGGGCGAGACGGTCACCCTGCCGCTGGACGAGGACCGTTTTCTCGAGGAGCTCAACAAACGCCGGGCGACGTCCCGGCGCAAGGAGCACGTCGCCGAGCAGGTCAGCGAGCTGATGGGCACCTTCGGCGTGCCGCGATAAACAAGCGCAAACGCCGCGCCTTCGCAAAACGCGAAGGCGCGGCGTCGTTATGGGACGAGGGGTGTCTGTCAGCGCAGCTGCAGGCCGTCCTTGAAGGCGTTGCCGACCCGGCCGGCCACTTTGTAGTAGCCGCCCGTATACGGATCGAAGGCGATGGCTTCCAGCGAGTCGATATCCACCTTGCCGTCCTTGAGATGGGCTTCTTCCACCGAGGTGCGCAGCACCTTGCCGATCAGCCCGATGCCCATCGGGTCGCTTTGGTACTCGACCAGAGAGCATTCCATCGCGATGGGCAGCTCGTGGATCACCGGTGCGTCGACCAGATCGGATTTTTGGAAGGTCAGGCCGGTGCGGGCGAATTTATCGGGGGTATCGTTGCCGCTGGCGATGCCGAAATAATCGGCCTCGACCACGTGCCTGGCGTCGGCGATATGGACGACGAAGCCGCCGCGCGCCTTGACGTTTTGCACCGTTTTGTGGCTTTCGGACAGGTTGAGGGCGACCATATCCCGCTCGAGCATGGTGCCCCAGGCGGCGTTCATCACGTTGACGGTGCCGTCCTCGTTGAAGGTGGCGATCAGCAGTACCGGCATCGGAAAGATCGCCTCGGTGGTCTTGACGGGCTTTTTCATAACGACATCTCCTTTTTACAGCTTAGGCGTCCAGATCGCCGCCCATTTTTTCCAGGGAATCAATGGTGATTTTGCAGCCGGGTTTGATATGCTGCATGATGAATTTCATGATATTTTCGGGTACGCCGACACAGCCGCCGGTGTAGGTGCGGTTGACCCGAAAACAATGCAGGAAAAACGCAAAGCCCTTTTGGGGCTCGCATTCCGCGTTGTAGCCCATGTTGAGGACGTACTGATAGGCGTAGTCGTAATCGGCGATGCGCTCGCTGTTTTCGGTGTCGAGATCCGGCACGTCCCGGATATTGACCAGTTCGTTGAAACGATGCTTCTCGTCGCCCGACCAGTAGTAGCTTTCGTCCACCTTGGTGTAGGGCATCTGACAGCCGGGGTCGTCCGCCAGCCCGAACGCCTTGTCGATGGTGAAGGTGCCGACCGGGGTATAGCTGTCGTGGATGTTGGCGCCGCCCAGACCGTCCAGCCCGATGAACCCGGGGGTGGCGATGATCTGCCGCCACTTGCCGCCGCCGTCTTTTTCATGCATGGTGACGTAGGCGGTGGTTTTGTCCACGCCGGCAACGACGATCAGCTGCCGTGCGTCTTTGGCCGCGTCCAGAGCGGTCACCCACGCCGGGGATTCGCGGGGCTCCTGCGCGGAGAAGTACAGCCCCTCGTCCTTCGACGAGCACCCGGTAAAAACCGCCGCTGCCGTTACCGCGGCTATGGCCGCGGCCCAAAATCGAATCCAACGCTTCACCCGCTTCACCCTTTCTGCTTTTGCGTTTTGCCAAGATCATCATAGCACGATCCGGGGCCGGATGCAAGCGCGGCGGCGGCAAATCGACCGAAAACCCCTTGCCTTTTTCATAAAATCGTGTACAATGGCCTTGAGGGAGATCGTCCCACGCGGAGGTGACCGAGGTGTATAAGCTGCTGCAAAAGTTTCCCGAGCTGCGGGCGTTTGAAGGGGATATCCGTATGCGGATGGACCGCTTTTACAACAAGCGGGCGCAGCTTTTGCAGGGACACGCGTCCCTGAAGGATTTCGCGAACGCGCATAGATGGTACGGATTTCACAAACAAAACGGCGGGTGGGTCTACCGCGAATGGGCGCCGGCCGCCGACGGGGTGTATCTGACCGGGGATTTCAACGACTGGCACTGGACCGATCATCCGCTGCACCGGCTGGAAAACGGCGATTGGGAGATCTTTTTCCCCGGCGAGACGCTGCACAAGGGCAGCCGGGTGATGACCATCGTGGAAAACGGCGGCGCCTTGACCCAGCACATTCCTATCTACGCCCTGCGGGTCACCCAGGACTGGGTGACCCACAGCTGGTGCTGCGAGGTGCGGGATACCGACGAGCCCTACCCCTGGACCGACGGGGACTTCGCGTGCGACGAGCCGCCGCTGATCTACGAGGCGCACGTCGGGATGTCGTGCGAGGAGCACCGGATCGCGACCTATCGCGAGTTTGCCGACAACGTCCTGCCCCATATCCGCGAGGGCGGGTACAACACCGTTCAGCTGATGGCGGTGATGGAGCATCCGTATTACGGCTCGTTCGGCTATCAGGTGAGCAGCTTTTACGCGGCGTCCAGCCGGTTCGGGTATCCGGAGGATCTCAAGTATCTGATCAACAAAGCGCACGAAATGGGCATCCGGGTGCTGTTGGACGTGGTGCATTCCCACGCCGTGGCCAACACCCTCGAGGGGATCAACCTCTTCGACGGCACCGATCACCAGTTTTTCCACCACGGCGATCAGGGCAACCACCCCGCCTGGGGAACCAAGCTGTTCGATTACGACAAGCCCGAGGTGCTGCATTTTCTGCTGAGCAATCTCAAATTCTGGCAGGAGGAATACCATTTCGACGGGTTCCGGTTCGACGGCGTGACGTCGATGCTCTATCACGACAGGGGACTGGGCGTGGCGTTCAGCGATCTGTCGATGTATTATTCCATGAACACCGATATCGAGGCGGTGGTGTATCTGCAGCTGGCCAACGAGCTGGTGCGGCAGGTCAACCCCCGCTGTCTGACCATCGCGGAGGATATGAGCGGTATGCCGGGGATGTGCGAGCCGATCCCCGACGGCGGGATCGGGTTCGATTACCGGCTGGGGATGGGACTGCCGGATCTGTGGATCAAGCTGATAAAAGAGCGGCGGGACGAGGATTGGCGGATGGACACGCTGTGGCATGAGTTGACCTTCCGCAACGCCCGCACCGTCGCGTACGCCGAAAGCCACGATCAGGCCCTCGTCGGCGATCAGACGCTGATGTTCCGTCTGGCGGGCGCGGCGATGTACGACCAGATGCGCGCCGACTGCCACACCCCCGTCATCGACCGGGCCATGGCGCTGCACAAGATGATCCGGCTGCTCACCATGTCGGCCGGCGGCAGCGGCTATCTCAACTTTATGGGCAACGAATTCGGCCATCCCGAATGGATCGATTTTCCCCGCGAGGGCAACTCCAACAGCTTTCAGTATTGCCGCCGGCAATGGAGTCTGCTGCGCGATCCCTCGCTCAAATACGCCGCGCTGAACCATTTTGACCACGATATGATCCACACCGCCAAGCACTACCGGATCTTCGATCAGGAGTACCCGGTGCTCAAGGCGATCCACGAGGAGGATCAGGTGCTCGCCTACGAACGGGGCGGGTTGGTGTTCGTCTTCAATTTTTCCCCTGACCGGGAGTACCGCGACTACGCGATCCCCGTTTCCCAGGGGGTCGACCACTACGTTTTGTTCACCAGCGACGACGGGCGCTACGGGGGATTCGAGCGGATCTCCCGCGACCCGAAAAGCGCCTTTGTTCCGGGGATGCGGGGCAATTTCGTGAAATGCCATCTTCCCGCCAGGACCTGTATGGTCCTGTGTCCCGCGTCATAAGGGATGAAAAAACGATCCGGCCGGTATCCGTTCGATACCCGCCGGATCGTTTTATGTTGGAAAAGGCGCTCAATACAGCTTGGCGCCGGCCGGGATGTGGGGATCGACCATCAGCAGATGGAGGCGCTCCTCGTCGCCGTCCTTGTGGGTGGCGGACAGCAGCATCCCGCAGGACTCGATGCCCATCATCGCCCTGGGCGGCAGGTTGACGATGGCGATCAGCGTTTTGCCGATCAGATCCTCCGGCTCGTAAAAAGCGTGGATGCCGCTTAAAATCGTGCGTTCCGTGCCTGTTCCGTCGTCGAGGGTGAATTTTAAGAGCTTCTTCGACTTGGGCACCGCCTCGCAGTCCAGTACCTTGACCGCGCGGAAATCGGATTTCGAGAAGGTATCGAAGTCGACGGATTCTTCGAACAACGGCTCGATGACGACGTTGGAAAAGTCGATCTTTTCGTCCACGGGCGCGTCGGCGGGCGCCGTGGGCTTGTCCGCCTTGGGAGCGTCCAGCGGTTTCATGGTCGGGATTCGGACAGAAACCCGGAATTATCGGGAATTATCAAGCATTTACGGGCATTTTCCAAAAATAAAACCGCACAAACAAGGTCGTATCGAGAATTATCAAGAATTCTGTAATGAGTATGTTGGTGTAAGGTGTAACCTTGATACATTGAATTGCCCGCCAAAGAAGCGCATCTCTTTATTTGGCATAGAAGCATTATACACCAAAATTCCGAGAAAATCAAGTTGTATCACTGTTGCGTTATATCTTTCCATTTGAAAAAAGCCCTTTTGCATTTCTCAATATCTTCTTGACTGTTTGAAAGAATATATATTTTTTTCTCTTGAAACATCTTTTTGATTTTATCCGCAAGTTCATAGTGATTATTTGCCGAAACCTCATAATACGATATTCCGTTCATTTTACATAAGTGCTCTTTAACCGCCCTTTCATTTTCGTTTCCCGACCTCTTATTTATGCGCTCAATAACAGAAAACATATCAGGGATACGGATAATTAACTTTCAGCTTTTCAAGCATTTTATTATATGCCGTTTCAAAAACGGACGCCCACATTTTGTCGCAATCCCTACCATCCGCATTTGCGGATTCTACACCCACTACCCAATCGTTCGTGCCGAGATAAACGATGATCACATCCGGTTTCACAGAACCGATATGCAGCCTATTCGTCCGTTCGTCACTGCATCCTGACGGAAACAGAGAATCCCTGTTTGGCAATTTGGTTACACGGCTACACGACCATGAATTGTTTACAAGCAACTCACCGCCGCAGCAGCTTATAACCTGCCCCCACCAGGTATCATTCATATCAGATACACCGGATTTGATAGTTCTCACCTGTAAAGAACAAATTGTATCCTTTCGGATTATAGCCTTCAAGCGTGCTTAAATAGATATGACAAATCGCCTGCCAAGATGTTTTGGCAGGCGATTTTACTTTTACTTGATTTCAGTTTTCCAAAGTCCGTGGAGGTTGCAGTAAGCATAAACTGCAACAGGTTTATCTTCGCCGGTGCAAAAAGTAGCTTCCGGTGTATCGCCAGGCCTAAAGGTTCTCCGCTGACCTCCGTTCTCCGTTTCAAGGTAAATCCACTGAATATAATGCTCCTCAGTCATCGGATGCGTTGTTTCGCCGATCCTTACATAAACAGAACCGTCTTCCAAATTCACAAAAGGCAAGTGCTTTTCTCCTGCCGCTTCGGTGGTGTTAGGAACCAGCGCCTCCATCTTCTGTCCGCAGCACATCATAGGAACCCCTGCATCGTGAATAAGACCGATCAAATTACCGCAATGGCGGCAAATATAAAACTTTTCTCTCATTTTTCGTTCACCTTAATAATTTTCTTTACGAACTTCAAAATAGGCCTGCGGATGCTTACATACAGGGCAGATTTCGG
>JBMNVL010000007.1:0-31945 GCA_050946775.1 Acutalibacteraceae bacterium
CATCCTGTGCGGCAACGGGCTGTACATCGCCTTTGAGCGGGCCGATCAGATCGCCGCGCGGATGGATCGCCTGCCCGACGACGCCCGCCGGATCGAGGCGGGGCTGCTCTACGTGCTGCGGCACAACCTGGGCAACGGCCACACCTGTCTGCCGGCGGACAAGTTGGTGCCGACGGCGGCTGGATTGCTGGGCGTCGAGCCACGCGCGGTCAGCGAGCAGCTTGAAAATATGATCGCCGTCTTCACCGTCAAGACCCGTCCGATGAACGGCAAGCTGTTCGTCTTTTTGCCGGCACTGTACAACGCCGAGACATATATCGCCGGGCGGATGAGCCTCTCGCCCGATTGCCGCACGCTGCCGCCCGATTATCTCGACGGGCGGATCGCCGCCATGGAGCGGGCGGGCGGCATCGCCTACGCCGAGCGGCAAAAGGACGCCATCCGTCAGGCGGTCAACACCGGGATGCTGATCCTCACCGGCGGTCCGGGCACCGGCAAGACCACCACCCTGCGGGCGATCATATCCCTGCTGGAGGAAATGGGGGAAACGGTGGCGGTGGCGGCGCCGACCGGCCGGGCGGCCAAACGGCTGTCGGAGCTGACCGGCGCCGACGCCAGAACCATCCACCGGCTGCTGGAGGTGCAGTGGACCGACGACGACGCGTCGGTCTTCGCCCGCAACGAGCAAAATCCGCTGGACGCCGACGCGCTGGTGCTCGACGAGATGTCGATGGTGGACGTGCCCCTGATGGAAGGGGTGCTGCGGGCGCTGAAAACCAACGCCCGGCTGATTATGGTCGGGGACACCGACCAGCTGCCGGCGGTCGGACCGGGCAGCGTGCTGCACGATCTGATCGGCAGCGGCGCGGTGCCGGTGGTACAATTGACCGAGATTTTCCGCCAGGCGATGGAGAGCCGGATCGTTACCAACGCCCACCGGATCGTGCGGGGCGAAATGCCCGATCTGACGGGGCACGACGGCGATTTCTTTTTCATGCCCCGTCCGGGCGCCGATCAGGTGGCGCAAACGGTGATGGATCTGTGCGTCCGCCGTCTGCCGGCCACCTACGGGTTGACCGCCTTTCAGGGGATCCAGGTGCTCTGCCCCGGCCGGCAGGGCGAGCTGGGCACCGTGGCGCTCAACCGCCAGCTGCAGGAGCTGCTCAATCCGCCGGCGGCAGACAAGCGCACGGTTGAGCTGGAAGGCGCCCGCCTGCGGGTGGGCGACAAGGTGATGCACATCCGCAACAATTACGATATTCCCTGGACGCGGGATTCGGGAGAAGACGGCAGCGGGGTGTTCAACGGCGATATCGGCGTGCTGGAGGAGATCGACCGGCATGGCGAGACGCTGACGGTGCGGTACGACGACCGTCTGGCGCAGTACACCCGGCAGGACGCCCGGGATCTGCAGCTCGCCTACGCCGTCACGGTGCACAAAAGCCAGGGCAGCGAGTTCGACGCGGTGATCCTGCCGCTGTTTCATCAGCAAAAGCTGCTGTGCTACCGCAATTTGCTGTATACCGCCGTCACCCGCGCCAAAAAGCTGCTGATCATCGTTGGCAGCGCTCAGACGGTGGAAGAGATGGTGCAAAACGACCGCAAGACCTTGCGGTATACCGGGCTGGGCACCTTTATCGCCGCCCTGCGGGAGGCGCGGGGATGACCCGCCCGTGGGCCGAGCGGCTGCTGGCGGTCTTTTTCCCCAACCGGTGCGCCTACTGCGGTGAGGTGGTGGCCTACCCCGACCGGCTGTGCGCCGCCTGTGAAGCCGATTTGCCGCTGATCTCCCCGCCGGCCTGTCCCGATTGCGGCCGGGCGCGGACGGACTGCGTTTGCCAGCATCACCGTCATCCCTACGATCTGGTCTTGTCGCCCTTTTACTATCGGGGCGTCGTCCGCCGGGCGCTGCTGCGGCTCAAGGCGGCCGAACGGCCGGCGACGGTGCGGGAGCTGGCCGCCCGGATGCTGCGCCGCTTTGTCCAAAGCGGCCATCCGTTGCCCGACGGGGTGACCTACGTTCCCATGACCCGGCGGGACGAGCGGGATCGCGGCTACAACCAAAGCCGTCTGCTGGCCGCCGAGATCGCCGACGGGCTGCAGCTGCCGCTGATAGACGGGCTGCGCAAGGTCCAGCAGACCCGTCCTCAAAAAGGGCTGACGGCGCTGGAACGCTCCGGCAACGTGCTGGGCGCGTTCGACGCCGCGCCGGGGACCGATCTGTCGGGCAAGACCCTGCTGCTGATCGACGATCTGGTCACCACCGGCGCCACCGCCGGGGAATGCGCCAAGGTGCTCAAGCTCTACGGCGCCGAAAAGGTGATCCTGCTTGCCGCCGCCGTTGACCCGCCGCGCAAGCAGAAATAAAATGACCGCGCATCCGGTCGGATGCGCGGTCATTTTTTATCGTATCAGCCACCAGATCAGTCCCGCGTGCAGGACGATCAGCAGGGGCAGGCCCACCATAAACCGGGCGTGGCGGGTCTTGTGGCGGATCAGCAGCATGGTCGCGAACATCGCGCCGGCACCGCCGATGGCGGCGATTAAGAACAACGCCGCTTCCGGGATCCGCCACCGCCGTTTTTTGGCGTGGCGCTTGTCGACGACGGCGAGAACGATCGCCGTCAGACTGATCACCGCCAGATACCCCAGCGCCCAATATTCCCACAACGGCATATTCCCGCCTCCCTTCACGTATATCTTATCGGAACACGAGAAGATTGTCAACGAGGAGGACGAGCTTTTTGAAACGATGGCGGTGGTGGATCATCCTGTTGCTGTTTTTGGGCGGATGCGTCCCGAAAACGGCGAAAACGCCGGCGGTCCCGACGGCGGAGACAGGAGAAATGCGGGGGGTGTGGGTCACCTATACCGAGTTGGACGCGCTGCTGGCGGACAAAACGCCCGCCGACGCCCAAAAGGCGATCGACGGGCTGATGCGCGCCTGCGCCGACGCCGGGCTGAACACGGTGTTTTTTCACGCGCGGGCCAACGCCGACGCGTATTACGCTTCCGGCGTCTTTCCGCCGGCGAGCGGCGCCAGGGCGCTGCTGAAGGCGGGATTCGATCCGCTTTCTTGCGCGGTGGAGGCGGCTCATAAGCGAGGGCTGCGGCTGCACGCCTGGATCAATCCCTACCGGGTGGGCAAAACCGACCCGGGGATCAAGGATACCTTCTCCTTTGAAGACGGGGTATGGTACGCGCCTCATTCCGCGGCGGCGCAAAAGCGGATCGTCGACGGGGTGCGGGAAATCGTGGACAAGTATGCGGTCGACGGGGTGCAGTTCGACGATTACTTTTATCCCGTTGGAGCGGTGCCAAACGACCGCCCGGCGGATTTTGAAAAAGCCGCCTACGCCGCTTATTGCAAGGAAAGAGGGGACGGGGCGCTGACGGTCGCCGACTGGCGGCGGGAAGGGGTAAGCGCGCTGTTGAAGCAGGTGTATTCCGCTTGCCATCGCCGGGCGGGATGCGTGTTCGGGGTCAGTCCCTCCCACGACGCCGACAAAAACCGAAAGGAGATGTACGCCGACGTCGCCGCGTGGATGAACACGCCCGGTATGGTGGATTACGTCTGCCCCCAGATCTACTTCGGCTTTGACCACGAGACCTGCCCGTTTCACCAAACGGCGGCGCGGTGGCTGGCCATGCCCCGGCGGGACGGGGTGGCGCTTTACGCGGGGCTGGCGCTCTATAAGGCCGGGCAGGAGGATCCCTACGCCGGGAGCGGCAAGGAGGAGTGGAAGACCCGTTCCGACATCATCGCCCGGTCGATCCGCTGGCTGCGCACCCGCAAGGGGATCGGCGGCTTTTGCCTGTTCAGCTTTGGGCATCTGACCCGGGCGGCGGCGGAAACGGCGGCGCTGAAAAAGGTGTTGCGATAGCGGGAAAAATGTGGTAGACTGAAAGCAATTGCTGACAGGAGGATGTTTCCATGAAAATAACGGCCTGTACCGCCGTGCCTCACGGCGTGGTGATCTTAACCGATACCGATTTTCGCCTGCGGCTTGAAGCGTGGCGCGCCGACGTGATCCGGCTGACCGCCGTCAAGGGCGATTTTGTCGAATCGGTCACCGGCATCGTCACCGCCGCGCCGCAGGACGTTGCCTTTACGGTGGAGGAGACCGACGCCGTTTTGACCTTCTCGGCCGGCAGGGCGGCGATTCGCATCCGCAAGGCGACCTTCGCGCTGTCTTTTTTGCGGGACGGGGAAGAGGTCAGCCGGCTGTCGGGCTTTGGAATGCAGCTGATCGGCACCACCGTGACCGTGCCCCGCTACCTTTCCGACCGGGACACCCTCGACAAGGTCAAGCTGGTCTCCACCGAGGAGCGTCCCGGCTGCAAGTTTTACCTGTCGCTGGATCTGGCCGATGACGAGCGGATCTACGGGCTGGGTCAATTCAATATGGGCACCATGGACCGCCGCCAGTCGCCGGTCTATCTCTATCAGACCAACGACCACGCGCCGGTGCCCTTTTTCGTTTCCTCCAGGGGCTACGGGATGCTGGTGGACACCGGCTCTTACGCCGCCTTCGCCCGGGATTCGCTGGGCACCACCTTCTACGCCGACGCGGTGGACAACGGCGAGGTGTATTTCGTGGCCGGCCGCAGCGGCGACGAGGCGGTGGCGGGTTACCGGTATCTGACCGGCCAAGCGCCGCTGATGCCCAAGTGGCTGTTCGGCTACGTTCAGAGCAAGGAACGGTATTCCACCCAGCAGGAGCTGCTCGACGTGGTGGACGAATACCGCCGCCGCAAAGTGCCGCTGGATATGATCGTGCAGGACTGGAGTTACTGGCCGGAAAACACCTGGAGCGAGGCGGCGTTTGATCCCAGCCGCTATCCCGATCCCACGGCGCTGTGCCGGGATCTGCACGACCGCCACGCCCACGTCATCATCTCGGTGTGGCCCAACACCCGGGGCGGCGACAATTTCAAGGAGTTGTTTGACAAGGATCAGCTGCTGACCGACGGCGGCGCGTACGGCGGAGGCGGCATTTACAACGCCTACGATCCCGCCGCGCGGGACACCTATTGGCGCCAGCTCAACGACGGGATCTTCCGCCACGGCTTCGACGGCTGGTGGTGCGACGCCAGCGAGCCGTTTGAGATCCATTACGGCCAGTTTTTCCAGCCGGAGGAAACCGCCGTCGACGCCATGCACACCTACAAAAAATGGATCGATTCCCGCCAGGTCAACCTTTTCTCTTTGCGTCACAGCCAGGGAATCTACGAGCATCAGCGGCAGATCACCGCCGACAAACGGGTGGTCAATCTGACCCGGTCGGGCTACGCCGGGCAGCAGCGGTATTCCACCGTGGTCTGGAGCGGCGACATCGGCGGCAGCTTTGAGGTGATGCGCCAGCAGGTCGCCGAAGGGGTCAACTATTCCGCCGCCGGTCTGCCCTACTGGTCGATCGATATCGGCGGCTTCTGGTCCCGCAAGGGCGGCTCCCGGTTCGATACCAACGTCCCTTACGCCAGCAACACCGATCCCGGCTACCGGGAGTTGTACACCCGTTGGGTGCAGTTCGGCTGCTTTTTGCCGGTCTTCCGCTCTCACGGCACCTGCTTTGCCCGGGAGATCTGGCGGTTTGGCGAGGAAGGGGATATCTTCTACGACAGCATCCGCAAGTTCATCGAGCTGCGGTATACCCTGCTGCCCTATATCTACTCCACCGCCTGGCAGGTCACCCGCAACGGCGCTTCCTTCCTGCGGCCGCTGGGCTTTGCTTTCGCCGGCGACGAGACGGCGCTGCGCCAAAGCGACAGCTATCTCTTCGGCGAGGCGTTTTTGGTCAGTCCGGTTACGGAAGGGCAGTATTACGAGGGCGCCGATACCCCGCTGGACGCGCCCAAGCAAAAGGACGTTTATCTCCCGGCGGGAACCGATTGGTACGATTTCTTCAGCGAAAAGCGGCTGGCCGGCGGCCAGACCGTTACGGTGGAAACCCCGATCGACGCGATGCCGCTGTTCGTGCGGGCGGGCAGTCTGATCCCCACTGCACCG
The DNA here is from genome assembly GCA_050946775.1 of Acutalibacteraceae bacterium. Classification (GTDB taxonomy): domain Bacteria; phylum Bacillota; class Clostridia; order Oscillospirales; family Acutalibacteraceae; genus UMGS1474. The sequence goes on from JBMNVL010000007.1 coordinate 6,011, forward strand.
GTGATGCAGTACGTTGACGAGATCCCCGACGCGCCTTATACCCTGACGGTCTATCCCGGCGCCGACGGCGCGTTTACCCTGTACGAGGACGAGGGGGACGGCTACGCCTACGAGAGCGGCGCTTACGCTGAAACCGATCTGCGCTGGGACGACGCGGCGCGGCGGTTGACCTTTGCCGCCCGTCGGGGCGATTTTCCCGGCATGACCGCTGCCCGGACGTGGCGGCTGCGGCTGATCGGCGGGGAAGAAAAGGCCGTGACCTACACCGGCGACGAATTGACGGTGGCGTGGTAAAAACCGACCGGCGAAAGGCCCTTCTTCGGAAGGGCCTTTTTTGCGCTTTCTGTGTGCAGGAAATGTTTGACGGCGGGGCTGGATTATGCTATAATAAAATGAACTATCTTTATCTGTAAAAAGGGGGCGTGGGCGTGGTCATTCTCGGGATCGATCCCGGCTACGCCATCGTGGGCTGGGGAGCGGTGCGATACGAGCGCGCCCGGTTCACGCCGATGGCCTTCGGAGCGATCACCACCCCGGCGGGGATGGAGTTTTCCCGGCGGCTGGAGCGCATCTATGAGGATACGCGGGTGATCCTGGCGACCCATAAGCCCGACGCCATGGCGGTGGAAAAACTGTATTTCACCAACAACAAAACCACCGGCATCGACGTGGCGCAGGCCCGCGGGGTGATCCTGCTGGCGGTGCGGCAGGCGGGGGTGCCGCTTTACGAGTACACCCCCATGCAGGTCAAAAGCGCCGTCACCGGCTACGGCAAAGCCGAAAAACCGCAGGTGATGGAAATGACCCGCCGGCTGCTGCGGCTGGAACGCGTCCCCAAACCCGACGATACCGCCGATGCGCTGGCGGTGGCGATCTGTCACGCCCAGTCGGGCGGCACGGCGCTCAAGAGAAGTTTGCTGAAATGAGGAAACGGCTATGATCTACAGCGTAAAAGGCACTCTGGCGGCTATCACGCCCAATACCGCGGTGATCGAATGCGGCGGGGTGGGCTTTCGGTGCCAGATCACCGCGAACACCGCCCGCCAACTGCCCTCTATCGGGGGGGAGGCGATGCTGTACACCATGATGAACGTCCGGGAGGACGCCATCGAGTTGTTCGGCTTTGCCGACCAGGCGGAGCTGAGCTGCTTCAAGCAGTTGACCGCCATCACCGGCGTCGGGCCGAAAGTGGGTCTGGCGCTGCTGTCGGAGCTGTCGCCCCAGCGGGTGGCGCTGGCGGTGGCGGCGGGAGATTTCAAGGCGCTCACCCGGGCGGCGGGCGTCGGCCCCAAGCTGGCCCAGCGGATCGTGCTGGAAATGAAGGACAAGGTGGGCGACCTGTCGCCCTCCGGCGCGGATATGAGCGGTCTGCCGGCCGCCGGGGTACCCAGCGCGGCGGGCAACGCCGCCGAGACGGTCAGCGCCCTGGGGGTGCTGGGTTTCACCCCGTCGGAGGCGTCGGCGGCCGTCGGGCGGCTGGACAGCGCCCTGCCGGTGGAAACGCTGGTGCGCGAAGCGCTTAAGCAGCTGGCCAAACGGGGCTGATCCCGATCTGGAATCACTAACGTCGAACAAAGGAGCTGATGCTCGTGGATGGCGAAATGGATTACGAAAACCGCATGGTAACGGCGGACTACCTGCCCGAGGACGACGGGGACAATCCCCTGCGCCCGCGGACGCTGGGCGAATATATTGGGCAAACCAAGGTCAAGGACAATCTGTCGGTCTTTATCAATGCCGCCAAGATCCGGGGCGAGGCGCTGGACCACGTTTTGCTCTACGGCCCGCCGGGACTGGGCAAAACCACCCTGGCCGGGATCATCGCGAACGAGATGGGCGTCAATCTGCGGATCACCTCCGGCCCGGCGCTGGAACGCGCCGGCGATCTGGCCGCGCTGCTGACCAATCTCGAGCCGGGCGACGTGCTGTTCATCGACGAGATCCATCGCCTGTCCCGCACGGTGGAGGAGATCCTTTACCCGGCGATGGAGGATTTTTCCATCGACATCATCAACGGCAAGGGACAAGGCGCCGCCTCAATCCATCTGCCGCTGCCCAAATTCACCCTGATCGGTGCCACGACCCGCGCCGGCCAACTGTCGGCGCCGCTGCGGGACCGGTTTGGCGTGATTTCCCGGCTGGAGCTGTACACCCCCGAGGAGCTGGGGGAGATCGTCATCCGCTCGGCCCGCATCCTCGGGATCGCCTGTGACCGGGACGGCGCGCTGGAGATTGCTTCCCGCAGCCGGGGCACGCCCCGGATCGCCAACCGCTTTTTGAAGCGGGTGCGGGATTTTGCCCAGGTGATGAACCACGGGCAGATCAACGCCGAGACCGCCCGGATCGCGCTGGACCGGCTGGAAGTGGACGAGCTGGGACTGGATATGGTCGACCGGCGGATGATGCTGGCGATGATCGAGCATTACAACGGCGGCCCGGTGGGGTTGGAGACCCTGGCCGCGGTGATCGGCGAAGAGGCCGTCACCATCGAGGACGTTTATGAGCCGTATCTGATGCAGATCGGCTTTATCAGCCGTACGCCGCGGGGTCGGGTGGTATTGCCCGCCGCGTACGAGCATCTGGGGATCAAGCCCCGGGGACAAATTACGTTTTAAGGAGAGGTATCACGCATGGGACGACTGTTTGGAACGGACGGCGCGCGGGGCGTCGCCAACCGGGAGCTGACTCCGGAACTGGCGATGAACATCGGCCGCGCGGCGGCAAAGGTGCTGATTTCGGCGGAGCATCGCCGCCCGAAAATACTGGTGGGCAAGGATACCCGCGCTTCCGGCGATATGCTGGAAACGGCGCTGGCGGCCGGGCTGTGCTCGGTGGGCGCCGACGTGGTGCTGCTGGGTGTGGTGCCCACCCCGGCGGTGGCGTTTTTGGTCAAGGCGTACGACGCTCAGGCCGGGGTGATGATCTCGGCGTCGCACAACCCCTGCGAATACAACGGTATCAAGATCTTCAACGGCGAGGGCTATAAACTGCCCGACGCGCTGGAGGAGCAGATCGAGGCCATCGTGCTGGACGGTGCGGGGGAGGTACCCTGTCCCGAAGGCGGCGACGTCGGCCGGGTGACGGTGTGCGATACCGCCGTGGCGGATTATGTGGCGCACGTCGCCTCGGTGGCGGAATGTCCGCTGACCGGGATGCGGATCGCGGTGGATTGCGCCAACGGCTCGGCCAGCGCCACGGCGCGGGCGCTGTTCGCGGCGCTGGGCGCCGACGCGATCATTCTCAACGATCAGCCGGACGGGGTCAACATCAACGAAAACTGCGGTTCCACCCATATCGAAGCGCTCGGCGCTTTTGTCAAAGAGCACGGACTGGAGGGCGGCGTGGCGTTTGACGGCGACGCCGACCGGTGTCTGGCGGTGGACGAAAACGGCGCCGTGATCGACGGCGATCAGATCATGGCGGCGCTGGCGCTGGATATGAAGGAAAAAGGCGAATTGGCCGGCAACGCCGTCGTCGGCACGGTGATGTCCAATCTCGGCTTCCGGCGCTGCTGCGAGCAAAACGGCATCACGCCGATCGCCGCCAAGGTGGGCGACCGTTACGTGCTGGAGGAGATGCGGGCGCACGGTTACGCGCTGGGCGGCGAACAGTCGGGCCATATCATCCTGCTGCGCCACGCCACCACCGGCGACGGCCAGATGTCGGCGGTCAAGCTGCTGACCGCCTGCCGCCGCAAGGGGATGGCCCTTTCCCAAATGGGCGGGGTGATGGAGCGGTATCCCCAGGTGCTCAAAAACCTGCGGGTCACTCCCGAGCAGAAGGCGGCCTTTACCCAAAGCGAACCCGCCAAACGGGCCATCGACGCCGCCGACGCGGCGCTGGGCGAGGACGGACGGGTGCTGGTGCGGCTGTCCGGCACCGAGCCGCTGATCCGGGTGATGGCCGAGGGCAAACGGCTCGACGAGATCGACCGGCTGGTCAACGATCTGGCTGACGAGATCCTGGGAACGCTATGAGAGCGGCAAAAAACTGGGCAGACTACGAACTGCTGGACGCCTCCGACGGCGAGCGGCTGGAGCGTTGGGGCGAGATCGTGCTGATCCGGCCCGACCCGCAGATCTTGTGGCACACGCCCAAAACCCATCCTCTGTGGAAGAAAGCCCACGCCCGCTATCACCGCTCCAACAGCGGCGGCGGGCAGTGGGAGATATACCGGCCCATTCCCGAAAGCTGGACCGTCGCCTACGGCGATCTGCGCTTCGGACTCAAGCCGATGGGCTTCAAGCACACCGGCCTGTTCCCCGAACAGGCGGTCAACTGGGATTATATGCGGGCGCTGATCGAAAAAGAGAACCGCCCGGTGCGGGTGCTCAACCTGTTCGGCTACACCGGCGCGGCGACGCTGGCTTGTGTCGCCGCCGGCGCGCACGTCACCCACGTCGACGCCTCCAAAGGGATGGTGGCGTGGGGAAAAGAAAACGCCGCCCTGTCGGGACTGGCCGACCGGCCGATGCGATGGCTGGTGGACGACTGCCTGAAATTCGTCGGGCGGGAACAGCGCCGGGGCAACACCTACGACGGCATTTTGATGGACCCGCCCTCCTACGGCCGCGGCCCTGGCGGAGAGGTCTGGCGGCTGGAGGACCAGATCGACGATCTGGTGGCGGCCTGTCTGCCGCTGCTGTCGGACGACGCGCTGTTTTTCATCATCAATTCCTACACCACGGGACTGTCCCCGTCGGTGATGAAGTATATCCTCGGCGTCCGCGTGGCGCCGGGACGGGGCGGAAAAACCACCGCCGACGAGATCGGTTTGCCGGTAACGGCGACCGGGCTGATCCTGCCCTGCGGCGCGACGGCCGTATGGGAAAAGAGTTGAGAAAGGAACCCGACCATGACCATGCTGACGGCACAAGACGTGCGGTTTCAATATGAATATCCCGATGAACCGCCGGTGCTGGTGCTGGACGGCATCGATCTGACGGTGAAAAAGGGCGCGTTCGTCGCCCTGCTGGGGCACAACGGCTCGGGCAAATCGACTCTTGCCAAGCATTTCAACGCCCTGCTGCTGCCCACCGGCGGCACCCTGTTGGTGGAGGACATCGACACCCGTGACGAGGGGCGGCTGTACGATATCCGCCGCAAGGTGGGGATGGTGCTGCAAAACCCCGACAACCAGCTGGTTTCCACCGTGGTGGAGGAGGACGTGGCGTTCGGCCCGGAAAATCTCGGAGTCGAACCGGCCGAGATCCGCCGCCGGGTGGACGAGGCGCTGCGGCTGGTCGGGATGTACGACTATCGCCGCCAATCGCCCCACAAGCTGTCGGGCGGGCAAAAGCAGCGGGTGGCCATCGCCGGGGTACTGGCGATGCAGCCCGACTGTCTGGTGCTGGACGAACCCACCGCCATGCTCGACCCCCAGGGACGCCGGGAGGTGCTGGACACCGTCTGCCGGCTCAACCGGGAACAGGGAATGACGGTGGTGCTGATCACCCACTACATGGAAGAGGCCGTGCTGGCCGACCGGGTGGTGGTGATGGACGCCGGCCGTACCGTGATGGACGGCACGCCGGCGCAGGTGTTCACCCGGGTGGATACCCTGAAGGCCACCGGACTGGACGTGCCGCAGCCCACCGAGCTTTGCGACGATCTGCGCCGGCAGGGCGTGGCGCTGCCCGACGGGATACTGACGGTCGAGGACTGCGTCGACGCGCTGGCGGCCGTATGGAGGAAATAGGGATGGCACTGCTGCAGTTGGACCGGGTGTCCTATACCTATTCCGCCGGTATGCCGTTTGAAAAGGCGGCGGTGCGGGAGGTGTCGCTGAGCGTGGAGGCCGGCGACTTCATCGGGGTGATCGGACACACCGGCTCGGGAAAATCCACCCTGATCCAGCAGATGAACGGCCTGATCCGCCCGACGGCGGGACGGGTGCTGCTGGACGGCGAGGATATCTGGGCCAAGCCCCGGGAGATCCGCCGGGTGCGTTTCCGGGTGGGAATGGTGTTCCAGTACCCGGAGCATCAGTTGTTTGAGGATACCGTGTATAAAGATATTGCCTTCGGCCCGCGGAACATGGGCCTGTCCGAAGCGCAGATCGACGAGCGGGTGCGCCAGGCGGCGGCCTGGGCGGATCTGCGGGAGGAATGGCTGCAAAAATCCCCCTTTGATCTGTCGGGCGGCGAAAAACGCCGGGTGGCGATCGCCGGGGTGATCGCCATGCGTCCGCAGGTGCTGATTCTCGACGAGCCGACCGCCGGGCTGGATCCCCGCGGACGGGAACGTCTGCTCGAGCGGATCGCCGCTTATCATAAGCAGGAGAAAAACACCGTGCTGCTGGTTTCTCACAGCATGGAGGACGTGGCGCGCACGGCGCAGAAGGTGCTGGTGATGGACGACGGCCGGGTGGCGATGTACGATACCACCGACGCGGTCTTTTCCCGCGCCGGGGAACTGGAGGCCATCGGGCTGTCGGTGCCGGCGGTCACCAAAGTGTGTATGGAGCTGCGCCGCCGGGGGTTGTACCACGGCGAAAACGCCTACACCGTCGAACAGGCGGCCGCGCTGCTGGCGCCCCATTTGAAACGGGGTGATCGGGTATGATCGACATCACCATCGGCCAGTTTTTCCCCGGTCGCTCGGTCTTCCACCGGATGGATCCGCGGATGAAGCTGGTCCTGACGCTGGGGTATATCATCGCCATTTTCATTCCCCAAAACTGGGTGGGTCTGGCCGTCGCGATCGGGCTGCTGATCCTGTCGGCGGCGTTGTCCCGCCTGCCGGCGAAGCTCTTTTTGAAAGGGCTCAAGCCGGTGATCGTCATCGTGATTTTCACCTCGCTGCTCAACGTGCTGTATATCCGCACCGGGGTGGAGCTGGTCAGTTTCGGCTTTGTGCATATCTACTCGGGCGGGCTGATCACGGCGGCGTTTTTGGGGCTGCGGATCATCTGTCTGGTGCTGGGCAGCTCGCTGCTGACCTACACCACCACCCCCACCGATCTCACCGACGCGCTGGAGCGGCTGTTGAAGCCCTTGAAATGGATCAAGGTGCCGGTGCACGAGCTGGCGATGATGATGACCATCGCCCTGCGGTTCATCCCCACCCTGGTGGAGGAGACCGACAAGATCATGTCCGCCCAAAAGGCCCGCGGCGCCGATATGGACAGCGGTGGTCTGATCCGGCGGATCAAGGCGCTGCTGCCGGTGCTGGTGCCGCTGTTCGTGTCGTCCTTTCGCCGGGCGTATGAACTGGCGACGGCGATGGAGTGCCGCTGCTACCGCGGCGGCGAGGGCCGCACCCGGATGAAGCAGCTGCATCTGGCGGCGCTGGATTTCACAGCGCTGGCGGTGTTTGCGGCGGCGCTGGCGGCGATCATTGCGCTGAATTTCCTGCTGCCGCCGGTCTGGTAAAAAACAACGGAAAGGAGCCGGTCGTATGCCCCATTGGCAACTGTGGATCCGTTACGACGGCTCCCGTTATCACGGCTGGCAGGTGCAGCCAAACGGCGTCACCGTCCAGCAAACGCTGCAGGACGCGGTGGAACGGCTGACCGGTACCCGCTCGGGGATCACCGGCTGCAGCCGCACCGACGCCGGCGTGCACGCCAAGCAGTTTTGCTGCGCGCTGCACACCGGGTGCGCCATCCCGACCGACAGGGTGCCAGACGCCCTCAACGCCCATCTGCCGCGGGATATCGCGGTGATGGCCTGCCGGGCGGTGGGGGAGGATTTCCATCCCCGGTATGACGCCGTCGGCAAGCGGTACGTCTACCGCATCCTCAACGCCCCGACCCGCGATCCCTTCCTCGAAGGGCGGGCGTACCATATCCGCCGGCGGCTGAACGTCGACGTCATGGCCAAAGCCGCCGCCGATCTGACGGGCAAGCACGATTTTGCCGCTTTCTGCGCGGCGGGCAGCACCGTGGAGGATACGGTGCGCACCGTGCGGGACTGCGGCGTGACCCGCCGGGGAGAATTGGTGGAGATCCATATGCAGGCCGACGGCTTTTTGTACAACATGGTGCGCATCGCGGTGGGCACCTTGCTGGAGATCGAATCCGGCCGGCTGCCGGGGAACGCCGTTCCGGCGATCCTAGCGAGCGGCGACCGCGCTCTTGCCGGGGCGACCGCGCCGGCGGAGGGACTGTATCTGGAACGGGTGTTTTACCCTGACGGCTCGGGATTGAATTTGGAAACGGAGTGACCGCTATGGCGGACAAACGCGATTTGAAAATCAAAAAACGCCACACGCCGCAGACCAGGCGGGATCCCTCGCCGATGGCGTGGGAACGGGCGCCCCGGAAAAAAACGGTGCGGGTCAAAAAGAAACCAAAGCCCGCCCGCGACACCGTGATGATGACCCTCGACGAGACCGAAGCGGCCGATCTGCCGGCGCAGACCACCCGGCGCAAGCGCCGGCCGGGACTGCGGCTGCTGGTACGGGTGGCGGCATTCGTGCTGGCGGTGCTGGTGATTGCCCTGATCTGGCAAAACGGCGACCATCTGGCGCCCGGAAACGTCAAGTTCTGGCTGGACCAGACCTTTTCGCCCGGCGGCGACGGATTTCCGGTGGAAATTTCCGGCAACAGCGTGCTGGACGTTCAGCCGGTGCAAAGCTATCTCGCCCTGTTGACCGATACCTCGCTGGTGGCGTTCAACGCGAACGGCGGAGAAGTGACCCGCCGCGCCCACAACTACGCCGAGCCGCTTTTGCGGGTGGCCGGGCGGTATATGCTGGTCGCCGAGATCGGCGGCAAGCGGTTTAGGCTGGAAACGCTGCCCGATACGGTGCTCAACGTGACGGCGGACAATTTGACACAGGATAAAAAAAGCGCCGTGCTGGATACCCCGATCGACAACGTCATCCTCTCGGCGGCGGTGCGTTCCGACGGCGCGGTGGCGCTGATCACCACCTCCACCCAGAGCTATACCTCGGAGGTGCTGGTGTACAACGCCGAAGGCAAGCTGCGGTATCGCCAGCGCTACGCGTCGGTGCAGGCGACCGACGTTGCCTTCAGCCCCAACGGACGGGATATCGCCGTGGTGGGGATCGACGCCCAAAACGGCGCCATGCAGTCGGTGCTGCGCGTCCACGCGCTTTCTTCGCAGGACAGTGAGCCGCGCCAGGAATTCACCGGCGCCGACGTGATGATCAGCCGGGTGGGGTACCTTTCCAGCGGGCGGATCGCCGCGATCGGGGACACCCAGGCGTGGGTCGTCAGCGACAACGGCTCTCTTGACGAGCGGATCGCCTATCAGCAGCAGCTGGTGGGCTGTGCGTTCGGAGAAAAAACGGTGGCGCTGGCGCTGCAAAAGTACGGCGCCAGCGACGGCGGCGGACTGGTGCTGCTGGACGCGTCGGGCAAAACGGCGTTCACCGCCGAATTTTCCGGCCAGTTCCGCCATATGACGCTGGTCGACGGCGAATGGCTGATGCTCACGGCCGGCCGGCTGATCCGGGGCGACGATTCCCGTGTTATCGGCGAGGCGGAGGTGGCGCAGGACGGTCAGCTGGTCGGCCGGCTGGGCCGCAAGGCGATCGTGCTGGGGCTGACGACGCTCAGCGAGTACGATCTGCCCGATCATACCGCCGCTTCCGAGACCGAAGCGGCGACGACTTCGACTACCCGGTCGTAAGGAGGAAACGGATATGCCGATCGTATTGGACGTTTTGATCGTGGTGATCCTTGGGATCAGTCTGCATATGGGATACCGCCACGGTCTGGTGCGCAGCGTGGTCAAGCTGATCGGCTGCGTGGCGGCGCTGGTACTGGCGGTCACTCTCAGCCATCCGGTGGGCGAATGGACCTACGACACCTTCTTCCAAAGCCGGGTGGAAAGCGGTCTGTCCGATCGGGTGGAGCAATCGAGCGGCCGCTCGGTGCGGGATACCGCCCGCGAGGCGATCGAGGAATTGCCCGGCGGGGTACGCGCCTTTTTGGGCGACAGCCAGTGGCTGGACGAGGCGCTGGCCAAATTTGACGACAGCGTGACCTATGAAAAGCAGGAGATCGTCACCGCCGTTTCCCGGGATATCATCCGTCCCGTGGCGGTCACGCTGCTGGGGGTCATCGCGTTTTTGCTGCTGTTCATCCTGCTTTTGATCGCGGTTGCGCTGCTGGCCAAGCTGGTCGGCAAGCTGGCCAGGATCCCCGGCCTGCGGCAGGTGGACGGCGCGCTGGGCGCCCTGCTGGGCCTGATCGAAGGGGTGGTGATCGTGCTGGCGGCGGTGGCGCTGATCCAGGTGGCGGTCACCTCGGCCGGCGACGACGCCTGGCTGACCAAAAAGGACGTCGATCAAACGGTGGTGTTCGGCTGGGTGGCGGATCACGATCCGCTGACACCCTATCTGGATAAGCTGGCCTGATCTCCCCGGTTTTCAAAAAGTAAGGAGCGTTTAACATGGCACATCGCATTCGTATGCAATGGAGCATCCCCAACGTATTGTCGCTGGTGCGCATCGCGCTGGTGCCGGCGTTCGTCGTGCTGTATATCCGGGGGATCCAGCCCGACCAGCGGGCGCTGCAATACTGGTCGTTCGGGGTGCTGGCGCTGTCGGGTGTCACCGATCTGCTGGACGGGTTCATCGCCCGGCATTTTCACCAGATCACCGAGTTGGGCAAGGTGCTCGATCCCATTGCCGACAAGCTGACCCAGGTGGCGGTGCTGGTCTGTCTGGCGGTGCATTATCCGCTGCTGATCGGGCTGATGATCCTGTGCGTATGCAAGGAGCTGGGGCAGATGATCGGCGGGATGATCATCCTCAAGCTGGGCGGCCGGGTCGAGGGCGCCAAATGGTACGGCAAGGTGTCTACCTTCGCCTTTTATCTGGTGATGGCGGCGTTCGTGCTGTGGGGAGAAAAAATGCCCGCCGGGGTATCGATCCCGCTGATCGTGGCGGTGGGCGTGCTGATGGTGTATGCGTTTATCCGCTATGCCGTCGCGTTTGGCAAAACCGTTCGTGAACTGAAGACAAAGGAGTAACCCATGATCTGTTCTCGCTGCAAAAAACGTCCGGCGGTGGTGTTCATCACCCGCATAGAAGGGGACAAGTCCGTCAACGACGGGCTGTGCTTGTCTTGCGCCAAGGAATTGGGCATCAAGCCGGTGGAGGAAATGCTGGCCAAGTTCGGGATGACCGACGACGACATCGAACAGATGAACGAGCAGATGGAGTCGTTTCTGGCCGACGCGCAGGAAGAGGGCGACGACGACGGGGAAGAGCCGCGGGACGGCTTTTCCGCCGGCGGCGCGGCCACATTCCCCTTTATTCAAAAGCTGTTCGGCGCCGGACAAAAGCCGGCCGCCGACGATACCCAGGCGCCGCCGGAGGAGACGACGGCGCCCGGAAAGAAAAAGCATCAGACCAAGCGCAAGGCGCTGCGGGCGTACTGCACCGATTTGACCGCCAAGGCGCGGGACGGGCAGATGGACGCCATCATCGGGCGGGATCGGGAGATCTACCGGGTGGAGCAGATCCTTTGCCGGCGCACCAAAAACAATCCCTGCCTGATCGGCGAGCCGGGGGTGGGCAAGACCGCCATCGCCGAGGGGCTGGCCCAGCGGATCGCCCGCGGGGTGGTGCCGCCGAGGCTTCGGGACAAGGAGATCTTTTTGCTGGACCTGACGGCGCTGGTCGCCGGCACCCAGTTCCGCGGCCAGTTTGAAAGCCGCATCAAGGCGCTGATCGAGGAGGTCAAGGCCGAGGGAAACATCCTGCTGTTCATCGACGAGGTGCATACGCTGGTGGGCACCGGCGACGCCGAGGGCAGTCTGTCGGCTGCCAACATCATGAAGCCCGCCCTTTCCCGCGGGGAGATCCAGGTGATCGGCGCCACCACCTTTACCGAATACCGCAAGCACATTGAAAAGGACGCGGCGCTGGAGCGGCGGTTCCAGCCGGTCACGGTGGAAGAGCCGTCGATCGAGGACGCGGTCAAAATGATCGACGGCATCCGCGGCTACTACGAGCAGTACCACGGGGTGACGGTGTCCGATTCCATCGCCCGGCGGGCGGTGCTGCTCAGCGAGCGGTACATCACCGACCGGTATCTGCCCGATAAAGCGATCGATCTGCTGGACGAGGCCTGTGCCTGCGCCGCGCTGCGCAACAAGGACGCCGACGCCTTTGCCGATCTGCAGGGGCAGGTGAGCGAGCTTCACGGGCAGGAAGAGGAATTGATGGCGGCCGAAGAGGTCGATTACGAAAAGCTGGCCAACGTCCGCGCCGATCTGCTCAAGGCCGAGCAGGACCTTGAGCGGATCCGTCCGGCGGCGACCGAATTTCCGGTCACCGACGGGGATCTGGCGCGGGTGATCGAGCTGTGGACGGGGATCCCGGCGTCCCGGGTGGAGGAAAACGAACTGCAAAAGCTCGCCCATATCGAGGATCATCTTAAAGAGAAGATCATCGGGCAGGACGAGGCGGTGGCGGCCGTCGCGGCGGCCATCCGCCGCAGCCGGGTGCAGATCAGTCCCCGGCGGCGTCCGGCTTCCTTCATCTTCGTGGGCAGCACCGGCGTGGGCAAGACCGAGCTGGTCAAGGTGCTGGCGGCGGAGCTGTTCGATACCCCCGATACCCTGATCCGGATGGATATGTCGGAGTTTATGGAAAAGCACGCCGTCTCCCGGCTGATCGGATCGCCGCCCGGCTACGTCGGCTACGACGAAGCGGGTCAGCTGACCGAAAAGGTGCGCCGCAAGCCCTATTCGGTGCTGCTGTTCGACGAGATCGAAAAAGCCCATCCCGACGTGATGAACATCCTGCTGCAGATCCTCGACGAGGGCCGGGTGACCGACGCCCACGGCCGGGTGGTCAATTTCGAGAATACCGTCATCGTTATGACCTCCAACGCCGGCAGTCAGATCACCGAAAATCTGATGGGCTTCGGCCAGTCGGCGGCACAGGCGGGCAAAGACAAGGCGATGAAGGCGCTGCGGGAATTTTTGCGGCCGGAATTCATCAGCCGGGTGGACGAGATCGTCTACTTCCAGCCGCTGTCGCGGGACAGCTACGTGCGTATCGCCGGGCTGATGCTGGGCGAGCTGGTGCCCACCCTGGCCGAACGGGGCACGGCGCTGACCTGGGAGGACGCCGTGCCCGTCACGCTGGCGGACAAAGCCGCCGGCGGCAAACGGGGCGCGCGGGATCTGCGTAACGCCATCCGCCGCGAGGTGGAAAACCCCATTGCCCTGCTGCTGGTCAACCGGGCGGATCAGCCCACGCCGGCCATCCGCCTTTGCGTCGACGACGCGGGCGCCATCGCCGTGAACGCGGCGGATTGAGAAACGATGAAAAAGCCCGGCTGATGCACCGCTTTTGGTGCATGGCGCCGCGTATACTTATAAATGAACAAACCAACGGCCTTTGGCCATATGGTGTTGAAAAGGCCGGTCTTTGACGCAGCGTACATCTTAAAGTATCCGCTTTAGGAGGAGCGGCGAGTCGCCGTTTCGTGTGCAAAGCAAGATCGTAGGCTTTCCCTGCGGAAAAGCCTACCTGCCTGAAAACGCTCCGTCGAATGAAAAATCACGTTGTGATTCAAAAAATTCGACTGCGCGTTTATCAGGACATATTTGTGCGTCAAGGACCGGCTTTTTCTTATATAAGGAGTGTAAAATGGAGTATTACGAAGGTTCGGTGCATTTTTTTCCGGAGGATATGCCGTTTATGCGTCGGGTCGGACTGGAGCAAGCCACCGAGATGTTTTTGAAGCATCGCGTGCGTGAGGGCACTCCTTTTTTGTATGATACCCATCAACTGGCGGCGTTTTTGCAGATGGATCGCCGGCGGCTGTTTGCGCTGACGCGTACCATTGACAGGCAGTACCGGGTGGTTTCGCTGCCCAAGAAAAACGGCGGTGCCCGGCTTTTGCATGTGCCAGGTGGACAGTTGAAATCCGTCCAACGGATCATCCTGCGGCGGATCCTGTGGACTTTGCCGGTGTCATCGTACGCCACCGCTTACGCGCCGGGGCGCACCCTGCGCCAAGGTGCCGCGCCTCATGTAGGCAAACGCTACCTTTTGAAACTTGACATCACCGGCTTTTTCGATAATATCCGTTTTTCACAGGTATACGGCGCGGCGTTTTCTACCCACCGATTTCCCCGGCAGATAGGTGCCATGCTGACATCCCTATGCTGTCACGAGGATGTTTTGCCGCAAGGCGCGCCTACCTCTCCGGCCTTGTCCAATTTGGTGATGCGCCGGTTCGACGACTATGTCGGCGAATGGTGCGCCCAAAGGGGCGTTTCCTATACTCGATATTGTGACGATATGACTTTCTCTTCCGATAAACCACTGTATGGCGTATATCAAAAAGTTCGCTACCTGCTGGAGAAAATGGGCTTCAGCCTGAATGAGGACAAGACTCGCTTTGTGACCAACACCTGTCGTCAGACGGTGACCGGACTGACAGTTAACGAAAAAGTGACGGTTGACCGCCAATACAAACGGCAACTGCGCCAAGAAGTGTATTACGCATTGAAAAACGGCGCGGCAAACGCCGTGGCGTATGCCGGTCGCGCAGCGTTTTTTGGGGAGGAAGGTGTGGATGTCCACCGGTATCGTGCGCATCTGCTGGGACGAGTCCGGTACGTGCTGCAGGTTGAGCCGGACAATGTCTGGTTTGAGCAGGCATTTCAAAAGCTACGCCGGCTGTAACGCTGCCATAGTATTATAAAAAAACAGGCTGATTCTATCAGCCTGTTTTTTGTTTGGAAAACGATTCTCGCTTATTCGGAGCGCAGGGCGGCGACCGGGTCGCTGCGGGCGGCCTTGCGGGAGGGGATGATGCCGCCGATCAGGGTCAGCACGATGCTCAGCGCCACCAAAATCAGCGCCGAGGAAACCGGCAAAAACGCCCGGATGGTTTCCATCCCGGTCAGCGAGCGCAGGATGGCGTTGGTCGGGATGATCAGCAGCCAGGTGATCCCGACGCCCAGCAGACCCGCCAGAGCGCCGATGATAAAGGTCTCGGCGTTGAACACCTCGGAAATGTTGCGTTTGGAAGCGCCGATCGCCCGCAGGATGCCGATCTCCTTTTTGCGTTCCAGCACGCTGATGTAGGTGATTACACCGATCATCACCGAGGACACCACCAGCGAGATGGCGACGAAGGCGATCAGCACCCCGCTGATGGCGTCGACGATATCGGTCACCGAGCTCATCAGGGTGTCCACCATGTCGGTGTAGACGATCACCTTTTCGTCGTGTCCGGCGGCGGATTGCCGGTCGTTGTAAGTGTTGAGAATGTTTTTGATCGCCGTTTTGCCGGGGAAATCCAGCGGGTAAATGGTCACGGTGGCGGGTTTTTCCTCGTCGGCGTAGCCCAGCTTGCGCAGATTGCCGTCCAGACTGGCGACGTCTCTGGACATCATCGACGTCATCAGATCCCGCAGCTCCTCGGGATCCATCTTCATCGAAAAGGCGTCTTTCAATGCGTCGGCGTCAAAGGAAAAAGCGTCCCGCAGCTGCCCGCTTACCTGCTCCATCAGTCCGGTCAGCCGGTCGGTCAGGGCGTCGGCGAGTGCTTGTCCGATCTGCTCCAGTATCGGCTGCATCGCGGCGGATAACCGTTCGCCAAGCGCGGCGGAATACTTGTCCGCCAGCGCGGCGATCGCGGCCTGCGCGCCCTCGGCGTCCACCGCGCCGGCAAGGCGTTCCATGATCAGCGCCTGCGCCCGGTCGCCCGTCAGATAAGCCGCCAGATCCTCGCCCAGCCGGACGGGATCGGGCAGTCCGTTTTCATCGGCGAAAACGCCGTAGGCCTGGATCACCCGCTCGCTCAGCGCCTGCCATTGCTGCGGCGTTACCTCCAGCGCGGCCAGCTGCGCGCGCAAAGCGTCGGCCACCTCCTGCAGCTTTTGCCGGGTGTCGGCCGCCTGCAGATAGTTGTCCAGATACCGGAAGGGAACGTCGCCGTCATCCAACCCGTTTTCCTGAAGATACGCGGGATATCCCTCGACGATGGCGCGCACCAACTCCCCGATCTGATCGGGGGTCAGCAGATCGGCGGTGTTCTCCTCCACGATGGCGACGATCCCGTCCCGCAGCGCCTCGCGCAGCTCTTCGGAGAGCAGGTATTGCCCCATTGCCGTCGGCAGCTGCGCCACCGCCTGGGCGGGCTCCTGACCGGTCGCGGCGGTGTAATCCGCCAGCAGCGCCTGCGGCAGATCCTCCAGCGCGCCGGGATCGATCGACCCTTGCAGCGCGTCCCAAAGCGCGGCAAGATCCTCCTGCGACAGTTCGGGCAGGGACAGATCCTCCGGCGAAAAGGCAGACGGGTCGATCATGGACGACCAGTCGATTCCCGACAGATCCATCCCTGACAGATCCATTCCGCTCAAATCGGGCAGGGCGTTTTGCAGGGCGTCGGCGTCAAAGGCAAAGGCGCGCCGCAGCGCCGACTCGTCGAAGGAGAACAGGCTGGCCATGTCCAGATTGCCTTGCGGTTTGACGCCGAAGGCTTCCCCGGTAAAGACGTTGATCCCGGGCGAGGCGAGCTGCGCCTTGACCACCGGGCTGTCGGCGGCGACCTCCATCAAATGGTCGATCAGCGCCGCCGGATAAGCGATCCCGCGGGTCAGCGCAGGCGAAGTAGCGTCCTCCTTGGGCTGCACCACTCCGACGATGGTCATAGTCTCGGCGTCGTCGGCCAACGTCCGGATATGCCGCTCGTCCTCCGACCGGTCGACCCAAACGCCGTGCTCGGCGTCGTAAACGTAGTAATCGCTGCTGTGGATCAGCTTGAACCCGATCCCCAGCAGATCCTCGTAGCGGTATCGCTTTTCTTCCCCGTCGGTGGGCGACGCGCTGCCGGCGGCGAACGCCCGCACCATATCGTCGAGCTCCTGCGGATCCTTGATTCCCATCACGTACAGGGTCATATCGCTGATCCGGCCGCCGGGCGTCAGCACCACCACGCACTCGTGGTCGTTTTGCGGCCAATGCCCGGCCTTGACGTCGTACTGGCTTTCGTACAGGGAAGGCTCGCGGGGCATCGGGCGGAAGGTGTCGGTGTTGCTGAAAGCGCTCAGCAGGGAGTTGGTGGACCCCTCGGCGGAGGTAAAGCCCAGCGCCGCGAAGGTGTTGTCGGGGTTGACCTTGCGGACGTTGCCCCGGCGCACCGCGTAGATCTGCGGGGTGAGATTGTAGCCGTATTCGATGGCCTGCACGTGGTCGTAGATATCGCTCTCGCCGCTTTCGATAAAAGCGCGCAGGGATTTGAGATCGTTGCTGGTCACCCGGGAGAACAGGTTGGTCACGGTGCGCCATTCCCGCACCTGGCCGGCGTCTTCGCCTTCCTCATCGCTGTTTTGAGGCACGAAGGAAGCCAGATTGAAGCTGGTATCGGTGATCTGCAGAGGATAGCTTTTCAGGGTGTCCTCTTCCACCGATTGGATGTACAGATCCACCCCGTTGGACATCGACAAAATCATGGCGATGCCGATGATCCCGATCGATCCGGCGAACGCCACCAGCAGGGTGCGGACTTTTTTGGTCCACAGGTTGTTGAAGCTCAGCGTCAGCGCCGTCAAAAAGGACATCGACGCTTTGCCCAGCCGCTTGTGAACGGCCTCTTCCTGCGGCGGCTCAAAGGGGTCGGAATCCGACGTGATCCGCCCGTCCCGCAGGGTGACGATCCGGGTGGCGTACTGCTCGGCCAGCTCGGGATTGTGGGTCACCATCACCACCAGCCGGTCGCGGGACACCTCCTTGAGCAGATCCATCACTTGCAGACTGGTGTCGCTGTCCAGCGCGCCGGTCGGCTCGTCGGCCAGCAGGATATCGGGATCGTTGACCAGCGCCCGGGCGATGGCCACCCGCTGCATCTGCCCGCCCGAAAGCTGGGAGGGCTTTTTGTGCATATGCTCTTCCAGCCCCACCTGGATCAGAGCGTTTTTGGCGCGTGAAGCCCGCTCACCCCGGGAAATGCCGCTGATGGTCAGCGCCAGCTCCACGTTGGCGAGAATGGTCTGGTGAGGGATCAGGTTGTAGCTTTGGAACACGAAGCCCACCGTGTGGTTGCGATAGGCATCCCAATCCCGGCTGCCGTATTTTTTGGTGGAAACGCCGTTGATGATCAGATCGCCCTCATCGTAATGATCCAGTCCGCCGATGACGTTGAGCAGGGTGGTTTTTCCCGACCCGCTGGGGCCGAGAATGGCGACGAACTCGCTGTCCCGCAGGCTCAGCGACACCCCGTCGAGGGCCTGTTGGGTCAGCGGACCGGTTTTGTATTGTTTGCGGATGTTTTGGATCTGCAGCATAGACGTTCCTCTTCTTGGTATAATAAATCAGTGTGATTATACCACGCTTTTTTTCGCAAAAAAGGGCGAAGCCGCAATATTCACGAAACATTTACATTTTAGCGGAAAAACGCCGTTTCGGCAACGATGTGCCGCAACGGCGTTTTCGCTTCAGCCAAACACGCTTTCGATCACCTTGCCGCACCCGGGCGGGGAATAGACCCAGCGGTCGATGTGGCCGCCGGTGATAAAATACCGCGGCGGCGAGACCGGTCTTTCGACGTCCTGGGCGTCGATGATCACCAGCTTGAGCTTCATTTTGTCGGCGAGGATGCTTTTGATGTACACCCCGGCCAGCTGTCCCGGCCGGACGCCCTCGTGGGGCTCGGCCAGCCCGGCAAGATTGGGGGTCAATTCCACGAACACCCCGTAATCCTCCACCGAGCGGATGATCCCGGTCACCGTTTCGCCCGGGGAAAAAAGGGAGGCGTTTTCCTCCCAGGTGCCCAGCAGCTCCCGCTGGGACAGGCACACCCGGTCGCCGTCGATGGAGGAGACCACCCCGAGAACGTCCATCCCCGGCGAAAAACGGTCGCGGGGATGGGCGATCCGGCTGACCGAGATCCCGGCGATGGGCATCAGCGCCGGCAATCCGCAGCCGATGTCGCAAAAGGCGCCGAAGGATTCCAGCCTTGTCACCCGGGCGGGGATGATATCGCCAACGCGAAGCGTCTGGATATACCGCTCCCGGCAGCGTTCCTGCGCCTTGCGGCGGGATAAGATCGCCCGGCGGCGGCCGTCGGGCAGATCCTCAAACCCGGTCACCATAAAGCAGACCGGTTTGCTGACCCGGGAGATCAGGGCGATATCCCGGGTGGTTTGCTCGGCGATGCCGATAGCGCCCTCGTCGTGGGGGATGATCCCCTCCATGCAGGGCAATTCCACGTGCAGATTGTGCCCGGCGTCGCACATCACGGCCCGGGCGGCGAGAATGGTGCCCTCCTCCATGGCGCGGGTCAGCCCGGCCATCGAACGGACGGCGGCGGTGTTTTCGGGAGTGCCCAGCCGCACTCCCTCGGCAGAATACGGACTCATTTCAACAGCCATTCCTTTCCCGGCTCCCGCGGGAGCCTGTTGGTCTCACATCAGTATATGTCCCCGGCTCTTTTAAGATAACACTCCCGCCGGGGCTGAATCTGTCGAAGGAAATCAGATGAAAAAAACTTCCTCCCGGGCGGGATTTTTGCAATTTTTGGGATTTGCCGCCGAAAAAACTTGCCGAGCGGGAAAATGTATGGTATACTAAATCGGTTAAAGAAAAAGCGAGGGATCCCATGTGAGCAAACGAGACAATCTGCGCAATATCGCCATCATCGCCCACGTCGACCACGGCAAGACCACGCTGGTGGATCAGCTGCTGCGGCAAAGCGGCGTTTTCCGCGCCAACGAGGCGGTCGCCGAGCGGGTGATGGATTCGGGTGATCTGGAACGGGAGCGGGGCATCACCATCCTGGCCAAAAACACCGCCGTGATGTACGGCGACACCAAGATCAACATCGTCGACACCCCCGGCCACGCCGATTTCGGCGGCGAGGTGGAGCGCATTCTGCTGATGGTGGACGGCGTTTTGCTGCTGGTGGACGCCTTTGAGGGGTGTATGCCCCAGACCCGGTTCGTGCTGAAAAAGGCGCTGGCGCTGGGCAAAAAGCCGCTGGTGGTCATCAACAAGATCGACCGGGACGGCGCCCGTCCCGCCGAGGTGATCGACGAGCTGCTGGATCTGTTCATCGAGCTGGGCGCCGACGAGGATCAGCTGGAGTTCCCGGTGGTTTACGCTTCGGCCCGCGACGGCTATTCGTCGCTGGATCCCGACGTCCGCGAAGGGGATATGCAGCCGCTGTTCGAGGCGATCCTCGAGCACGTGCCGGCGCCCGAGGGGGATCCCGACGGCCCGCTGCAGATCCTGTTTTCCAACATCGACTACGACGATTACACCGGCCGCATCGGCATCGGCCGGGTGGAGCGGGGCAGGGTGAAAAACGGCCAGGCGGTCACCATCTGCAAGACCGACGGCACCACCGCCAACGCCCGCATCGGCAAGCTGTTCCAGTTTGAGGGGCTGCAGCGGGTGGAGCACGATACCGCCGCGCTGGGCGATCTGATCGCCGTCACCGGCATCGCCGATCTCAACATCGGCGAGACCGCCTGCGACCCCGAACACGTGGAGGCGCTGCCCTTCGTGCGCATCGACGAGCCGACCATCGCCATGCTCTTTATGGTCAACAACAGCCCCTTTGCCGGGCAGGAGGGCAAATTCGTCACCTCCCGCAACCTGCGGGACCGGCTGTTCAAAGAGGTGCAGACCAACGTCAGCATGCGGGTGCGGGAGACCGATTCCACCGACGCCTTCGAAGTAGCGGGACGGGGCGAGCTGCACCTGTCCATCCTGATCGAGACCATGCGCCGGCAAGGGTATGAATTCGCCGTCAGCCGTCCGCGGGTCATCTACAAGGAAGACGAAAACGGCAACCGGCTGGAGCCGATGGAGCTGCTGATGATCGAGGTGCCCGAGCAGTACGTCGGCGCGGTGATGGAAAAGCTCGGCTCCCGCAAGGCGGAAATCGTCAATATGGGCACCCGGGATACCGGCATGAGCCATCTGGAGTTCCGCATTCCCGCCCGGGGACTGATGGGTTACCGCCAGCAGTTTTTGACCGATACCAACGGCAACGGCATCATGAACAGCGTCTTTGACGGCTACGAGCCGTACAAAGGGGAAATTCCCCAGCGGACGCAGGGCTCGCTGGTCTGCTTCGAGACCGGCGAAACCAGCAGCTACGGGCTGTTCAACTCCCAGGAACGGGGTATGCTTTTCGTCGGGCCGGGCGTGCCGGTCTACGAGGGGATGATCGTCGGCCAGTCCCCCAAAAACGAGGACATTTCGGTCAACGTCTGCAAGAAAAAGCACGTCACCAATATGCGGGCCGCCGGATCGGACGAGGCGCTGCGGCTGACCCCGCCGACGGTGCTGTCGCTGGAGCAGTCGCTGGAATTCATCAACGACGACGAGCTGGTGGAGGTCACCCCCAAAAATATCCGCCTGCGCAAGATCATCCTCTCCCACGAACAGCGGATGAAGCAGCAGGCCAAAAAGAAAAACCTGGATAAATAAATCTTCTAAAAAGGAGAGTTTACCATGGAAAACGCGTATACCATGACCATCGCCGGGCTGGAGAGGCATTTGCCGCTGTGCCCGCTCAACGAGCATATGAAGATCGCGGCTTTCGTCATCTTCGGCGACGTGGAGCTGACGGTGGCGGCGTCGAGCGCGCTGCTCGAAAAGGTGCCGGATTTCGACGTGATCCTCACCGCCGAGGCCAAGGGTATTCCGCTGGCCTACGAAATGGCCCGCCAAAGCGGCAAGCCGTATTATATCGCCCGCAAATACCCCAAGCTGTATATGCCCAACGTGGTGGCGGTGGATGTGCGCTCCATCACCACCGATAAAGATCAGACGCTGTATATGGACGCGGCGGAAATGGACATCATGCGGGACAAGCGGGTGCTGATCGTCGACGACGTCATCTCCACCGGCGAATCCCTCAAGGCGCTGGAGACCATCGTCAACAAAGCCGGCGGCATCATCGCCGGACAAGCCGCCGTTTTGGCCGAGGGCGACGCCGCCAAACGGGACGATATCGTCTTTTTGGAGCCGCTGCCTTTGTTCTTTAACGATTGATCCGCTTCAAACGGCCGCTTGCGTGGATGGGTTTTTCCGCGTCGGCGGCCTTTCTCGTCATGACCCGGCTGGATCTGACCGCCGTTGCCGTAACGGCCGGCGCCGCGCTTTTGCTGACCGGGATCCTGCTGATCCCGCCGCTGCGGCAAAAACGGGCGCTGGCGCTGATCACCGCCGTGATCGCGCTGGCCGCCGGGCGGCTTTGGGTAAGTGAGGTGCGGGACGCCGCGCTGACGGCGCAAACGGCCGATTATACCGGCACGCTGGAAATGGAGATCACCGGAGAGGGCCGGGCGTACGCCCGCTCCACCCGCTATCCCGCCCGGGTGACGGCGGGCGATCTGCCGGCGGGTACGACGCTGTATTTGTGGGTCACCGACGTGGAGATCGCCCCGCAGCCATACGACCGGGTGAGCGGCGAGGTGCAGATCCGCCCGCAGGAGGATCCCTACGCTTTGTCCAACCGGGCGGACGGAATGCTGTTGTCGGGGTTGCTGCTTTCCTGGAAATCGCCCGCCCGAATCGAAACGCCCGACCCGCCGCCGTGGCAGGCGACGGCCTGGCGGATCCGCCGCGCGGCGTTGAACGTGGTGGGAAACTACCTGTATGACGAGGACGCCGCGATCGTGCGCGCCGCCTGCCTGGGCGATCGCGCCGATGTGTCCGGGGATACGGCACAGGCCTTTCGCGACGCCGGTACCGCCCATCTGCTGGTAGTATCGGGATTGCATCTGGGGATCGCGGTCGCCGTGATTTGGTGGCTTTTGCGCAAAGCAAAGCTCAGCCGACGGGTCGCCGCGCTGGCGGCGGTGCCGGTGGTGGTCGCTTTTATGCTGGTGGTCGGGATGACCCCGTCGATCCGCCGCGCCGGCGTCATGACGCTGGTGATGCTGGCCGGCTACTGGTTCAAACGGGAAGCCGACCCGCTCAATTCGCTGGGGCTGGCGCTGCTGCTGATCGGGTTTGCCCAGCCGTATATGGTGTGGGACGTGGGCCTGCAGCTGTCGGTCGGCGCGACGCTGGGCATCCTGGTCCTCTTTCCCAAAATGGACGCCGTGCTTGTCGCCCGGCTGAGGGAAAGCGGCCGGTGGCGGTGGTTATATCGTCCGGCGCAGGCGGCGGCCGTCAGCCTGTCGGCCACCATGGCGATCACCCCCTTTTTGGTGATGTATTTTGGCAAGATCTCGCTGGTGTTTCTGCCGGCCAATCTGCTGATGGTTTTTCCGGCCACCGTCGCGGTGATCGCCGGCTGGATCGGGATTTTAACCGGGGGTTGGTTTCCCTTTGCCGCGCGGCTGGCCTTCGCCCTGGCGGACGTGATGGCCGCGTGGCTGCGTGGAGTGGCGGAATGGTTCAGCCGGCTGCCGCTGGCAACGGTGTCGGCGCGGGTGCCCTTTTTCAGCGTCTGGATGCTGGCGACGGTGCTGGCCCTGGGGCTTTTGTGGAAACGGCTGCTTCCTCGCGGACGGGCGATCGTGGCCTGCGGCGCCGCTTCGGCGCTGATGCTCGGCTGCGCCGTGTATCAGCTCGGCGTTAGGCCGTTGACCACCTGCACCGTCTGGCGGTCGGACAACGGCACGGCGGTGCTGGCGGAATGGCCGCGGGGCAGCGCCCTGATCGTCGGCGGCAGCGACGCCGAATTGCTGCGGCAGGTAAACGCCGCGCTGGACGAGAGGGGCGTGGAGCGGCTCTCGGTTTTGGCGTTTTCCACTCTGGACGGCCGGGCGGCGGATCATCTGACGCCCCTGGCGCTGTCCACGCCGATCGAACGGGTGGCGGCGCCCGAGACCGGCCGCCACGCGGCCACCCTGCGGGATCTGTTTACCCCGGATCAACTGGCGATGGGCGAGGACGTCGCCCTGCAGATCGGGGAGGACCATACGCTGCGCCTTTGCGACGGCGGGGTGGAGCTGACGATGGGACAGACCCGCCTGATTTTGGGCGGCACGGGCGGCGACGTGTCGCTGGAAGACGGCGCTAAGGCACAAATGCGATTTGCCAACGGCGAAACGGTCGCGATGGCGCCGGGAGACGTCTGGCGGCTGACGACCCGGGGACAACGGGATATTATGGCGCGACAGGAGGGATCTCCATGACGGAAGAACGGTTGAAGGAACAACTCAAAGGCGATCTGGCGCCGGTTTATTTTCTGTACGGGGAAGAGGCGCATCTGGTGGGTTTGTATGCCGGTCGGATCGCCAAAAAGGCGCTGGGCGGCGACGCGCTCGGGGATTTCAATCTCCACCGGTTCGACGGCCAGGAGTGCGAGTGGGATCTCATCGAGGAAGCCGCCGAGGCGCTGCCGCTGATGGCCGAGCGCACCTGCGTGGTGGTGCGGGATCTCGACGTTGCCAAAATGGGCGATTTCGAGCGGATGATGGAATGGCTGAAAACGCCGTCGCCCACCTGCACGCTGGTGTTTTACACCGACGCGGTAACGGTCGACGCCAAAAGAAACGCCAAATGGCGGCAATTCACCGCCGCGGTGGAAAAGGTCGGCGGCGCGGTGGAATTCCGCCACAAAACGACCGCCGAGCTGGCACGGCTGCTGTGCGCCGGCGCCGCCAAACAGGGATGTACCCTGCGCACCGATACCGCCCGGATGTGGGTGGAGCAGGCGGGCGACGATCTGGCGCTGCTGCTCAACGAGCTGGACAAGCTCACGGCGCTGGCCGACGGGGGAGAGATCACCCCGGAGATGATCGAGACCGCCTCGGTGCGGCAGCTGGAGGCCAAGGTCTACGATTTGTCCAAAGCGATCGTCGGCCAGCGGTACGATCGCGCCTACGACGTGCTGCACAAGCTTTACGCCATGCGGGAGGATCCCATTACCGTGCTGGCGGTGCTGTCGGGAGATTACGCCAATTTGTACCGCGCCAAGCTGGCGGGGCAGGCCGGGGTACGGGCGGAAACGCTGGCGGAGGATTTCGGCTGCAAGGGGCGGGAATTCCGTTTGCAAAACGCCGCGCGGGACTGCCGGCGGATGTCGCGGGAATGTCTGCGGCAGTCGCTGGAGGAACTGGCGACGGCGGATACCAAAATGAAATCCACCGCCGTGGACAACTGGATTTTGCTGGAGGAAGTGACCGCCAAGCTCATCCTGCTGGCGAGGACCGACGTATGAAAACGGTGCGGGAAGTGATCGTGGTCGAGGGCCGGTACGATAAGACCCGGCTGGAGAGCGCGGTAAACGCCGTCATCCTGCCGGTGGACGGCTTTCGGATTTTTCGGGACAGGGAAAAGATCCGGCTTTTGCGGGAACTGGCGGCGGCACGGGGAGTGATCCTGCTGACCGACAGCGACACGGCGGGATTTGTCATCCGCAATCATCTCACCGGCGTGCTGCCGCCCGAACAGATCAAGCAAGCGTTTATCCCGCCGGTGGAAGGCAAAGAGCGGCGCAAGACCGCTCCCGGCAAGGAAGGGCTGCTCGGGGTCGAGGGGATGACCGACGAGGTGCTGATCGAAGCGCTGCGCCGGGCCGGCGCGACGTTTGAGGACGGGGAAAACCCGCCGCGAGAGCCCTGGATCACCCGCGGACGGCTTTACGCCGACGGCCTGATCGGCCGGGATAACAGCGCGAAGAAGCGCCGGGCGTTGCTGCGGGGATGGGGCTTGCCCGAGCAGATGTCCACCAACCGCCTGCTGGAAACGCTCAACCTCGCCAAAACGCCCGCCGAATACGAGCAGGCGCTGGCGGGACTGGAAAAACCCGAAAAAACCGGTTGACAGTCGTCCTCACGGATGGTATAATACCATTTGTTCCGTGAAAACGGACGTATACGCGAGAGTGCTGGAACAGGCAGACAGGCACGTTTGAGGTGCGTGTGCTATATAGCGTGTGGGTTCAAGTCCCATCTCTCGCACCAAGAGCCGGTCCACACCCCCTGGTGGGGTGTGGATCGGCTTTTTTCAAGGAAAGATGGGACTTGAAACGAGCTCCAAACGCCGCGGGCAAAGCGCCGCGGGGTTTGGGAGAAACAG
>JBMNVL010000008.1:0-31356 GCA_050946775.1 Acutalibacteraceae bacterium
AGATCCTGGAAGAAGGTGCTTTCCAGCCGGTTGCTGCTGCTGAACAGATACGCCTTCAGCGGGGTGCTGACGACGGCGGACACCAGCAAAACGCCCAGGATGATCAGCGCCGCCCGCAGATTGCCGCGCTTTTCGTGCTTGATGTCCCAGAAGCCGTCAAAGGGATGGAAGATGACGTACGCCCCGTAGATCAGCGCGCTCTTGGTGGAGTGGGGACCGCCGGCCACCGCCTCTTTGGCGTTGTAGGCCTTGGCCATGCCGAACAGCTTGACGATGATGACGATCAGCACGATCAGCACCACCGGGATGAGAATGGCGATCTTTTCCAGACCCTCGCCCCGGGCGCCCTTCATGGCCAGCGAATACTGGTCGGGCACGTCGGCGGCGTAGAAGTATTCCATCGCCTTGTCGTATTCCCGCTGCTGCAGCAGCGACTTGCCGATGCCGATGTAGGCCAGGTCAAAGTTGCTGTTGGCGGCCTTGATCTCTTCCCAGATCGGAATGGTTTCGGTGTATTTGCGCTGGCGCTGCAGGGTGATGACCTTGTCGATCAGCTTGCCGTACTCGGTCATGGTGAACAGGGTGATCGACGCGCCGGTCGAATCCAGCGCCAGCAGGTTTTTGCCCTGATAGTCGATGGCCTTGATCTGGGTGAAGTTGCCCAGCACCGTGCTGGTGCCGCCGAAGGCGTACAGCAGGTTGCCCTCGCCGTCGTAGGTGAACAGCTTGTTGTGGCGGGAGTCCATCAGGGTATAGACGTCGTTTTCGGTGATCGCCACGTCCTGCAAAAGCGAGCAACCGGTGTCGGTCGTGGTGTTGGTAAAGGGGAACTCCAGATCGCCCAGCGGCGCGAAATAGCCGTTGCGCACCAGCACGTCCTCGCCCGACGGGGTAAACCGCTTGACCGGCGACTGGTTGGAGGATTTGTTTTTGCTTTGCACCATCCCGTACACCTCGCCGGTGCTCAGCGAGGAGGAGGTGGCGTAAATGAAGCCGCGGTTGTCGACACCGATGTTGTTGTAGGGCGCCGGGATCAGCTTGATGGACTTGGCGATCTGCTCCTCGGTCATGAACAGCCGCCAGAAGATCTCCGAGGCGGACGGGGTGACCGAGATGGCGCCGATGAAGCCTTCAAACTGGCTGTCCTCCGACATGGCCAGGATGCCCATCGTCTCGCTCGAGCAGATGACGTTCAGCCGGCCGGTGGAGTCGATGGCCACCGCCTGGGGCTGGAAGACGAAATCGTCGTACATGGTGGCCGGATCGGGAGAGCCGATGGTTTTCAGGTATTTCCAGTCGGGACCGAAGACCACGATGCGGCGGTTTTCGTTGTCGCAGACAAAGAGCCGGTCCTGCGCGTCGCGGAAAAGACCCAGCGGCTTGGAGAAGGTGCCGCTCTCGCCCTGCGCGGCGGTAAACTCGTCGATCACGGTGATCAGCTTGAAATTCTTGTCCAGCACCACCACCCGGTTATTGCCGGTATCGGACACGATGACGTTTTGGTGCTGGTCGACGAACAGATCCTGCGGATCGCTGAGCAGGACGGGTTCGCCCTTCCACTCGCCGAAGGTGATGAACCGTTCGGTGGGGGAGTAGGCGTCCGGCGAAAGCTGGGAGACGCCGGTGCTGGAATAGGTGTAGGTCTGGTAGGCGTTGTCCACCGAGGCGGACACGGTGAAGGAGGACAGCAGAAGCGTCACAGCCATCACAATCAGACCGATGCGGCCAATCGTTTTGCGATGCACGTGCTCTCCCTCCTTAATCCTTCATGCCCGAGGTGGACATGGTTTCGATGATGTTGCTCTGGGTGACTAAGAACATGAGGATCGGCACGATCATCATGACCACCAGACCGGCCGCCGCGGCGCCCGCACGGGCGACACCGCCGTTGACCACCTGGCTGAGCGCGTAGTTGAGCGTTTTGAGCTGCTCCTTCTGGATCAGGTTGGTGGAACCCATGTTCCACAAGCCCTGGAAGGAGAAAACGATCAGGGTCAGCCAACCGGGCTTGACCATCGGCATCACGATGCTCCAGAAGGTGCGGAACTCGCTGCTGCCGTCGATCCGGGCGGCCTCCAGCACGCTGTCGGGGATCATCTGCTCCATGAACTGCTTCATCAGATACAGACCCATCGACGAGGAGAAGGCCGGCAGGATCAGCGCCCAGTAGGTGTTCATCAGCCCCAGCCGGGAGATGACCAGGAAGTTGGGCACGCCGGTGACCGAGCCGGAGAACATCAGCGACAGCACGATGATCTCGAAGATCACCTTCCGCCCGCGGAACTGGTGCTTGGACAGGGCGTAAGCCGCCATCGAAGCGAACATCAGGTGGCCGAAGGTGCCGATGGTGGAGATCAGCACGGTGTTGAAGATGTACCGGCTGACCGGCACCCACGATCCGCTCATCAGGTTGAACAGATCGGAAAAGTTTTTGAAGGTGGGGTTGCGCACCAAAAACCGGGGCGGGAACATCCACAATTCATCCAGCGGCTTCAGAGACTGGGAGATCGCGTAGATCATCGGGATCGCCATGAAAAAGCCGAAGAAGGTCAGGATCACGAAGATAGCGGCGTCGCCGCCCTTGGAGCGGTTGAGCCGGATGCTTTTGGCCGCTTTGAGCTTATGCGTGCGGCCGGACGCGTCAATCACTTTTTGTCTCACGTTACGATCCCACCTTTGCTACCAATCTGCGCACCACAAGGTTGGTGCCGACCATAATAATGAACAGAAGCGTGGCGATGGCGCTGGCGTAGCCCATCTCGAAACGCCCGCCGCCGTAGTCCTCCAGGTGGTTCATAATGGTATGGACCGCGTAGTCGGTGGAGGGGAAACCGAACAGGCCGGTAATGACGCCGCCCACGCCGAAGGCGCTGGTGATACTCATAACGGCGGAGAACATCATCTGGTTGCGCATCATCGGCAGAGTGACGAACCACAGCTCCTGCCAGCGGTTCTTGATGCCGTCCATGGCGGCGGCCTCGTAGTAGCTCTTGTCGACGCCCTGGAAGCCGGCGATAAAGGACAGGAAGCCGGCACCCAGACTCATCCACAGCGACACCCCGATGACGATGGGCATCATGTAGGCGGTGTTTTTGAGGAACTGGATGGGCGCCTGGATGACGCCGATGCGGATCAGGGTGCTGTTGATGTAGCCGTAGGAGTCACCGCTGAACAGCAGCGACCAGATCATGTACACGTTGCCCGAAATGGTGGGCGCGTAGAAGATCAGGGTGACGAAGGCGCGCACCTTCGGGGTCAGCTCGTTGATGAACCAGGCCATCAGCAGCGACAGCAAATACCCGATCGGGCCGGTGACGATGGCGATCAGCACCGTGTTTTTCAGGGCGATCAAGAAGATCGAGTCCTTGAAGAACATCCGGATGTAGTTGTCGAGGAACAGCCACTTGGGCGGCTCCAGAATGTTGAACGACGTAAAACTAAAGAAGATGGAGATCAGCACCGGAACGACGGTAAAGGTGCAAAAGCAGATGAAGTAGGGAAGAACGAACGCGTAGGAGGTGACGGTGCGTTTGCGCAGTTCCTTACGAGCGATGGCGCTCATCTCGGTTTTGGCTTTTTTGGTTTTTGTCATGGTCGGTCACCTCAATTCGTATCCCATTTGTCGCGGAACTCGTTGCGCTTGCGGGTCAGCTCGTCGTTGAGATCCTCAATGTAAGACTGCAGCGTTTCCACCGGGTTGGCGCTTTGGTTGTAGACCCGGTTGAAGGCGAAGTCG
Source organism: Acutalibacteraceae bacterium (assembly GCA_050946775.1). Taxonomy (GTDB): domain Bacteria; phylum Bacillota; class Clostridia; order Oscillospirales; family Acutalibacteraceae; genus UMGS1474. Next base: position 3,737 of record JBMNVL010000008.1, read on the forward strand.
ACCACGCGGGAGGTGTAATACCCGCCGGGGACCTCCGGCGTGGTGCGCACGCCGTCGAGCTGCGAGACGATGTTGTCGCGGTCCTTGACCGACCATGTCAGGCCGGTAAAGGCGTTGAGATTGGCGGTCGGATGCTTGGCCGCGGCGCCCAGCACGCTTTCCAGCTCGGTCGCGTAACGGCTCTGGTTATCGGCCGACAGCCACCACTGGACGAAATCCCAGGAGCTTTGCTTGTCTTTGGCGTTGGCCATGATCATCACGGCGCCGCCGCCGCCGACGGTGATGTTGGAAATGCTGCCGTCCTCGTTGACCACGCCGGGCACCGGAACGAATTCCCACAGCCCCTGGATCTCGGGGGCGAACACCGTCAACTGGTTGTACAGGGTGTAATCCTGGATGCCGCAGGGCATCTCGCCGGTACGGAAGCGGTTGACGAAGTCATAGGACACGTCCGCCCGGTAGGTGGTGAAGATCTCGCACATTTCCTCGAAGGCCTGCAGCGCCTCGTCGGAATCGAGGTTGGTGCTTTCACCCTCGTTGTTGTAAAGCGGGATCCCTCTTTGCAGCAGCTTGAGCACCAGTCCGCCGTAGCTGGTCGGGAAGGCGATGCTCATGTTGTACCGCTGGAGCGTCGGGATCATCAGCACCAGCTCGTCAAAGGTCTTGGGCACTTCCAGCCCGAGTTCCTCGAAGATGTCCTTGCGGTAGAAGAACATCGAGAAGGTCATCGTCTCGGGCAGACCGTAGGTCTTGCCCTGATAGGTGTAGGGCACCAGCGACGCCGGCAGGAACCATTTGGAAACCGTGTCGAAGCCGGGGGATTTTTCGGTGTCCTTGAATTCGGTCAGATCCACGACGGCGTTACGGATGGCGTAGTTGATGGGATCGCCGCCGCCGTTCATCAGCGACACGTCGGGACCGACGCCGGCCAGCACCGAGGGAAGCAGGGTGCCGCCGCTGATCAGCTCCACGTCGACGCTGACCTGGTATTTGGGAGAGAAGTGCTCGTCGCACAGCTGGCGGATGATCTGCGCCTGGTCACGGCCGGTCGGCGCCCAGACCTTGATGGTCTTGTCGTAGTTCATGTTTTCCGCCGAGCGGGAGATCGAGCTGTAATCGGTCACGAAGGAGGAAAAGAAGCTCTCGACCTGGTACCAAAAGCCCTTGTACCACGCGCCGTTGGCGGCGGGCAGCTCGGTCTCGCTGGGAACGACGTAGATGGAATCCAGCGTCAGCGGCTGCTGCTTGGCGGTCAGCAGCCAGGTGCCCAGCGAACCGATGTTGGATTTGAAATCGCTGAAGGTGGACGCGATGGTGGAGGGCTTATCCACCATCCGGTGGATCTGGAAGGACAGCTTGTTGAGCAGCGACAGATAGTCGGCCGCGTCGGACGCCACGGTGTTGATGGTCTTGATGACCTCGTCCATCTCCGTCGCCTGCTCGCCCATCAGGGTGAGGGTGTCGGGCAGCAGCTTTTCAAAGCTGTAATCCCGGTAGGGGTCGGGCGTCGGGCCGGTGATCATCATGATGCTGCGGTAGGCCTGGTTGAGATTGGTCAGCACCTTGTCGATCCGGCCGAGCAGCTCGCTGAGATCGCCCAGCGACACCGTCATGGTCAGCTCGTGATCGCCGGCGGTCAGATAGAACAAATAGGGCTCGCCCTTGTCGTCGGCGGGGGTCAGCACCTTCCAGCCGGAGGTGTAGGGGAACTGTACCCGGCCGGCCTCGGCGTAAGGCACCTCGCCGTCGATGGCGATGCTGCGGGTAACGAACATACCCGACAGCTCATCCTGCCGGTAGCGGAAAGCCAGCTGATAATAGCCGTCCTGCGGCGCGGAGATCTTCCAGGAGATGTACTGCCCGGCCTCCTGCCACTTGGTCGACCCGATGACGTTGAGCTTGAGCACGCCGGCTTGCTGGGGAACGGTGTGGGCCGAGGTGGTGTCGCTCAGCGGATAGATGGTCGCGTCGGATTTGGCGGTGATCTTCTCCGCCTCAAACCGCTCGGCCTCGCCGGTGGTCTTGCCGTCGCCGTGCTGTGCCAGATACGCGGCGTAGTCGATCTGCGCCTTCATCGGCGCCAGCTTGATCGACTGGATGGCGATGCTGTTGGCGGTCAGCGCCAGGGCAAAGGTATGCTTGCCGGCGTCCAGCGCCAGGCGCATCGCCTGGGTCGCGTAATTGGAAGGATCGGTCAATTCCAGCGTCTGCCAGCGCAGCTTCTGCGACGAGGTGGGTTTGACGTCGTTGCCGTTGGCGTCCACCTTCATCTCGCCCTCTGTCCAGGTCTGATACAAGCTCAGCAGCGAAGCCTCCCGGAAGGGGCTTTGGCCGTCGATCGTCATTTCCATCTTGACGTTGCCGTTGTGCGCCTCGTAGGGACAATAGGTGATCTCGACGGCGTACAGGCCCTTTTCCGGGACGGTGATCTCCCACGAGGCGGATCCGCCTTCGGGAATGGCCAGCGCCTCGCCCGTTCCCTCGCCGTAATCAGCGATGAGCTTGGCGTTGTCGCTTTTGGAGGCGGTGCCTTTAGGCGTCAGCTCCACCGTCGCGGTGGCGTCCTGATACGATTCTTCCATCCGCCGGATGTAGTCCATGTACAGCTCGGTGTTGTAGGAAGACGTCTTGACCCCGGTCGTCGCCGCGGAGGTCTTGTCGTCAGGCTCGGCGCCGGCCGTGTAGACGATGGACGAAGACGCCAGCATCGCCAGGCAGCACGCGACCGACAGGACCCGCCGGACCGGGTGAGAGGTTCGATTGGCTTGGTTCACGGATGATCGCTCCTTGTTTTCGAAATTGGCAACCAAAGACAGAGGCACAGGATAGAATAAACCGATTTTATTATTCAAATGTGCTATATAAGAATACAATAACTTGGCAGTAAAGTCAATACAAAAATGACGAAAATGCCAAAATACACACATTACAGCCGCAATTTGTTTTGGCACTCTGCTACAGAAAAGGCACAATTGCGGCAAAATGTAAGATCGCTAACGCTTTTCACACAATTTCGGCGCATTTTGTAATGCAAAACGCAAAATTGGTCGATTGCTGAGCAATGTCTGTTAAATGTATAAAATACATTTATAATACATTTGTAAAAGTGCGGGCATGGATCGGCGCGCCCGGCCGGGGACCGATTTGACGGGCAAGTGAGAAAAATTGGGGAGCAAAAAATACCGAAACAGTCTTGACTTTATGGCGATTTCGGTATACAATAGCGTTGCAAAGAACAACATAAAAACTGGCGTTGTATCCCCTGTTTTTTGGCTAAATGCCGAAAAATAGGTGATTGCCATGTGTTTGCCACCACTTTTCGGTCGAATAATCGTAAAACGCGGCGACAGACTTAGGCATATTTCCCAGTTTGTTGTTTCCCGGCGGTATATGCCGGGGCGTGACGATTTTTTCAGTGAGAGAAGGAGGAACCCCAACATGAACAAATTGATCATCAAATGCGTGGCGCTGGTAATGGCGCTGTGCATGATGGCGACCCTGGCGGCCTGCGGCGGCGATGACGACGCGACCAAGATCAAGGATCAGACCACCGGCGCGGTCACCACCACCACGGCGAGCGCTGACGATCCGGACCAGCCCGAGGATAAGAGCACCACGGCTGCCCAGGACAACCAGAGCCGCTCCAACGCGTCCCGTACGGCCCGCACCACGACGGCCCGTACCAAATCGAACGGCGACAACGGCAACGACGGCAGCAACAGCGGCCTGCCGGCGAATCTGAACGGCGCCACCGTCAACGTGGCCGGCATGAGCACCTGCTACTTCTCACTGGACGCCACCAAGAGCGAGTGGAACCGGCAGATCCGCAACGAGCTGTCGGCTATTGAGAAGAGCCTCAACTGCAAGTTCAAGGTCACCAACTACGATTCCAGCGCCCTGACCACCAACCTGGTCAAGGCCGACCGCGCCGGTTCCAAATTCGCCGACCTGGTGCTGACCACCATCTGGCAGCAGCGCCCGCTGATGTCGGCCAAGGCGCTGACCGATCTAAACACCGTCAGCGGTCTGGATCTGACCAAGAGCTATTTCGATCAGGCCGCCCGTAAAGAGATGCAGCTTTACGGCAAAAACTTCATCGCCTTCACCACCCTGGACGGCACCGCCGCCAACGCCAACGTCCTGTTCTTCAACAAGGTGCTGGCCAAACAGGTGGGTACCAGCGACAAAGAGCTGTACAAGATGGTGCACGACGGCAAATGGACCTTCGCCAAGATGCGCGATCTGTCCGCCAAGGCCTTGAAGGATATCGACGGTAAAGCCGGTATCGACTATTCCAACAAGAGCGGTAAGGACCAGTACGGCTTCACCGGCTGCGATATCCGCGGCGGTGTGTCCTACTCCATCTTCAAGGCACAGGGCGGTTACTTCACCAAGACCAGCTCCAACGGCGACGTCACCTACGCGCTGGGCGATTCCAAGAACATCTCCGCTCTGACCCAGATGCAGAAATGGCTGCTGGGCGACAAGAGCGTCTTCAACTCGGATAAGGACGGCAACAACCACGCGATCGGCGCCGAGATCTTCAAGGACGGCCGGGTGCTGTTCCTGGGCTGGTCGGCCGACTCCGCCACCAACTGGACCGAAATGAAGAACGACTGGGGCGTCCTGCCCTATCCGAAGGATAAAGAGGGCGGCAAGTACACCAGCGTTATCAGCTGGAACACCCAGGGCTTCTGCATTCCCCGCAAGGTCAAGGGCACCGATCTGCGCAACGCCGCTGCCGTTATGGACGCGATCGCTCGCCAGTTCAACCAGATCCGCGACCGTAAGGACGCCTATTTGAAGAGCCGCGTTTTCCGTGACACCGAGTCTCAGAAGATGCTCAAGATCGCGGAAGAGTCCGCGTCCATCGACTTCTGCCAGTTCGGCGATCTGGGCGCCGGCGGTCTGAGCACCATCCACTATCTGTTCGACGATATCTCCCGCGATCCGGCGCAGCGCGTGGCGTCCGTGCGTGAGGAAGCTGTATCGGCTCTGAACAACTTCCTGAAGAACGTGAAATAATTTCGCGGTTCTTTCGGCCAATCGCATACAAGCGGGGATGTTGGTAATCATCGGCTATCCGACTTTACTGACATCCCCCTTTGCGCTACTTGTATTCTCTCTCACTGCAGGATAGGATCACACGGACGTGTGACGTTTATATCTCGCGTATATCACGCCGCTCGCGCGGCATTGAAAAAGGAGCGTCGAAGATGAAAAAGCTGATGAGTGTACTGCTTTGCGCGGCTTTGCTGGTCGGCGTGGTGGTAGCGGTATTCCCGGTCATGTCCGGATCGGCGGATACGGCGATCACCACTCCCGGGTTTACCACGGCCGCTCCCGGTACCACCGCCTTCAAGCTGGGCGGCGCCGACACCAAGACCGAGAAGACGACTTTGACAGTCGGCGAGGACGGCGTCTACACTTACGATCTGACGCAGAATCTGGCCGATTGGGTCACCAATACGGTTTATGCGTCGGACGGTTCAACTCCCGCGGATCTGCGTGAGTTCAAGTGGCTTTGCGTCAACGTTACCGGTCTGACCAACGGTTATTGCACCAACGCCAAGGGCGAGTATATCGACGGCAATAACAAGGTGGTGTCCGACCAGGGCAAGGCCAAGTATCAGGCGGCTTTTTTAGCGAAGCTCAGCTTGGTCGACGGCAAGGGCAACCGGCTGAAAAAGGGCACCGATGACTGGAATATCCTCGGTTCCGATATTCGCAGCAAATCGTCGGTGCGGGTCGATCTGGAGGCGCTGCGCAAGGCGATCGAGGACGATGGCAAGAGCGTGGACGATTTCCTGAGCGCCACCCGGATGGCGTTGCTCGTCTACGGCAAGCAGGTCACCGTCGAGCTGTACGCTACCAACAACGACGAATTTGATCCCGCGGCTACCGTCAGCCCCGAAAAGAACCCCACCCTCTCTTTGAAGATGAGCGCCGGGGACAAGGGTACGGTCGAGGCCAGCGGCGACGGTTACTATTCCGTCGGCGCCGGGTCGGACGGCGTGGCGCTGATCAACCTGTTCACCGGCTCTACCGCCGGCAACGTGGACGCGTCGGCCTATCCCTATCTGTATCTGAAATTCGTCATGACCTCCGGCGGCAAGGTCAACAGCGCGGTGCTGGTGGACGCCGAAGGCAACACCTATAAAAAAGACGGCGCCGATTACAACATCCTCGGCGGCGCGGTGGAATACGGCAAGCAGGTCAAGGTGGATCTCAGCGCCATGACGGACGCGGAGAAAGCTCAGTTTTTGACCAACCTGCGGATCAAGGCCTCGGTTGAAGGGTCTCCCGCGATGGTTGCCAAGCTGTCCACCAATCCCGATCTGAAGATCACCACCGACAACGTGCCCGGCGTGACGGCCTTCAAGCTGACCGCCAAGCCCGGCGCCAACACCCCCGGCAACGCCACCATCGTGATGGACGAGGAGACCGGCTCGGCGAAATTCCAGCTGGGCGGCCATCTGGCGGCGTGGGTGCCGGCGGATATGTACTACAACAACAAACGGGTCAACGGCAACGACTACCGTTATCTGGTGGTCAACGTCAAATCCCTGACCGACGGCTATTGCCGCAACGATTCCGACACCTCCTGGGCGGCGGAACCGGAGGACGCCAACGGCGTGCGGCATTGGGTCGACGTGGAGACGCAGGAAGAAGCCAAGTTCCAGACCGGTTTCGTGGCGTCCTTCCAGCTGTCCTACGGCAACCAGCAGCTCAAAAAAGTTACTCTCGACGCGAAGGGCGATCTCAAATACAAGAGCATCCGGGAGGACGCGGCCAACTTCAAATCCTCCAAGCATGAGGACAAGGTCGCCTTCGAGACCGAAGTGACGGTCGACGGTGAGAAGAAGATGCTCAAGTCCTACTACCTGCTGGACGACACCGGCAAGTACATGGTCGACGGCAACGACTGGGGCGTGATCGGCGAGGCGCGCAGTCCGATGCGTCTGGCGGCGGTCGATTTTGAAAAGATCGCTTCCCAGATCGAGGAGAGCAACGCGGCGCTGGATAAGGGTCTGAAAGAGAACAAGATCACCCAGGCTGATCACGACAACTATTACATGGATCTCGAAAAGGTCCTGGAGAACCTGACGGTGCGGGTGCTGGTCTACGGCACCGAGGCCGAACTGGAGTTCTATGTGACCAACAACGGCAACTTCACCGGCGAAGAGCTGACTCCCGACGTGTATCCCACTCTGGAGATGGGCATGAGCTACGGTCAGGAATACGTCGGCAACAGCAAGACCGCCGATATCTACTACTATCTGAAGACCAACAGCAACAAGATCGAGAACAAGGGCGGCGGCGCGACCACGCTGGTGGCCAATATGTACGCTCTGCCCGGTCCGGGCAACATGGACGCCCGTCAGTACGACTATCTCTTCCTGCGGGTCAACGGTGTCGCGGACGAAACCAAGAACGCCACCGTTTCCTCCATCAAGCTGGTGGATATGGAAGGCAACGTACTGGATCAGAACCTGTTGGGAGGCACGGCCGTCAACGGCCGCACCGTGCGGGTGGATCTGCGCAACCTGCCGGCCGATCTGCGGGATCAGTTCCTGGAGAACACCCGGCTGCAGATCGTCATGGACGGCCAGGCCAGCAACGTCCAGGCCGCGGTCAGCACCAACCCCAACTTCGCGTTTGAGGATTACACCGACGAGGACGATCCCAACTACGCGTATAAGCTGCATCTGCAGCCCCTGCACATCGAGTTCAACATGAACGACGTTAAGTTCAACTCCGACGGCTCGGTCTCGGTCAACCTGTCCAAGAACGGCGCCGGTATGCACGTGCAGGATCGCAACGGCGCCATCGACGCGACCGAGTACAAGTATATGTACGTCTACGTCGAGAGCGGCACCATCCACGATATCCGTTTCCGCACCAGCGACAACCGCGGCGAGGACGAGATGAAGGTGCAGAACACCTACTCGGCCAGCCCCGGTCTGACCCGTATCAACATCGAGAAGCTCAACAAGGAAAAGCCCCGTCTGATGAAGGACCTGTGCTTCAACCTGGTGGTCTACGTCAACACCGAGATCACCGGCATCTGGTTCTCCAACAGCCCCACCTTCGATCCCATCGCCATCGCCAGTGAGTCGGACTATGAGGTCGTCATCGGCCAGCAGGTGGATCCGGTGGATCCCAAGGCGACGATGGTGATGAACCTCGACGGTTCGATCGATCTGGCCGGCAAGGGCGAGGTCCACTTCAAGCCCATCACCGGCACCAAGGGCTACAACGCTTCCAGCTTGAAGTACCTGGTCGTCGACATCGCGTCGGGCGCCAAGAACATCTCCGAGATGCGGCTGCGCAACAAGGAGAACAACATCGCCAAATCGGTCACCGGGCTGAAGGACGGCCTGAACTATCTGGTCATCAATGAGCTGGATGAGAGCATCCTCAACAACATCTACTTCACCTTCGCCGTCAACGGCAACGCCAAGATCAGCTCGATGTGGTTCACCAACGAGCCGGGTCTGGATCCCAAGTATATGGCGACCGAGCCGGAATACGACGAGATCTCGCTGGTGGACGCGGCCGGGTACATCCCGTACGCGGATCGCGAAAGCGGCGAGCCTTCCAAATCGAAGCTGGCGGTCGGCGACGACGGCATGGTGACGGTCAGCGGTCCCAAGAACGAGGACGTCGGCCTGTTCGCCCTGTGCTATCACGACAACTACAGCAACCCGCCGCAATCGGCCTACATCAAATTCGGCGTGGTTAACCGCCCGGTCTACGTGGTGGCCTACACCTACGACACCACCTCCCAGGATATGGAGCTGATGGACGTGTTGACCGTCAACATCCAGCCTGGCGTCTACAACGATTACGTCCGGATCGATCTGCGGGACAGCAGCTTCTATTCCAAGGGCTTCAACGGCTTCCTGGAGTATGACATCTACGCGCCCGCGACCAAGGATTCCGGCAACGGCGTGGCGTTCACCATCGACGGCATCATGTTCCAGGGCACCGGCAGCCCGACGCTCAGCCCCAAGGCTCGCGCCGAGCAGATGAACTTTGTGGGCATCGACGGCGCTCAATTCCTGAAGCTGTCCGGTTACGACTGGGGCGACGGCTTCAAGGCGATCTCCCTGGACGGCACCGAGATCGTGGACGTCCAGACCGGTGAAAAGACGGTCGTGTGGCCGTACGTGACGCTGGCTGTCGCCGGTGCCGCGGCCGGTACGCTGGTGGTGGCGCGTCGTCGCCGCCGCGCCGGCGCCCGTCGCTGAGCCAACGCATAACGGGCCGGGGATTCCCCGGGATTCCCCGGCCCGTTCTCCTTTGAAATCTCCCATAAGAAAGTTTGGTTTTTATGCATCAATCCGCGGGGCAGACCTGCCCCGATGAAGCGCTTTCACACCGGCCGCGGCCGCTGCAGCCGCCGCCGGATGCCCATACGGTGGCCGGCAAGGTCATCTGCGGGTATCAAGGCTGGTTCGGCACTCCCACCGACGCCTCGGGCGAACACGTCTGGCGGCATTGGGGCGGCGGCTCGCCGGAGCATCTGGATCGGGTCTCCTTCGAGTTATATCCCGATATCCGGGAATATTCCGACGATCAACTGCATCCCACCGGGTACCGTCCCCACGGCAACGGCCAGCGCTCGGCGCTCTTTTCGGCCTATTCAGCCGAGACGGTGAACACCCATTTCCGCTGGATGGCGGAATACGGGATCGACGGGGTCGCGGTGCAGCGGTTTTTCGGGGATATTCCCAGTCCCCGGATGCGGCAGGTGATGCAAAACGTGCGGCAGGCGGCGGAAGCCTACGGCCGGGTGTTTTATATCTGCTACGATATCTCGGGCGGCGGCGGCGAACACTTCGTCTCCCGGATGAAAGAGGATATCGACCGGCTGCGGGAGTGGGTGGTGGATTCGCCCGCTTATCTGCACGAGGGCGATCGCCCGGTGCTGCAGATCTGGGGCTTCGGCGTCAAGGGCAATTGCCGCTGCGAGCCGGAGCAGGCGGTTCAGGTCGCCCGCTACGCCCGCGAGCAGGGCTTTTACCTGATCGCCGGCACGCCGGCGCAGTTCCGTGAAGGCGGCGTGGACAGCCGCCCGGAATTTGCCCCGGTCTACGATTTGTTTGATATGATCTCTCCCTGGCAGGTGGGTCGTTTCAGGCGGTGCGAACAGGTGGCGCCCTATTACGACGAACGGCTGCGTCCCGACGGCGAGTATTGCGCCGCCCGGGGACAGGGATATATGCCGGTATTGTACGCCGGCTTTGCCTGGTCGCTGTGGCTCAACGGTCCCGCCAACGCCATCCCCCGGTTGGGCGGCAGATTTTTGTGGGAACAGGTCAAGGCCATGGACAAAATCAAGACCACGGCGCTGTACATCGCCATGTTCGACGAGTACGACGAATCCACCGCCATTATGAAGGCGGCGGAGGACAGCTCCCAGATCCCGCAGGGACGGTATTTTCTGACCACCTGCGCCGACGGGACGTTCGTCAGCGGGGACTTTTACCTGCGGCTGGTCGGCAAGCTGACCGCGCTGTATCGCGACGGTGCGCCGATCCCCGACGAGGTGCCGGTACCCCTGGCCGACGGCCCGGTCTACTGGCGTTCGGGATTTGAGGAAAAGACCGACGCGATGCCCACCGTGACCCGGATGGAGATGCAGGGCGCTCATTTGGACGCCCGGGTGATGGTCACCGAGCAGGCGCATACCGGCCGGTCGGCGCTGCAGGTTTCGGCCTGGCCGCGCAGCAAAGAAGACAATCACGCGCTGCTGGGGTTGATCGACCTCGGTGGCCTGAAGGCAACCCCCGGCCTGACCCTGCGGGTCTATGTGCGGGCGCTGAACGCCGGCGGCCGGCGGGTGGTATGGGATGCGCAAACGTCCGACGGCGAATGGCTGTCCCAAACCGACGCCGCCAAGCTGCCCGGGATCGACCCCGAACAGGACGCCGTGTCAAGCGGCGAGTGGGAAAAGCTGCTGCTGCCGATCGGGCGGTATCTGGAGGGAAAAGCCATCCAAACCATCGCGCTGCGGGTACAGGATCTGCACGCGAACGGGATGCTGCTGATCGACGACGTTCTTTTGTACGAATAAAGGAATTCAACGCTTATGCTTCACGAAAAACAGATCAACAAGACCGTCAGCAAATTGAGGGACTTGTACAAACGACTGGATCCGTTTTTGTTTCACACCGAGGATACCGTCGCGATGGAGAGCTATCCCACGATGGATTCCCTCTTCGCTCCGCCGACCGACGTGACCTATACCCGGTCAAAGAGGGCGACCATTGGGGCTGTGAAAAGCAGTACAACTGGCTGCGCGGCTCCTACACCGTCCCCGAACGGCTGGCGAACACGCCGCTTTACTTCCAGCCTCATTTCGGCGGGTACGAGGGACTGCTGTTCGTCAACGGCCAGCCCTACGGCAACTTTGCCACCAAATTCGCGGTCGCCTGTCACGGCAACCACTATTCGCCCCGGTTCACCGCCGGCGCGCCGGCAGGGGAGACCTTCCGGCTGGATATCGAGGCTTACGCCGGCCACACGGTCGAGGGATGCTTCCCTTACTGTCCGGTGGAAAAACGGTCTTACCGCTACACCTTCGGCAGCTTCGATATCTGCACCCGCAACGATCTGGTCACCGACTTCTGCTGTGATCTGCGCACCCTGCTGGAGCTGTGGGAGATCCTGCCCGAGGAAAGCTACCAAAAAGCCAGGATCGCCAACGCCTTCCTCGAGATGCATCCGGTGGTGTATTATTCGCTGGACACCGTTTCGTGGGACGAGGTGGAGGAGGCGCTGCGTCAGGCGCGGCGGATCATGGCGCCGCTGCTGGCGGAGCAAAACGCTCCCGTGGCGCCGCGAGCCGGATTGATCGGCCACAGCCATATGGATACCGCCTGGCTGTGGGAGATGGACGAGACCATCAAGAAATGCGCCCGCACCTATTCCAATCAGATGAATCTGATGGACATCGATCCCGATTACACCTTTATGCAAAGCTCGGCGTACCATCTCAAATGGATGGAAATGTATTACCCGTCTTTGTTTGAGCGGATCAAGGAGCGGATCGCCGAAGGGCGCTACGAGCCAAACGGCGGCGCTTACGTCGAAAGCGACGGCAACATCCCCGGCGGCGAATATTTCATCCGCCAGTTTTTGTGGGGGATCCGCTACACCCGTGAAAAATTCGGGTATTCCTCCAACGCCTACTTCCTGCCCGATTCCTTCGGGTTCAGCGCGGCGCTGCCGCAGATCCTCCGGGGATGCGGCTTGCCCTATTTCCTCACCACCAAGGTGGGGTGGAGCGACACCAACAAATTCCCTTACGACACCTTCTATTGGGAGGGGATCGACGGCTCGCGGGTGTTCACCCATTTCAACTGCACCGAGGGCGGACCCACTCCCAAGAATCTGATTCCCCGCATGGATATGCGGCAAAAAGGGGTGGTCGACGCCCGGCTGATGTCCTTCGGACACGGCGACGGCGGCGGCGGTCCGGAGCCCATCATGCTGGATATGGCCAAACGGGTAAAGGATCTGCAAAGCGTACCCCGCACCGCCTACACCACGGTTGGCCGGTTCATGGAGGAGCTGGAGGAGAGCGCCGTCGACCCCAACGTCTACCGCGGCGAGCTGTATCTGGAGCTCCACCGGGGCACCTACACCAACCAGCATACCATCAAGCGCAACAACCGCAAAGCGGAGATCGCCATCCACAACGCCGAGCTGTACACCGTGCAAAAGGCGATCCGGGAAGGCGCCGAGGCGACGGAAGACGCCATCGCTCCGCTGCTCGAGCCGCTGCTCGTCAACCAGTTCCACGACATTCTGCCCGGCACCTGCCTGGCGCCGGTCCACGACCGGTCGATCCGGGAAACCACCGCTTCCATCGAGGGAGCGCGGGCGCTGACGGCGTCGCTTTTGGCCGGCAAACCGGCCAGGGCGGTCACGGTGTCCAACCCGGTGGATATTTCCCGGGCGGACGTGATCGAGATGCCGGTGCCCGAAGGCGGTTACGTCGAGGGCGCGCGGCAGCAGATCGTCACCCTCCGGGACGGCAGCCGGGTGCTGCGGGTCGCCGGCGTGGCGCTGGAGCCCTTTGAGACCAGGACCCTGCCGCTGCGCGACGGCGTTTACACCCCCGGGGAATCGCCCTTCCGGTTTGACGGCAAGACGCTGATCACCCCGCTGGCGGAGATCGTCTTCGACGACAACGGCGGCATCGCTTCCCTGATTGACCGCGCAAGCGGCCGGCAGGTGCGGGGCGAGGGGCTGGCGCTGAACACCTTCCTGTTCGGCGAGGACGTACCCCACGCCTGGGACAACTGGGACATCGACGGCGATCTGGAAAGAAAGCTCACCCCCTGCGCGGCGCTCGAATCCTTCGAGCCGGTCGCCGACGGGGAAGTGGAGTTCCGTATCCGGGCGGTCTGGCGGCTGTCGGAAAAGACCCGGATCCATCAGGACATCATCTTCTACGCCGATTCCCCGCGGATCGACTTCGATACCGCCATCGACTGGCATTCGCCCCACCGGTTCCTTAAGACCGCGTTCGATCTGGCGATCCGTGCCGATTACGCCACCCAGGAGATCCAGTTCGGCTGTCTCCACCGGCCGACCGGCCGCAACACCAGTTGGGACCAGGCCCGGTTCGAGGTGGTCAACCACAAGTACACCGATCTGTCGGAGACCCGCTTTGGCGCGGCGATCCTCAACGACTGCAAATACGGCGTCAGTCTGTTGAACAACCGGGTCGCCCTGTCGCTGCACAAGGGCGGGTGCAAGCCCGACCCCTGCGGGGACGAGGGGTATCACGAATGCGTCTACGCGCTGCTGCCTCATACCGGCGCCTTCGCGGCGGACACGGTGGTCGCGCCGGCCTACGCCCTCAACAACCCGGTGCTGGTCACCGCGGGAGAGACGGCGTTTGCCGCACCGCTTACCACCGACTGCAACCATGTGATCGTCGAGACGATCAAGCCCTGTGAGGACGGCGGACGGGCGTTCATCGCCCGGCTGTACGAATGCGAAGGCAGCCACGCCGAGGCGACGCTGCAAACTGGGTTTGCCCCGAAAAAGGCGGCGCTGACCGATATGCTGGAATGCGAGCAGGCGCCGCTTGAGGGAGAAAACGGCCGCTATCCGCTTTCCTTCCGTCCGTTTGAGATCAAAACGATCCGGTTTTGGTACTGATCCCTTTGGTACGATGGCCGCAAGGCTGTGTTGATATATTGACTCTTTGAACTGAAAGGCAGGTTAATAAGGTGAAAGCATGGATGAAACTGCTGGCGCTCTTGATGACGCTGTGCATTCTGGTGATGAGCTTTGCTGCTTGCAACAAGACTCAACCCAAACCGGAGCCTGAGCCGGAGCCGACCGAGACCGAACCGGCAGGTGACGACGACGGCGACGACATCGACGACGATGACGACTACGACGATGACGACGACTACGATGACGACGACTGGGACGATTGGGACGACTGGGACGATTGGGACGACGATTGGGACGACTACGACGACGATGTCGATGAAGAGCCCGAACCCGATCTGGTCGAGATCGCCATGGAGCGTGCCAAGCCCCGCGTGGTCAAGGTCGGCGGTGAAAACGTCTCCTTCCTGCTCTCGCCGCTGGATCTGGGCGCCGATCGCAACGGGCAGAAGGACTGCACCGAAGAGATCAACGCCTGTCTGGAGGCGGTCAGCTCGATGGGCGGCGGCGTGGTGTTCCTGCCCGCCGGCTACTATCGCTGTGAGACCAACGAGATCCTGATCCCCTCGGGCGTTACCCTGCGGGGCGTCTGGATGGATCCCGACAAAAACAACATGAACACCACCAACCGTGGCACCGTGCTGATGGCCTATCAGACCCACGCGGCCGGTGAATCGCTGGAAAGCGAGATCGCGTTCATCACCATGCGCTCGGCGGCGGTGCTGCGCAACATCAGCGTCTGGTATCCCGAGCAGAGCGCGACCAACCCGCAGATCTATCCCTACACCATCAAGGGCTCGGGCCACACGGTGGTCAACAACGTCACCCTGTACAACTCCTACCGGGGCTTCTACAACTCCGGCTGTTCGTCGATGCTGATCCGCGGCTTCTACGGCACCATCCTCAACCAGGGTATCTTCGGCTCGGAAGCGTACGATATCCCGCGTATCGAGAAGGTGCGCATCGACACCAAGTACTGGGAGCAGAGCGGTCTGCCCAATTCCCCGAAGGCGGCGGCCGATCGCAACTATCTCGAGAACTACACCCGCCAGAACGTGGTCGGCATCAAAGCCGGCCGTCAGGACTGGGGTTACTGGTACGATATCTACGAGAACAACGTCCGCTACGGCGTTATGCTGGTGGACGGCAACGATTCCATCGGTAAGCTGGTGGTCAAGAACGCCAAGGTCGGCGTCTACATCGAGAACATCAGCTATCCCGGACTGGAGATCTCCTATTCGGATATCGACGCCAGCCAGGCGGGCGTCTACTACATCACCGACGGCAACGAGACGCTGTCGATCTCCGGCACCACCTTCCGCAACTCGGACAACGCGATCCGCGCCGTCTACACGGCGGACTACGGCATCGCCCTCAACGAGTGCACCTTTGAGAACTGGCAGGACTACGCGGTCAATGCCGACGCCGGCCATCTGAACGTCTCCAACTCCACCTTCAACACCAATAAGACCACCTTCAAGGTGGGCCGCAAGGTGGGCCAGGCGGTGCTGGTGGGCAACACCTTCAAGAACACCGGCGCGCTGTTCACCGGCCCCGGCTGGAGCGAAGCCGATAGCCGGATCGTGCGGGACGATACCAACACGGAGATCATCCGCCGCGCCGACAAGTACGACTACGAATTCGCCCCGATCCGCACCGCGGCCTCCACCAAGGTCTTCGACGTGGCGGATTACGGCGCCAAGGGCGGCTCCATCATGAGCGGCCAGAACATCCTCGACGAGACCGGCGCCAAGGTCAAGGACGCCACCGCGGCGATCCAGGCGGCGCTTAACGCGGCCGGCAAGGCCGGCGGCGGAATCGTCTTCCTGCGGGGCGAGTACTACCGCATCGACGGCGCGCTGACCGTGCCGACCGGCGTCGAGCTGAAGGGCTCCTTCGACGGCGCTCACTACGGCAACGGCACCACCAACGGCACCCACCTGATGGTTTACGGCGGCAAGGGCAACGCCAAGGGCAAGCCCGCCGTGACCCTGCAGCCCAAGGCCGGCATCAACGGCGTGACCTTCCACTATCCCGAGCAGGGCCTCAGCGACATTGCGGTCAAGACCGAGGAAAAGGTCAAGGTCTATCCCGCCGCTATCCGGGCCAACAAGGGCACCTGGATTCTCAACGTCTGCTTCAACGCCACCTATCAGGGCATCGACGCGATGACCAACGCCTGCGACGGCATCGTCATTTCCGACGTGACCGGCTGCGTGATGAAGAACACCATCACCATGGGCCACGGCACCAACGGCGGCTGGATCCAGAACTGCCACCTCAACTATTCCAGCTGGAACGGCAACTATCCCATCTCGCCCAACGGCGACGCTTCGGGCAACAAGATCGGTCAGGACGACGACGGCACGCCCATCTGGCAGACCCGCGACAGCATGCTCAGCGAGTACGCCACCCGCGCGGTCACCGGCGTGATTTTGGGCGACTGCAAGAACGTCAAGATGAACTCCTGCTTCAACATCACCATCTGCACCCAGTTCAAGTTCATCAAAGACCCCTACACCGGCGGCTCTTACGTCGGCAACATCTGGGGTTTCGCGTTCGACGCCTGCCACGAGGGCATCTACTGCGAATCGGGTAACGCGCAGGTCAACTTCTACGAGTCGATGGGCGTGTTCAACCAGGGCTACAACCGCGCGATGGGCGCCGGCTACAACGTGCGCACCACCAAGGACTTCACCGGCACCGTCGGCGTGTGGAACACCGACTCCTGGAGCCCGAACTCCCGCGGTATCGCTTACGTTGAGGGCGGCACCGTCAACTACGTCCACTGCTTCCCCTGGTGCGTGTACAACGGCCAGTGCTTCGCCGGCGGCGAGCTCAACGTGCTGGGCACTTCCTTTGTGGCCAACAACCACTCCAGACG
The DNA here is from genome assembly GCA_050946775.1 of Acutalibacteraceae bacterium. Taxonomy (GTDB): domain Bacteria; phylum Bacillota; class Clostridia; order Oscillospirales; family Acutalibacteraceae; genus UMGS1474. The sequence goes on from JBMNVL010000008.1 coordinate 20,823, forward strand.
GGCGGCTACCGAGCTGGCGGATCATCTGGGTTACGTCCCGCGGGAAGGCCATACCACCGAGGAATTCCTCGCGCTGGATTGGGTCAAGGCGCAGGGCGTCACGGCGGACAACTTTGAAACCGCTCAGCTGCGTATCCCCGACGTGATCTACCACGCCGGCTCCAAGGGCAAGGTCATCGGCTCGATGGCCTGCAAGGGCACCGACCTGAACATCTGGATCGAGGAAGGCGCCAACGTCGAGAAGAAGCTCAACGGCTTCGAGTATGCCTATTGATCACCTGCTTTCACCTGCCTATAACGGGAACTCCATTCGAGAGGATGGAGTTCCTCTTTTTTGTAAAAACCCGGTAGTTTTCGGAAAACGGTAGACACGTACCCGAAAAAATGGTATAATGACCCGGAACGGAAAGCGCCGGCTTTCCACGTGAAGAAAGGGAGGAACGCGCAATGAAAACAGCAAAACGCCTGCTGGCCGTTTGCCTGGCGGTGCTGATCGCTCTGCCGATGGCGATCTGGACCGTGTCGGCCGACGACGAGGTCACCACCCCGCCGCACAAGGTGCTGGCCACGATTTTGGATCGCGGCAGCGCCAACGCCAACAGCAACGGCTACCAGGTGTCCGACAACGACAACCATATCAACGTTACGGCGATGGATCCCACCATCACCAACGACGATCTGGCGGTCTTTTTGAACATTTACATCGAAAACCGGGACAATCCCGACGAATTCCACATTTTTGAGGATTCCCAGGGCCAGGTCCAGTTCGTCAGCTCCATTGAGCAGAACGACGGGGTTTGGACCTATTACCAGACCTGCTGGAACTGGAACAAAACCAACCCGCTGGGACTGCACACCGGCTGGAACTCGGTGCAGCTCAACTTTGCCACTACTCCGAAAGAGGAAGGCATCGCGGCAAACGTCAGCAACATCGATATCACCAACATCAACAACTTCCGGGTGGCGTGGTGGAACATCGCCAACATGGATGAGTACGACCATTACCGCATCCGGGTGGCCGACGTGGTGCTGATGGATACCCGGTATGAGCCGGAAAGTGAGCCGGTTTACGAAAACACCGAGCCGCTGGTCGGCGCCTGGTCGACGCTGGACGGCAACACGGTGTACACCACCACCAACAACTATCCCGGCGGCACGCCGGTACTGAATACCGGCAACCACACGGCCGACGGCGGCAAGATCGATCTGACGGGTCACGATCCCGAAAAGCTGTATCTGTCGATGGATCTGTACATCGTGAACAAAACCAATCCCGACAAGGTGGGGGACTACTTTACCTCCAGCCAGATCCGGCTGAGCACCCCCGGGAAGGAGGGCAATGCCTATTTCTATTCCCGCACCCATTATCCCGACGTCAAGACCGGCGAGTGGAACCATCTGATGATGCCCTTCTCGACGCTGGTCAATCCCGATCGGATCGACTGGTCCAATCTGGTCAACTTCTATATGTACTACGACTCGGTTAACCATCCGTCCGAGGCGGGCGACACCTTCGAGATGATGGTGCGCAACGTGCAGGTGATCGATATCACCAACGCACCGGTGGAGATGGAATTGCCCACTCTGTTCGGCGACGGAATGATCTTCCAGCAGAACAAGCCCTTCAAGGTTTGGGGTAAAGCTGAAGCGGCCGATACCGTGACCGCCACCCTCAAAAAGGGCGACGAGACGGTGCAGGCGCTCGATCCCGTTACGGTGGATGAAAACGGCGAGTGGAGTGTCACCTTCGACGCCTTGCCCGGCGGTTACGACGCCTATTCCATCGAGCTGGTCAACAAAAACGCCGCGGGCGAGCCCCGCAGCGAAAAGGTCATTCGCGACGTCGTTTTCGGCGAGGTTTGGGTGGCCGGCGGCCAGTCGAATATGCAGCTGTCGGTCAATGACGACGTCAACAAGAGCGCGATTTTGGCCGAAGCCACCAACCACAACGTGCGCATCTATCTGGAGCCCACCTATCCGGTTGCCGCCGACGGCAAACAGCCGCTGGATCCGCTGTTCAGCGTGCCCGGCGCCCGCTGGGGCTTCGGTGACGTCCCGACCGACGTGGTCGGCGCTTCGTCGGTGGGTTACAACTTTATCGTCGAGATGCAGCAAAAACTGGATATGCCGGTCGGTCTGCTGAACACCGCCGTGGGCGGCAGCGTGATTGAGGCGTGGGTCTCCCGTGAGACCGTCGCCGCCGACAACGCTTACCGCAACTTCCTTGACGACGCCAACAAATACTGCGACGCTTTCTGGTGGCCGTCCCAGGCCAACCGCCAGTCCACCCTGTACAACGCCAAGATCGGCCCGCTGGCCGGTTACAACGCCGCCGGCGCCATCTGGTATCAGGGCGAAAGCAACCGCAACGATATCGGTATGTACAGCCACGCGCTGGAGCTGGTGCAGAAGGACTGGAGCGCCGTCTTCGGATGGGGCGAAGAGGAAATGCCCCTGCTGTATACCCATATCGCGCCTTACTACTACGGCGACAAGACCAACTATTCCTCTCCCTACACCGTGCTGGGCTACTTTGCCGAGGAGATCGCCAAAGCGGCCGCCGATCATCCCGACTCGATGGGTCAGATCGCCATCTACGATCTGCCGCTGGTTCACTGGCATGAGGACGGCCGTTCGGGCGGCGCCATCCATCCCAACGACAAACGCCCGGTTTCGGCGCGGCTGGCGATGATCGCCGAAAACCTGGTCTACGGCGGCGAGGGTGAAACCACCGCTCCGACCTTCAAGAGCATGACCGCGCGGGATAACGCTTTGTACCTCACCTTCGACCACGTCGGCGACGGGCTGATTATCAGCAACGACGCTCTCAACCTGCAGGGCTTCACCGTGGCCGGGGCAGACGGGATCTATATCCCCGCTCAGGCCGAGATCGTCGGCAAGGACACCGTCAAGGTGTACTCGAAAAAGCTGGCCGATCCCCAGAACGCCACCTACGCCTTCACCAGCTTCAACGTCGAAGGCAACCTGGCGGCCTCCAACGGCCTGACCGCCATCCCCTTCCGCACCGACAAGGAAACAGTGGACGCCAACCTGTTCTACGACCACAACTGGATGTACGCCGACGGCGAGCTCTGGGTGTCGGGCACCAAAGAGCAGATCCGCGACGAGGCCGATTTCTATGACGTGTGGGCGACCGGCGACGCGGCGCACAGCTTCGACGCCGAGCTCAAGAGCGAAGGCAAGGCGTCGCTGAAGATCGATTACACCGGCACCGGTGCGACGGCTGAGCCTCAGTTCGCCGCCTGGCGGAACATGAACGCGCCGCAGTTTGCCAATTTCTCCTGCCTGTCGGTCGATCTGCAAAACCCCGACGCGCGGACAAAGACGGTCAAGCTGGCGCTGGTATCGGGCGGCAAAACCTACTATTCCGCCCAGACCGCCACGCTGGCGGCGAACAGCGATTTCGCTTCCTACGATTTTTCGCTGACCCAGCTGGATAACGCCGACGGCACTCCCTTTACCGCCAACGCGGCCGATATCCTCGCCGCCGCGACCGCCCTGCGGTTCGAGGTGAGCGATACCGCCGCCGGTACGGTGCGGCTGGACAACGTCCGCTTCGCCACCTCGATGGACGACGTCGTGATCGGCGGCGGACTGCTGGGCGACGTGGACCAAAACGGCATCGTTACCGCGGCCGACGCGCTGATGGCGCTGCAGGCGGCGACCGGCAAGATCACCCTGACCGACGCCCAGGCCGCCGTGGCCGACGTCGACGGCCAATCCGGTGTCACCGCTGCCGATGCGCTGCTGATCCTCCAGTTCGCCACCGGCAAAATCACCGCTTTCTAATCCGTTGTCTCCAAAAGACGCCTGCCGGTCAACAGACCGGCAGGCGCCTTTCCTTTTCTGATACCGGATTAAAACCGCCAGATGAGAATATGGCGAAAAGCGCAAACAGAAAACCGAATTATTGGCGAGAACAGGATGGGGAAATGTGATAAAATGACGATGGAAGCGGACCGCTCTGCCGGTCGAAACGTCAATAGAAAGAGGGATGATCCATGCGCGCGTTGAAACGACTGACGGCGATCGCGGGCAGCTTGTTGATGCTGCTGACGGCGATGACGCCCTTTACCGTGCTGGCGGCCGTCAACGTCGACGGCTACGACGAGGTGCTGCGGTTTACGAGTTTTGAAAAAACCCACACCGTCCCCAGTTGGGGCAACAGCATCTATGCCGACTGGACGGCGGCGCCGACCACCGACGTCACCGCCGGCCACGAATTTGAAAACCTGCGCCTGCAGCTCAAGTTCACCTTGAGCGGGCCGCAGGCACCCGGCACCGAAAAGACCTCCACCTGGAACAAGGGCGGCTACATCAAGCTGCGCTCGGTGGACGTCGCCAACAAGCCGGGCGATCCCGATCTGCCGGAAAACGGCGGGCCTTACGCAGGCAACGCCGAGCACAATTTCGGCTGGAACATCACCTCCCAGTCGAGCAACCCCATCCGGCTTCACGCCGGTGAAAACGAGCTGTTGATCCCGCTGGCGCATTTTGAGGGCGACGGCTACTCGGTCAACCATCGCGGCATGATCGACTGGACCAAACTCAACCGCATCCTGATCGCCATCGACGGCAAGGATATGGTCAAGGGAGTGGCGGATCACACCATGACCGTCACCTACGCCGCCGTGGTGGACGTGCACGAGCCGGCAAGCGCCGCCTCCGGGGTGAGAATGCCCACCCTGTTCGGCAACAACATGATGTTCCAGCGGGACAAAGCGATGAACGTCCACGGCTGGGGTGAACCGGGGCAGACGGTCGAGGTGGCTTTTGCCAAGAGCGGCGCCGCCACTCCGCTGCAGAAAAAAACCGCGGCGGTGGACGCCGCCGGAAATTGGAGCGTCGATCTGGACGCCATGCCGGCGAGTTGGGACGAATACACCATGACGGTCACCGTTCGCGACGGCGACGCCGTGGTGGGCAAAAAAACCATCAGCCGCATTTTGATCGGCGAGGTCTGGGCGGCCGGCGGTCAGTCCAACATGGGCTTTGAGGTGATGAACGACCTGTACGCCGACGAGATCCTGGACGCGGCGAACAACGACACCATCCGCCTGTTTATCGAACCCAACTTCCCGCTGGGCGACAACAATCCCCAGCCTAAGGAAAATCAAATCGATATTCCCGGCGCTTACTGGTCCACCGCTGCCGACGACGGCGATCTGGGGCTGGTATCGGCGGTGGGATATCACTTTTGCGTCGCCATGCAGGAAAAGCTGCAAATGCCGGTGGGCTTTTTGTACACCGCCGTTGGCGGCTCGGTGATTGAGGCGTGGATCTCCCGCGAGGCGATCGAAAACGACGCCGCCTACAAGCAGTTCCTCATTGGCAAGGGCAAATACTGCGACGACTCAAACTGGCCCGACAAGGGCAACCGGATGTCGGGGCTGTATATCCAGAAGATCAGCGCCCTCAAGGGTTACAACGTGGCGGGTACCATCTGGTACCAGGGCGAAAGCAACTCCGGCGAGCCGGAGATGTACGGCCACGCCATGAACGTTCTGCGGGAAGACTGGGGCCGCGTGTTCGGCTTTGAAAACGGCGCCGATATGCCCTTTGTCTTCACCACGGTCCAGCCCTGGATCACCGATCTGGACAACCCGCAGTTCCTCGGCTATTTTGCCGAGGGGATGTACGAAGGCTGGAAGCAAAGCGAAGACACCGATATGGCGATGATCACCATTTACGATCTGCCGCTGTATTTCGTCGACCGCAACGGCAAATCCTCCGACCCGATCCATCCGCGGTACAAGCAACCGGTGGGCGAACGGTTCGCCACCGCCGCTTACAATATGCTTTACAGCGATCAAGAGGTGGAATACACCGCCCCGGCCTATAAGAGCCACACCCCGGTGGACACCGACGGCGACGGCATTGCCGACGCCATTGACGTCACCTTTGACCGGGTGGGCGACGGGCTGGAAGTCATCAACGCCGTGTACGACGGCGACCACCACGGCCACGAGTTGAGCAACAAGGGCGACGGACTGGGCGTGCTCAGTGAGACCGACGACGTCCACGGCTTCGCCATCGCCGGCACCGGCGGGGTCTACGTCAACGCCAAGGCAAAGATCATCGGAAAAGACACGGTGCGGGTGTGGAGCGACGGGCTGAAAAATCCCACCAATGTTACCTACAACTTCGTCACCTATTACACCGGCGGCACCTTGAAAAACTCCGTCGGCATCCCGGCGGTGCCCTTCCGCAGCGACCGCTCCGCCGGCGCGGCCTACTGGAATATGCAGGACTGGGTTTACGCCGACGCCAACGTCTGGACCTGCTTCAGCAAGCAGATCAACGGCTCCAACAGCAACTGGGCGGATTTCCTGCCCGCCTGGGAAAGCAACGCCGACTGGAGCTACGATCCCGCAATCAAGGCAGAAGGCCGTGCGTCGGTGAAGATGACCTACACCCCTGATGCTACCGGCAAGACGAGTATCGGCCCGGTGCTGGGCTATCTCAACGAGCCCGCGCAGTATAACAACTTCGACACCGTCGCCGTCAGCGTGAAAAACGCCGACGATCGCGCCAAAGAGCTGTCGCTGCGCATCCAATCCAAAGGCGTCGTCTACACGGCGGCGGTGGTGGAAAACTTCGCCGCCACCGAGGCGCTGAGTGCGCCCGTCGCCGCCGACAGCGACTTTACCGCCTACGCCTTCAGTTTGCGGGATCTGACCGGCGAAAACGGCCAGCCGGCGGAAAACGTCGACGACGTCCTGCAAAACGTCGAGCAGCTGCAGTTTACCTTTGCCGATACCGCCGCCGGCACGGTCTATCTCGACGACGTGCGCTTCGGTTTCCTGTACGACGCCAACGTCGATAAGAGCGCCCTGCGCGCCGAGCTGGCCAAAGAGGTCGATCCTTCCCTGTGCCAGTTGGATTCGCTGGCAGAGTATGAGACCGCCAAGCAGAACGCCCGGCAGGTGCTGGCCGATCCGGTGGCCAATCAAAGCCAGATCGACCGCGCCGCGCAGGCACTGGCCGCCCGGCGGGAATCGCTGGTGGAGATCAACGTGGTGGGCACCTTCTCCAAATTCGAACGCACCACCGTGTCGGGCGTGGTGGGCAACAGCCTCTACGCCGACTGGACCATGGGCGACAACCTGCCCATCGATCTGAGCGGCTATGACATGAACGATCTGCGGCTGCAGCTCAAATTCACCCTGGTGATGCCCGACGGCGTGACCGAGACGGCCGCCACCTTCAACAACTTCGGCTGGATCAAGCTGCGCTCGGTCGACGTTGCCAACAAACCGGGCGATCCCGATCTGCCGGAGAACGGCGGACCCCACGCCAATAACAACGAGCACAACTACGGCTGGATGCTGAACACGGGCGCCGGCAACCCCATCAAGCTGCACGCCGGTGAAAACTTCCTGCTCATCCCGCTGGTCAACACTCCCGGCGACGGGTATACCGTCACCAAACGCGGCGTGATCGACTGGTCGTCGGTCAACCGCATCCTGATGAACGTCGACGGCGGCGACGCCATGCGCGGCCACGACGGCGAGTTCAAGATGATCATGACCCAGGCACGGATCGTGGACGTTTCGGTCAACGCCGAACACAAGGCGGCGCTGCAAGCGGTCGTCGATCAAACGCCGGATACCTCCTCGGCCGGCGCCGAGCAGATCGCCGCTTACGAAGCCGCCAAAGCGGCAGCACAGGCGGTACTGGCCGACGATGCCGCCAACCTGACGGCGATCGCCGACGCCAAAAAGGCGCTGGAAAAGGCCGTGAAGGGGCTGATAACCACCCCCGGCGACGTGGATGCCAGCGGCGATATCACCGCGGCCGACGCGCTGATGGCGCTGCAGGCGGCGACCGGCAAGATCACTCTGACCGACGCCCAGGCCGCCGCGGCCGACGTCGACGGCCAATCCGGTGTCACCGCCGCCGACGCACTGCTGATCCTCCAGTTCGCCACCGGCAAGATCACCGCGTTCTGATCCGTTTACGACCGAGAATACCGCCGTTTTCGCCTATGCGAAAACGGCGGTATTTTTCGCTTTTTTGGATGCTTTGCCCATGAGGCGTTATGAATTTTTGCCAAATCCCCGGCATTTTTTTTGGAAACTTCGAGGATAGGCATTTTTTTGGTTTTGTGGTAAACTGGAAAAAAGCCAAAAAGGAGCGGTCATAGATGAGGAGAAAAGGGATTCGGTTTTGCGGATGGCTTTTGACGCTGGCGCTGTTCGTCGGCATGATCATGCCGGTCGCGACGGCTCAGGAGTCGGAAGTGGAGCCCCAGCCGGCGGTGGAGGGCGCTATCACGGCGCTTGCGGCGGTGGACGGCTGCACGGCGCCCTTCGGAACGCCGCTGGCGAACGTCGGTCTGGCGGCCACGGTCGAGGCGCAGCGGGAGGATCAGGATCCGGTGGAACTGCCGCTGATCTGGACGATTGAAAACTACGACGAATTTCTGCCGGGCGACTATACGGCGACGGGCACGCCCGATCTGGAAGGGACGGCGCTGACCAATCCTTTGGAGCTGAGCGTCACCGCGACGGTTACGGTGTTACCGGCGGACAAGGAAAAGCTGCAGCAGCTGGTGGACGCCGCCGTTACCGAGCTGGACGAGAGCGTCTATAACGTGTACATCCGGCGCACCTATCAGCAGGCGCTGGAAGCGGCGCGGGCGGTGCTGGAGGACGATCACGCTGCTCAGACGGCGATTGATCAGGCGGCCGATGGGATGGAAAAAGCCGCCCGTTCGCTGATAATCCACGACGATCCGGTGGAGGTGATGACCTTCTCCAAGAGTGACGGCGTGCAGACTCGTCTTCTGTACGGCACCATCTTCTATACCGACTGGAAAAAAGCGGACAACGCGCCCCGGGACATGAGCGGCAGCGCCGGGAACGGCGCCAACCGGAGTATGGCGCTGATGGCGACGGTGACCTTTACCGCTCTGCGCGAAGGGGTGGACGCCCAAAAGGCCTGGCGCAAGGTGAGCTTCCGTCTGCGTTCCTCCTGGATCGACAGCAAGGAGCAGGCGGCGGAGTTTGTTGAAGTGCGTCCCAAAGAGGTGGAGTGGATCGACGAGCATTCCTTCAACGTGACCGTTCCGCTGTCGGACATCAAGTCTGGCAAGATCAACTGGGCTGACGTCAAGGAACTGAACATTACCGCCGACGTGCAGGACGAGTATCACCTGGAAAAACAGGGCGACAGCCCCGATCTGTCGATGACGCTGGAGAACGTGCGCATCGCGCCGTACACCCCCAGGGGCGCCGGCATCGGGGACGAAAAGCCCCTGCTGACCATCGCCTGCCTGAGCGATCTGCATACCCAGGAGAGTCTGCTTACCGATAATCCGCCTCATCTGCGGGGCGTAGTCACCAGCACCCTGTCCCAGATCAAGGAGACCGAGGACGTGGACGTCATCCTGATCGGCGGCGATATCACCAGCAACGACTATCTTTCCAAAAGCCGGCTGGAAAGCGTGTTGAATCTGATTCCGGAATGGACCGACCCCATCACCAAAAACGTGCTGCTGGTCGCCGGCAACCACGATTACAACGCTGGCGAGCGGGATGGCTACAACTCGGCGCCGTATTACGATCTCATTATGAAGGATCGCGTCGGAGAATTGCCCGAGGAGGACGCCTATTACGAGACCTACAAGGGTATGGACATCCTGCTGGCGTATCATTACGTTATCAACGGCTTTGATTTCGTCTGCCTGAACACCTCCCCGGCGGATATGGAGGGCAGCAAGCAAAACACCAATTACGTCTATACCCCCGGCGTTTTCGATTGGGTGGAGCAAAAACTGGCGCAGATCGGACCGGAAAAGACCGTTTTCGTCATGGGCCATCTGCCCATCGAGGGATCGGACAGTCTGCTCAAGAACAAGGGACTCAAGGAAGAATCCTCTCAACGCATGATGGACGTGTTCAAAAACTACCCCAACGTGCTGTATCTGTACGGGCATGACCATGGCAGCAGCGACAACGTGTACATCCACACCGACACCCTTCAGCGGGTGACGCTGCACGATATGGACGGGCAGATCATCGGCCGGGGCGGCGATCCGACCGATCCCGGGTTTGTCACCTCGTTTATGGGGTCGATGCGGTATTACAGCACCAAGCTCGACGCCGGCGCCAGCGCCAAGGATTCCAATGTGGTCCAGGCGCTGATGGTCTACGTGTACGAGGATCAGATCGTGCTGCAGATGAAAAACTACGGGGCCATTCCCGGCGGGGAATGGGATCTGCGCCCCGTTATCGTCAAACGCAACCGGTACGAGGCGCCGCCCGTGATCCTCGGCGACGTGGACGGGGAAAGCGGCGTGACCGCGGCCGACGCGCTGATGGCGCTGCAGGCGGCGACCGGTAAAATCGAGCTGACGGATACCCGGGCGACCGCCGCCGACGTCGACGGCGTCGTAGGGATCAGCGCGGCGGATGCGTTGCTGATCCTCCAATTCGCCACCGGCAAGATCACCGCCTTCTGATTCTCGGCAACACAAAGCCCATCCCCGAAACGCGTTTCGGGGATGGGC